>JAPLLI010000207.1 GCA_026387615.1 Nitrospirota bacterium
CAGTGGAAGATCAATCAGCCTCCATCCCTAAAGCGAGGTAGAGAGTCGGAAGACCTGTTCCTAGGTGGCCCATCTCGCCCTTCCTGTACGCTTCCCATTAACCAGACAGACCAGATAGACCGTTTCTCGTGTCCCGCCTTTCTCGCCATTCCCGCTTGTCTCGCGATCCCAACCAGACAGACCACCCTCCGTCCGTCCGGCCAACCAGCCCACCCAACTCGCACCATTTCATGCGTCCTGCTTGTCAGGATGTACACAAATCGGTATCCTTCAAGGACGAGAGCTTTCCAGGGAGCGCACAATGGGTATCGCAGACTTGCTCAAATTCAAACGGATAGAAATTTTACGACTCGCAGCGGCGCATGGCGCCCACAACGTACGTGTCTTCGGGTCCGTGGCAAGAGGGGAGTCACGCCAGGATAGCGATATCGACTTTCTCGTTGAAATGGATAACGGACGGAGTCTGCTCGACCTGATCGAGCTGAGCCAGGATCTCGAGACATTGCTGCAGCGCAAAGTCGATGTACTCACGGATCAGGGTATGAGTCCCTACCTCGAGCAGCGAATCCATGCCGAAGCGGTCCCTCTATGAAGGACGACCGCATCTACCTGCTTCATATTCGAGATGCCATTCGGCAGATCGTGAATATACCGCGACCGAAAAGGACAGATTCCTGGCGGACCGGAAAACCCAAGACGCCGTGATCCGCAATCTGGAAATCATCGGGGAGGCCACGAAGCGAATATCGCCCGGCCTGAAGTCGGCGCATACCGATGTTGCATGGAAACCCATTGCAGGCATGAGAGATAAATTGATTCACGATTACTTCGGGGTGAATGTGCAGTTAGTATGGGAGGCAGTGGAGCGCGACCTTCCGCAGTTGTATGAGAAAGTGAATGAATTGCTCGCGACATTCCCCCCTGCACCGTAACAGCAGGTCCCCTGAGACCGGTCGCTCTGGTATATCTCGTCTATCCGGTCTATCTGGTTCGTCTGGTCTGTCTGGTCTATGGAATAGACCGCGGGACGGGCGAGATTGGCGGGAGTGGCGAGAGGGTGGAAATGGATGAGTTGGCCTAACTCGAAAGGCTACCAGCGAATCTACCAAATCAGAAAGACGGGATAGTTCAGCCTTACGTCGTGCGACTCTCGCCAGTCCCGCACGCGCACGCTCTGCGGAGAGACCAGCCGCCGCTTCCAATAATCTCGGTGCCGATGTATCCTCCTGCCTTGTTCCTTGAGCGACGACTTCTGCGAGTCCAGTTCTGATTGCGTGTCTGAGGAGTCTCATGAAAGTCATCCGGGATTGCTTTGGGCGTTCAGTACGGTTGACGGATGAACGGCTCGATCACATTCTTCAGCACCAGGAACTGGCTGGGATGGAAGAGGAGATCAGCCGGGTCTTGCAGACTCCTGCAGAGGTGCGGGTCTCTCGCTCCGATGAGACTGTGCAGCTCTTTTATGAGTACTACGTGAAGACGCGTGTTGGTGGGAAGTGGCTCTGCGTCGTGGTAAAGTACCCACGGGATGATGCTTTTGTGGTGACGGCCTATTTAACCGATCAACTGAAGCCAGGAGAATCATTATGGCCGAAAAAGTAAAGATCTGGTTTGATCCCGAGGCGGACTATCTCGAGGTGCAGTTCCGTGAGGCACCGGGTTTCATGCGGGCCACGGCACATGATGCGCTCATGGAGCGGGTCGATGAACAGGGGCATGTGCTGGGATTTAGCGTGCTGGGGGTCAGTCAGTTTCGTAAAGATCATCCGTTAGACGCTGAACTTGTCGCTGGTGAGTAACTTCGTCAGCGTGGATTGAAGGGCGAGTTCTTCTGCCGATCGATTTCTTGCTGTGCGATGGCCTGACGGCAGACCATCGTGTCCATCTTTTCTCTCTGTGCTCCCATCTAACGAGTGGCTCCAAATTTTCTGCACCTAATCTTCAGGGATGGGGGCTGATGGAACTTCCATTGCGCGAGCACAGAAGACCATTTAGTCTGCCCCTTCTGACTCTTTACTTTCTCTGTAGGGAGCAGGCAGGCCGTCCTTTACTGCGCGCGTCGGACGAGCACATTCCGATTGTGCGCGTTCTGCGAGCAAGAAGGACGGTTGCCTGCTCCTATCTCCCTTCCAATCTCGCTTGTTCCCTTTCTAGGGATGGGGGCTGTTGATCTTCAACTGCGCGCGTCCAACGAGGGGAGTCCGCGACCGCGCGTTGCGCGAGCACAGAAGATCATCAGCCTCCATCCCCCTCCCTTTCCCTCTTGATCCCCTTCCCGCACCTGTATAGAATGGCCCGACTTTTCAGTTAGTTAGCTGCACGGATCGATTCTGTACCACTTCGCGGTTTCCCATCGAACACGTCATCGTGATGGATGGAGGCCAGAGGAAATGGGTGTCCCCCAACACCCCTAACAGGAGGAGACCATTGTGAGCGACTCATCCATCATTACGTTTGCGTTGGTATCGGCGGTGACCGGCATTGCCTACGGCCTCTATCTGGCCATGTGGGTCTTTAAGCTGGATGCCGGCAATCCAAAGATGCAAGAAATTGCCAAGGCCATTCAGGAAGGCGCGAGCGCCTATCTGAACCGCCAGTATCGGACTGTTGGCGTCGTCGCCGCTGTGTTATTCGCGATGCTATGGGGCGCAGGGGCGTTCTCTGACAAGTTCGGGTTGCTGACTGCGATTGGATTTTTGATTGGCGCAGGCGCGTCGTCTCTGGCCGGCTATGTGGGTATGGTCATCGCAGTGCGGGCGAACGTCCGGACGGCGCAGGCTGCGCATAACGGGATGAATGCGGCGCTGACCGTGGCCTTTCGTGGCGGCGCGGTGACGGGGCTCTTGTTGATCGGCCTGGGCCTACTGGCCATCACGACGTTCTATGTGGTGGCGTCGCAGATTGCAGGGCAGGAGAAGGCGATTCATGCGCTGCTGAGCCTTGGATTCGGCGGCAGTTTGATTTCGGTCTTTGCCCGGGTGGGCGGTGGTATCTATACGAAAGCGGCGGACGTCGGGGCAGACCTCGTCGGGAAAGTCGAAGCGGGCATTCCGGAAGACGATCCACGCAACCCGGCAGTCATCGCGGATAACGTGGGCGACAATGTCGGCGATTGCGCCGGTATGGCCGCGGACCTCTTCGAGACCTACGCCGTGACGACGGTGGCGGCGATGGTGTTGGCCTTTACCCTGTTCAAGGGAGTCAGTGCGCCAATTTTGTACCCTCTCGCTCTCGGCGGCGTCACGATCTTTGCGACGATTATCGGCATTTTCTTTGTGAAGGTGAGTCCGGGTGGCGGGATCATGCCGGCCCTCTACAAGGGGCTGTTTGTGGCGGGCGGCATTGCTGCGGTGGCCTTTTACCCCGTGACGACCTCGATCATGGAGGGTGTGGGCGGCGTGAGCGGGATGAGCTACTACCTCGCCTCGTTGATCGGCTTGGCCGTGACCCTCGCCCTCGTGTTTATCACCGATTACTACACCTCCAAGAGCTATGCGCCGGTGAAGGCGATTGCCAAGGCCAGCGAAACGGGCCATGCGACGAACATCATTGCGGGTTTAGCGGTGGGAATGGAGGCAACGGCCTTGCCGGTGGTGGTGATCGGCGCGGCGATTCTGACGAGCTACTGGCTCTGTGGCGGCGCGGCCTCGGGTGGTTTGTATGGTGTGGCCACTGCGGCTGTCTCGATGTTGTCGATGGCCGGGATTGTGGTGGCGATCGATGCCTTTGGTCCGATTACCGACAATGCGGGCGGGATCGCGGAGATGGCGCACCTCGGCAAAGAGGTGCGGGACATCACTGATCCATTGGATGCGGTCGGCAACACGACCAAAGCCGTGACGAAGGGCTATGCGATCGGATCGGCCGGCCTTGCGGCGGTGGTGCTGTTCGCTGAATATGCGCGTGAAGTGGCCAAGGGGAGTGGGGCGAGCACCTTCGACCTCTCCAACCCTTCTGTCTTAGTCGGACTTTTCCTGGGAGGGATGTTGCCCTTCATCTTCGGGGCTCTCTGTATGAAGGCCGTGGGCGAGGCAGCCGGTCTCGTGGTGGAAGAAGTGCGTCGGCAGTTTCGGACTATCCAAGGGATCATGGAAGGCACGGGTAAGACGGAATACGGGACTTGCGTGGATATTGTGACCCAGGCGGCGATCAAGAAGATGATGGTGCCGGGATTGATTCCGGTGATTTCGCCGATTTTGGTTGGCGTGATTCTTGGGCCTCAGGCTTTGGGAGGCATGCTCGTCGGTAGCATCGTGACCGGCCTGTTTGTGGCTATCTCGATGACGAGCGGCGGTGGTGCTTGGGACAATGCCAAGAAGTATATTGAAGAGCAGGGCCTGAAGGGGACGGACACGCACAAGGCTGCAGTCACTGGTGATACAGTCGGCGATCCCTATAAGGATACAGCCGGCCCGGCGATCAACCCGATGATCAAGGTCATCAATATTGTGGCTCTGCTCATCGTTTCGCTGCTCGTGTAGGAGCGTCGTTCGTGAAGCGTGAAGCGTATCTCGTAAGCGAGGACGTTTTTTCGTCTACGAACGACGAGATACGAGCGACGCTTCACGTTTCTTCGGTTGGCTTGACGGCTGAAATGGCCCTGGAGTAAGGTGCTCGCAGGGATCACGTTGTGCTGATCCACGAGAGTTTCCCAGCTGTACGGGAGGTGCTCGGATGGAGAAACAGGAGCGCAAGCAGGAGCCCAAGCGAGAGCCGCAGGGGAAAGACGACGTTAAGGCCAATCCGAAGGTCGTCGAAGCCGGCAGGAAGATGAAAGAGGACATCGACAAGTTGGTCGATGAAATCGACGACGTACTCGAAAAAAACGCAGAAGAGTTCGTGAAGAACTACGTGCAAAAAGGGGGGGAGTAGCGACGGCTACTTCTCCCTTTTCCTTCTCTCTCTCTTCTCATCTCACCGGTCGATGTTCCGCAGGATGCTGAAACCGTCCGCCGGCAGCAAAAACGCTGAACGGTGAGCGATGAGTGATGAACAGGGGGACTGATTCCACCTCAGCGTTCATCGTTCATTGCTCTGAGTTTGCCTGATGCGGCTTCCCGTCTGTTGGTTTGACAACGCAGCATTGAGCGGCTAGTATCCCTTTAATTCTCAGATAGTTAGCCTCTGTCGCGACTCAGAACCATTCGAAAGGTCTTCATGAAATCCAAGCTCTGGGTTTTCCGTGATATCAATCTGTCGCAGCGGGCTTTGTTAGTCCAGGGCCTTTCCATTTCCCCTGCCACTGCCTCGCTCTTTCTCGCCCGTGGCGTGACCACGCCGGATGAAGCCACGTCCTGGATGTCGCTGCAGTCGCCGCATGATCCGTTTTTGATTCCCGATATGGAGCAGGCGATTGAACGGCTGCATCGCGCCGTGACGACGCAGGAGCCGATTTGTTTTTATGGGGACTATGATGTCGATGGGATTACCGCGACCAGTGTCTACCTGTCGTTCTTTGGCGGGCTGGGCGCCAAGGTGCGCGCCTATGTGCCGCATCGTCTGCGCGAAGGCTATGGACTCAATCTCAGCGCCGTGCAGCGGCTGCATGACGAAGGCATCTCGTTGTTGGTGACGTCCGATTGCGGCACGACGTCGCATAAAGAAATCGCCTTGGCCGCCAAGCTGGGTATGGATGTGGTGGTGACAGACCATCACCAGAGCGACGAGGAGATGCCTCCGGCTGTGGCAGTGCTCAACCCCCCTCGAGCCGGTGCCCTCTATCCCTTCCGCGGGCTTTGCTCCGTGGCTGACGTGGTGCCGTTGCACGATGAAAACCGGAACTTTGTGCGTGAAGGGCTGGTCCAGTTGTCGCGCGGCGCACGGTGCGGCGTGCGGGCCTTGAAGCAGGTGGCAGGGGTGACGAAGGACTGCACGGCGGAAACGATCGCCTTCAAGTTGGCGCCCCGCATCAATGCCGCAGGACGATTGGACGATGCTATGTTGGGGGTGCGGTTGCTGACGACTGACAATCCGCTTGAGGCGCAGCAGTTGGCGGACCGGCTGGAGCAACTGAACCGGGAACGGCAGCGCATCGAAGTGGACATCATGGAAGAGACGCTGGCGTCATTGAAAGATAAAGAGTTGCCGCCCGCAGTGGTCGTGGCTTCCAGGAACTGGCATCTCGGCGTGGTCGGGATTGTCGCGGCGCGTTTGGTCGATCGGTTTCAGCGTCCGGCGATTGTCCTGGCCATCAATGAGCAGGGCATCGCGAAGGGCTCGGCGCGGACGACTGGCGGGTTCGACCTCTATCAAGGCTTGGCGTCCTGCCGGGAGATGCTGGAGGCATTCGGCGGCCATCCCAGCGCAGCCGGGGTCACGATTCGCGAATCCCGGATCGACGAGTTCCGCGCGAAATTTTCCGATGCGGTTGCAGGCTGGACCCACGAGGGAGCGAAGGTGCCAACACTGAACGTCGATGCCGAGGTCCGGCTGGACGAAGTGAATCTGAAACTGATCCAGGAAATCTGTTCGCTGCATCCGTTTGGGGCCGGCAATCCGGAACCGACGTTTGCCGTGACGCGCCTCGAAGTGCTGGAGGCGCGTACCGTCGGTGAGAAGCACCTGAAAATGACCGTGCGGCAAGGGACCTCTCTGCCGTTCGATAGTATCGCGTTCGGGATGAAGTCGTTGCTGGAGCGGGGTATTCCGTCCCGCACCCCGGTGGATCTGGCCTTTACGCCGGAACTGAACCATTGGAATGGCCGCGACAGGATTCAGCTCCGCATTCGCGATGTGAGACCGAGTGTGATGGAGTGAGTGAGCCATGGTGTACGAAACTGTCATGGATCTCGACCAGCTGCTGGATCGGATCAAGAGCTATGCCGCCGATGCCGACCTCAGTTTAGTTCGCAAGGCCTACGAGTTTTCTGCTAAAGCGCATGAAGCCCAGCGGCGCCGGTCCGGAGAGCCCTACCTGCAACATCCCATCGCGGTCGCCGGAGTCCTCACCTCGCTCAAGACGGATGTAACCGCCATCGTCGCGGGCCTCCTGCACGATACCCTGGAAGATACGGTCGCCACGGCTGACGAGCTCGAAAAAGAGTTCGGCAAGGACGTGCTGCATCTGGTTGACGGGGTGACCAAGATCGGCAAGATCACGTTCCGGAGCTATGAGGAAAAACAGGCGGAGAATTTCCGTAAGATGCTGCTCTCGATGGCGGACGACATCCGTGTCGTTCTCATCAAGCTTGCCGACCGGCTCCACAACATGCGCACACTGGAACATCTCGGCGCGGCCAAGCGGCAGGAGATCGCCCAGGAGACGCTGGAGATCTACGCGCCGCTGGCGAACCGCCTCGGGATCGGGTGGGTGAAGAATGAACTGGAAGATCTCTGCCTCAAGCATCTGAAGCCGGATATCTATGAAATGCTGCGCACTCGTGTGGCGAAGCGGGATGAGGACCGGCAGCAGTACATCGATGAAGTCAGCCAACTCGTGCAGAAAGCCATGCAGGAGAACGGATTGGCTGGACAGGTCTACGGCCGTCCCAAGCACCTTTACGGCATCTACCAGAAGATGAACAAGCAGTCGATCACGTTCGAGGAGGTCTATGACCTGACGGCCTTGCGGATCGTGACGGACCTCAAGATGAACTGCTATGCCGTGCTCGGCGTGATCCATTCCCTCTGGCGGCCGGTGCCTGGGCGCTTCAAAGACTACATCGCGATTCCAAAGTCCAATCTCTATCAGTCCCTTCATACGACCGTGGTGGGCCCGAAGGGGGAGCACGTCGAATTCCAGATCCGCACGGAGGACATGCATCGTATTGCTGAGCACGGCATTGCCGCGCACTGGAAGTATAAGGAGCAAGGGCAGGTCGCCGATCGTGACAGCAAGGCCTTCGGCTGGCTCCGCCAGTTCGTCGAATGGCATGAAGATTTGGCGGATAACCGGCAGTTCATGGACTCGGTGAAGCTGGATCTCTTTCATGACGTGGTGTATGTGTTCACGCCGAAAGGGATCGTGAAGGAGTTGCCGAAAGGGTCGACCCCCGTTGATTTTGCCTTCGCGATTCATACAGAGGTCGGGGACCATTGCGTCGGGGCTAAGGTGGACGGGAAGATCGTGCCGCTCAAGCATGAGCTGGCCAGCGGCGATACGGTCGAAATTCTGACCTCGGCCACGCAAACGCCGCACAAGGACTGGCTGAAGTTTGTCCGTACCTCGCGGGCGAAGACCAAGATTAAACATTGGATCAAGCTTGAAGAGCAGAAGCGGAGCGTCGAGATCGGCCGTCGGTTGCTGGAGTCTGAGTTTCGCCGGCAGGGCATGGCGCCGGCTCAGATGTTCAAGTCCGCGGAGCTGCTGGAGGTAGCTCGTCAATCGGGCTTCGATAGCACCGAGGAACTAACCGCAGCCGTGGGATTCGGTAGCGTGGCGACGTCACAGGTCATCGGCAAACTGACGGCCTCGCCATCCGGAACGCCCGAGCCGGTTCAGGAACGTCCTGCGGCGCAGAAAATAGCCGGCGGAAAGAGCGATGGAAGCGGTGTGCAGGTCAAGGGGTCGCGCGATCTGCTCATGCAACTATCGCGCTGTTGTCATCCCGTGCCAGGCGATCGCATTCTCGGCTATATCACGCGCGGGCGCGGGTTGACGATCCATGCCGTGGATTGTCCGAACCTTGTCGCGCTGGATTACGATAAAGAGCGTCTGGTGGAAGTGGAATGGGATGTGGCCACGCCCGGCACCCATTCGGTCAAAATGTCCATTGTGGCCGTCGATAAGACCGGGGTGCTGGCGAATGTGTCCTCTGCGATTGCGGCCTGCCACGCCAATATCAGCCGCGCCGAGATTGCGACGCGGGAGGATCAGAAGGCGGTGCTGGATTTTGTCGTAGAAGTGTCAGGCACCCAGCATCTCGATCAGGTGCTGAAAGCGGTCGAACGGGTGGATGGCGTCATCACCGCGAGAAGATTGCGGGCCTGGCAGGAACGATCATAGTCTGGAAACGCTGAACGGTGAGCGATGAACAACGAAAGAACCGTTGCTTCAGCGTTTCGCGTGAAGCGCGAGACGTGCGAGAAAGGCGCGACGTGGAAGGATTGATATCTCACCTAGTCCCGCTCGTCTCGCGCGGTCGCGCAAGTAGCCGAGTCTTTACGGAACCTTGAACTGAAGTCTCGACCCCCGCTGCAACTTCAAACTCTCCGCTCTGCCTCCCGCGAGTTCGAGGACATAGAGTGACTCGTCATTCGGACGATATTGCGGGCAACTGTCGTCTTGCCTCGTGCAGATCGGGACGTTCGGCTCGATGTGGACGATCTGCTTCTTGTCGTTCATCCAGATAATGTCGAGCGGGATCTTGGTGTTCTTCATCCAGAAGGTCCAGGCCTGCGCTTGGAGGAACGTGAAGAGCATGCCACGGTCGGCGTCCAGATGCGTGCGGTACATCAATCCCTCGGCGCGTTTCTGGGGTGTGTCGGCCAGCTCTGCATGAATAATGGCGCCTCCCGGGAGGGTGATCGGGATCAGGCCTGACGGAGCCTGGTCGGTTCCAGCCTGTGTGGAGCCAGGGAATAAGAGGAGCAGAATGAAGAGAGCCGTAAGTGGTCGTTGCATCGCGGCATCCTATCGGCCAGTCGGAGATGAGTCAAGCTGGGGGCCGTGCTGTGGCATGGGACCATTGGCAATATTGCCCGGAGGTATCTTGCAATCACATTGTTGCCTATGCCATCCTCGGCTAACTTACGCAAGGGAGGGGCCCATGAAAGAGACGCGAAAAGTCCATTACGTCAAAGGCGTGTTTGTCTGTCCGACGTGCCGGCAGTCCTATGTGCAGGAAAAGTGGATTGAAGCCTGGCGGGTCCGTTGCCACAAGTGTGATTACCGCGGGGCTCTCACGGATGTCTCTGTCGAAGAGCGCATGGAAGAGGAAATCGTCCGTCGTTGAATCGGCGTCACGCCTGTGCGCCGATTCCTGCTCCCTGTGTGTCGATGTTGTCTGCTCACATCTCCATCCCACGACTCCGCTCCGTTGGGTCGCTATTCCTCTGGGTCCTGCTTCTGATACTGGGCATCGGCTCCGGCGAAACCTTCGCCGACGAGCCGGCCCAACTGGTGAAGGTCCTCGTGACCTACCATTCGTTGTCCGGCAATACCGAACGCATGGCTGAAGCGGTGGCCGAGGGCGCGAGAAGCCTGCCCGGCGCCGAGGTGCTGCTGAAACGGGTCGGCCAGGTGACGGCGGAGGATCTGTTCTCCGCCGATGCAGTCGTGGTCGGTTCGCCGGTCTATTGGTCGAACATGTCGGGCGAGGTGAAAACCTTCTTCGATAATTGGCAGTTCAAGTTCGGGGTGTTTCCAGAGTTCAAGATGAAGAACAAGGTCGGCGCAGCCTTTGCGACCGGCGGCCAGCTGTCCAGCGGCAAAGAAGTGACGATGCTCACGATCCTTGCCGCAATGTTGGGGAATCAGATGATCGTGGTCAGCGGAGGCGGGGCTTTCGGCGCCTCTGCCACGACGGAAGGCGACAGCCCCGGCATCGACAACAGGGAGTTGGCCGATGCCAAGGCCTTGGGCCGGCGGGTCGCTGAAATCACCGCGCAATTCAAAGCCGGTTCTGCCAGGTAGTTCGTTTCGTCTGCTCCTTTACGCGGGGCTTCGGATCGCGAGCCACCGGCGTTTGTGCCGGGACCGGCGCTAGGGTGAGTGGCCATGTGTTTCCCTGTCTTGCCGCCGCGCCAGGTTCCCGCTTATAGTGGCTGGTTATGCGCAAGAAGTCTTCATCCCATCGCGGGTCGGTAGGTTGGCCCCTGTCCGAACAGGGGATTGCCGTACCGCGCCTTGCGTACGAATCATTCGCGCTCCTTTCCGCGTTCCGCGCCATTTCGGCCAACACGGTGTACACGCTGGCCCCGAAGGCGTCCGTCGTGAAGGGCTACAACTATTATCAAGAACAACGGCTGCAGCATTATGCCTGGAGCCAGGATTGCACGGCGCTGACGGCGCAGGTGGAGGGGACGAGGCTCTACGAGGTTGTGTTTTCGGTTGATGACGGATTTCTCTCCGCCTCGTGCGATTGTCCGGCCTGGGACCCCAGCTGGTTGTGTAAGCATGTGTTGTGCGCCTACTTCACGACCAAGCATCTGCTGGCACCGGAGATGTTCCGGTTGCCGGGCGGCCAGCAGGGCGCATTGCCTTGGCTCAGGGCGGAGCTGCTGGGCTGCATCCCAGAACAGGATCAGGCGCTAGGGCGGTCTCCTGCCCCTGTCATGGCCGTTCGCAAAACCGCCGCTCGCAAATCGGTCTATGAAATCGTCATTGATGCCCGCCACCTACATCCGCAGCTCTTGATCCATAAGAATGGCGTACCGCTGTCCGAAGGATGGGCCTCTGATGTTCCGTCCGAACTGACGCCGCTTCTTGCCGCATCGTGGTTCCTGTCCGGGTTCGGAGAGGATCCCCTGCGCCATTACCTCCGGGTTCACGAGAATCCCTATCCGATCGTGCTGGTCACGGGAGACGGATCGATTCCGCTTCAGTGGAACCAGTCGGTCAAGTGCCGGAGCAAGACGGAGATCGACCTTGTTGACGGCCAGGTGAAGACTCGTGCGGTGTGCCTTGCCGACGAGGTTCCGCTTGAGCGGATCGTCCGCTTCAGGACGTTTGTGGCCGATCTGAGCGGTGGGCGGCTGCTTTATTTGAAGGATGAACAGGGCTGGGCATTGTTCCGTTCCCTGCAGCAACGTTTCAAGGGGGGCGATCCGTTCCTCGATCCCTATGCCGATTTCGAGGAGGGGCTCCGTGCGATGCCCGTATCGGGCCAATCCCGGTATGGGCCGGGAGCAGGCGCCGGTGATGATGAGATGGAATGCACGCTCTCGCTGGAAGAGTTTCAGTCCGCGCAAATCGAGGTGGTGCAGCAACAGGCGAACCGGATTGTCCGGGATCTCATCGTGAAAGTCGCAGGCCAACGTGTGCCGGTGCATCGTCTGGCTCAGCCGTCTGCTGGCGACGCCTGTTCCTATGCCTTGATTCTGAAGGCTCCGTCCGGTGACGAAGATTTGCCGCCTGGCTCATGGAGCCTGCAGGCACAATGCCGCCGCGGGGATGTCCGGTTTGCCCCGAGCGTTTCAACCTTCGGGTGCTTCGCGGCATTGGAGCAGGGTCGTGCTGTGTCCGGATCGCTGCGTTCGCTCAAACGAAAATCCCTGTTGTACAACACGTTCTTCAGTCTTCTCGCGGTGCGCGAGGCCAAGGAGCGGGACCGGCGTATCAAAATGACTCTGGGGCTGGAGGAATGGCCCCGCGCAGTCAGCGACGAGGCCGCGCAGTGGCTCAACCAGCATCTCGTCGGCTATGCCAGGGCCGATGTGCGGCTGGATGTTCACGCCGGGCGATGGGAGCTGCAGCCGGTGGACAAGGCCCGCGAAGCGCTGCTCTATCGGCTTCCGTTCGACGTGTTCGGCCCGGAGGTGTTTCGCGGTATGTGGCGGTGTGATGAGATCGTGATCGATGCGCCGCGGCTGTTCCAGGGATTGCCAGATCTGTTAGACAAGCTCACGGCCGCCGGGATTGAACTGTTGTATGAGGATAAGCCTCTCAAGCCCTCTCGATGGGAATGTGCGGCCCATGTGGAGTCTGTCGAGCCGGAAGGGGCCGGGATCGACTGGTTTGAAATCCGTCCGGAGATCCGGTGCGACGGCGTGCTGCTGGACGAAGCGGAATGGCGGGCCGCTCTCAGCCAGGGAGGCCTGATCGATGCCAACGGCCGCTTGCGGGTCTTGGATCGGCAGACCCTGGAACAGTTGCGCGCGATCTTTGCCCTGACCGGAGAGGCGCAAGCCGGCCGTGGCGCCAGCAAGATCGTGCGGGTGCCACGCCTGCAGATTCTGGATTGGCTGGCGTTGCGTGATCAGGGCATCAAGGTTTCCCTGCCTGCCGAGGACGAGGCGGTTCTCGCTCGCCTCCTGGGATTCACGCGCATTGCCGCACGGCCTCTCCCGAAGGGCGTACAGGCCACGCTTCGCCCCTATCAGCGGGATGGCTATGCCTGGCTCGCATTTCTCTATGAGCACCGGTTCGGCGCGTGCTTGGCGGACGACATGGGCTTAGGCAAGACTCTCCAGGCGATTTGTCTCCTGGCCGCCATTCAGGAGGGGCGTCTCAAGACGTCGGTTGGAGTGAAGGGGCCTCATCTGGTCGTCGTGCCGACGAGTCTCCTCTTCAACTGGGAGCAGGAGCTGGCGCGCTTCGCGCCGGGCTTGAAGGTTCATGTGTACAGCGGCAGCGACCGGACGCTCGATGCTAAGGATGGCGAGGTCGTCATCACGACCTATGGGTTGGTGCGGCGGGACATCGACCGATTGGAACGCCTGCCGTTTCATGTCATTGTATTCGACGAGGCGCAGGCGGTGAAGAACATTCACGCCAACACAACCGGCGCAGCTCGTCGCCTGACCGGACGTTTTAAACTCTCGTTGACCGGCACCCCGCTCGAAAACCATCTCGGCGAGTATTTCTCCGTGATCGATCTCTGCATGCCGGGACTGCTCGGCGAGTACGATCGGTTCAAAGCCGGTCTCAAGCGTCTCCAGGGTGTCGAACTGGAGCGGCTGCTGCGTCGGACCAGGCCTTTCATCTTGCGGCGGACCAAGGCGGAGATCCTCCACGATTTGCCGCCGAAGATCGAGAGCGAGGTGTTTCTCGACTTGACCGATCGGCAAAAGGCGCTGTATCAGCAGACGGTCGCGCAGGTCAGGACCACGATCGACGAGGCCTACCGCACCAAGACTTCCGGCCAGGCCCAATTTATCGCGCTGACGGCGATCCTCAAGCTCCGCCAGGTCTGTCTGTCGCCACGCCTCCTGACGAGCCGGGAGGACGAGCCCTCACCCAAACTCAGTTTCCTGGTGGAGCGGCTGCAAGTCTTGCTGGACGAGGGACATAGCGCCTTGGTATTTTCCCAGTTCACCAGCTTTCTCGACCTTGTCGAGGAGGCCTGTGTTAAGCACGCGCTGCCCTATCACCGGCTGGACGGCTCGACGGCGGCCGCTGCGCGTAAAACCCGTGTCGCGGCGTTTCAGGGCGGCGAACAGCCGAGCATATTTCTTTTAAGTCTCAAGGCGGGGGGGCAGGGGCTGAATCTGACCAAGGCGACCTACGTGTTTCATCTGGACCCTTGGTGGAATCCCGCGGTGGAGAACCAGGCATCGGACCGCGCCCACCGCATCGGGCAACAGCGCACCGTCACCATCGTGCGGATTCTCATGCGCCATAGCATCGAGGAGAAAATGATGGCCCTCAAGCAGCGGAAGCTCGAGCTGTACGACGCCGTCATGCGCGGCGTCGTGCGCGGATCCGGGCAAGGGGTGCTGTCCAAAGCCGATTTCGAGTTTCTGCTCTCGCCGAGCGCATCATGAAGATGCGCTCGCGCTACGCCTCAATCGATGCCTGGCGGGCGAGTGATGTCCGCCTTGCCGGACGGACAAACTGTTGACGCATTCTGCGAGTCCGTATATCATCGCGTATATACAAGGATGACTTGGAGGAGGGCTCGTTATGGCCACAAAGAAAACACGGCTCTTTATGAGTGGGAATAGCCAGGCGGTCAGAATCCCGCGGGAATTTCAACTTAAAGGCGAAGAAGTTGAGATCCAGCAGCGCGGTAACACCCTCGTCATCCGCCCGAAAAAGCTCTCGTGGGCGCCGCTCCTGGATAGCCTGAAGAAGTTCACGGTAGACTTCATGGAGCAGGGGCGTCGGCAACCTGCCGCTCAAAAGCGGAAGCGGCCTTTTACATGAAGCTGATGTTGGATGCGAATATCTGCATCTACCTGATCAAGCAGCATCCGCCCTCCGTGCTCGAACATTTTCTCTCGCAGCAGGTCGGGGACATCGGGATCTCCAGCATCACGGTGGCGGAGCTCGATTACGGTGTGAGTAAGAGCTTACATGCCACGAAGAATCGTCTCGCCCTCGCCCAGTTTCTCTCCCCACTCGAAGTCGCATCGTTCGATCGAGAAGCCGCAGCCGCCTATGGACGGCTCCGCGCAACGCTAGAGCAGAAAGGGACGCCGATCGGATCGATGGACCTCTTGATTGCCGCGCACGCGCTCAGCCTCGGCGTGCGTCTCGTGACGAACAATGCAAAAGAGTTTCGCCGTGTTCCGGGCCTGCGCGTTGAGAGCTGGGTCTAGCCCGCATTAAACGTCATCACTCCAGACGTCTCTTCGTCGCAAGGGCGAGCTGCCGATTCGGTGAGCGGGGACGATCTTCATGTAAGCGATCCAGTAGGCACGGGCGAGACGTGAGACTGTAAGTGGGCTGCTCTATGCGAGTTTCCTCCGCAGATCGCTGTTGCTTCGTGTCTCAATCCACTCACGGTATGCTGGCAGGCGTAGATATTTTCTCATCGCTTGCGTGGCCATGGAATAGAGCGGGAGGGCGCCGGCCGCAGAGCGGTTCTGGTTGGATGCGAACCTCCGGACGATCGGACGCCCACAGAAATCGCTGGAAACGTAGACCGTCCCCGTTTTTTTCCTGGCGCTTGTTCTGGGTCAGAAGGCAAATGTGCGATTGCAAGACCTGGCCCTGATTCTTCTGATTCTTGGGCCTGACCCTGATTCTTGGGCCCTGAAGTGAGAATTATTCCCCCGTTCATCATTCATCGCTCACCGTTCAGCGCTTCCCTGTGGCGGACTTTTTGAGCATTCGTCTACAGCGTTTGCTCCAACTGATCCACCATCTCGTTGATCGTATCGAACCCCGATTGCCAGAAATCTTCGGACGCCATATCGACGCCGACCTTGGCAAGGATCGTCTGCGGCGATTCCGATCCACCGGTGCTCAGCAGTTCCAGGTATTTGGGCACGAACGTCGCCCCTTCTTTCTGATACATCCGATACAGCGCGAGGACCAGTAAGTTGCCGAAGCTATAGGCATAGCAATAGAAGGGGCTGGCAAAGATGTGAGGAATGGTCAGCCATTCCCATTGAAACTCCTCCGGGACCTTGATGCCTTTCCCGAACTGCTGCCGCACCTCTGCCAGATAGGTCTTGGCCAGATCCTTTACGGTCGCACCCTGGCCGATCATCTCATGGGCCTGGTTCTCAAATTGAACGAAATAGGCCTGTCGGAGGACCGTGGCGTAGATGTCGTCCAGTTGGTTGAGGAGGAGTCCCTGCCGCACCTTCTTGTCCCGTTCCTGGTTCATGAGGGCGTCGGAGAGAATCCGCTCCCCGAACACCGAGGCGGTTTCCGCCAGGGGAAGGGTGGAATGGAAGGTGAACATGGAATGGTGCTGCGCCAGCATGCCGTGGACCGCATGGCCGAGCTCATGGGCCATCGTCGCAATATCGCGTGCCTCCCCGGTGAAGTTCAGGAGTACGTAGGGGGTCATGCTGGGGACGACGCTGTAACAATAGGCGCCTCCGATTTTTCCTGGCCTCGTGCGGGCGTCGATATGGCGTTCGTGTAACACCCGCTCTGCCAGGTCGGCCAATTGTGGAGAAAATCCCCGATAGGCCTCCAGCACCATTTTGATGGCATCCTGATAGCGGTAGGATTTCTGCTCCGTCCGGTGCGGCGCATAGATGTGATAGCGGCTCATCGGCGTGATTTTGCAGAGGCGCGCTTTGATACGGAAGTAGCGCTGGAAGATGCCGGCATTCTTTTGACAGACTTTGAGGAGCGAGGCCACGGCTGCGTCGGGAATGTCGTTGCCGAGGTTGCGGGTGGCAATCGGGCTGGTGAAGTGACGCAGTTGAAGATTTTCCGCCTTCCAGTCGTTGACCAGGGCCTTGTAGATTTCGCCCAGCAAATCGTGCTGATCGGCGTAGACTCGGTACAGCTCTCGATAGGCGGCTTCGCGCAGCCGTCCTTGCGCATGGCGGAGATAGGCCGTCAGTTCCTCGCGCGTCATCGTTTTTCGTGTACCGTTCACGGTGAGCGTGAAAGTGAAGGCGTTGGTCACGACGTCGTAGAGCGAATGGACAGCGCTGCGACCCGTGATGTTTTTGATGTTGACGATCTTTTCTTCCGGCTCAGAGAGCGTGTGAGGCTTGAATCGGCGGATGGTTTCGAGGTGATACCGGAGCGTGCCGGTTCCGGTCATGAGCCGGTTCGCATTCTCCTCATCGACGCTCTGCCACCAGAGGTCAAAAAACACCATTCGATTTTCGAGCGCTGTCAGCCGTTCCTCGACCGTGGTCTTGAACGAACGAGCGGCGAGGTCTTTGGTGTTTTCAGAGAACCAGAGATAGGCATAGGCGCTGAGCCGGGACGAGGCAGCCGCGATATCTTCACTGAGCGTCAGCAGCGGGTGGAAGAGGGCTGCCGCCATGGTCGGACTGAGCTGGGTACGAGCCGCTTCAAAACGCGCGACCTTGCTGTCGATCTCTCCCAGTAGGATGTCGAACCGCTGTACCGGTTTTTCCGCCAAATGCGAGAGGTCCCAGCGCTCGGCATAGGTGAGCTTCTGCCCTTTCGTGGAAGAGGCCTTGCGTGAGGCTGATTGTTTCAGGCAGGTCTTCGTTGGCATAGGTTTTATCTCCTTGATCGTGCCCTCATAGATTATGTGAGGTTGGGCCTATTCTGTCAGGATCATACCATTCAGCCAATATAGCCGGTGGGATTTTCTCTTGCCTGAGCCTAGGGAAAATCTTTCATCTGCTGTGGCATTCTCGGTATGATGCGCCAAGAACGACGGGAGACCTATGACTGACCAGGAACTGAATCGGGCTATTCAATATGTCACCGCCAGCACGTCCTACGGGCGAGACATGGTGGCCGATATTCTCACGACTGGGTTAGGCGAAATGACCACGCTGGCCACGCAATCGTCGGCGCGGTTTGAGCGGGACGTGCTGTTGGAATATGTCTGCCAATGGACGATTAAACGTACGGGCCAGCCGGAGCCCTTGGTCAGGGAGATCCTGGGCTACGCGAGCCGCTGGCTGGATGAAGTGTACGAGGAAATTGCTAAACGCCAGCCGGAAGCCCTTGGCCTCTTATCCGATGATGAAGACGATGACGAAGGAGCGGAGCCGGTTTAAAAATTGTGAAGCGTGAAGCGCGAGACATGCGAGATAGGCGCGACCAGAAGTTCGGCTTTCAGGAAACCTCGAATCTCCATCCGTCTCGCTTGTCCCGCCTGTCGAGCCTGTCTCGCTTGGCGATTGCACGATTTCGCAACCGACCGTCATGAAGAGGGTGGGCTGGGAGCATGCTGGTCAGTGGAGAGTCAATTTTCAGACTGGCAGCGAGCCGTTGAGCGACTCCAGACTCTTCGTGACCATCATGTCGCCGTTTTTCGTGGAGACATCGATGCCGGTGGCGCAGACGGTTCGGCATTCGTCGATTCGATCCAGCTTGTGCAGCGATTGGGCCAGGGCATAGTAGGCGGCTGAGTAGGTGGGCTTGACCGTGACACATTGCTGCAGGGCTTTGGCCGCTTCTTCAAAGTTCGCATCTTCCATATAGGCCTTCCCGAGACCAAACCAGGCGACTTCGTCGGTCGGATCGATCTCCAGGACTTTTTTGAGCGGTTCGATGCGGCGATTCGCCATGGTTTCCTCCAGATATGCGTGACGATAGCAGCGGCGGGCGCTCGTTGTCTATGCTGTTTCCTGCGTGCTAATCTCACGAAGTGTGATGAGTGATGTGTGAAGGGTGATGAGTCGGGATGTTCCCGTTTCTCACCCGTCACTGATCACCCATCACGTATCACTGGATTGCATTATGGGCAACACCGGACTCGTGTACGATCCACGTTATCTCGACCATGATATGGGGGCAGGGCATCCTGAGTCCCCTAACCGGCTGCGGGCTATTATTCAACAGCTGGAGCGGAGCGGTACGGCGGCACGGCTCGTGAGGATTGAGCCGCGAGAGGCGGAGGATGAATGGATCACGCAGATCCACGAGCCCTCCTATCTTGCGATGCTCAAGAGCCACGCGCCGGTGAGTGGGCGGGTCTCCCTCGATTCCGACACCTCCATGTCTTCCGGTTCGCTGACCGCCGCCTATCTGGCGGCTGGCGGGGCCTTGGCTGCTGTCGATGCGATCATGTCGAAAGCAGTCGAGCATGTGTTTTGTGCGGTGCGGCCACCAGGCCACCATGCCGAAGCGGGGCATGCGATGGGCTTTTGCCTCTTCAATCATGTGGCGATTGCTGCGCGCTATGTGCAAAAGCGCTATGGGCTCAACCGAGTCCTGATCGTCGATTGGGATGTCCATCACGGGAATGGCACCCAGCACAGTTTTGAAGAGGATCCATCGGTGTTGTTTTTCAGCACCCATCAGTTTCCCCACTATCCTGGTTCGGGCCGCGCGATGGAACGAGGCAGGGGAGCAGGGGAGTGGTTCACGATCAATGTGCCGATGGAGGCGGGTCAGGGCGATGAGGAATATCGCGCCGTCTTTCAGCAATCATTGGTGCCGGCCGCCGATGCATTCAAGCCGGAGTTCGTGCTCATCTCAGCCGGTTTCGATGCGCATAAGGAGGATCCGCTTGCGAGCATGGGCTTGACGGAAGAGGGGTACGCGGACTTGACCGGCATCGTGGCCGGCATCGCCAGGCGCCACGCCAGCGGGCGCATCCTCTCATCGCTCGAAGGCGGATATCATTTGACGGCCTTGGCTACCTCGGTTGATCGCCACATCCAGTCCCTTTTGGCCGTATGAAGACCCCTCTTAACATTTTGCTCGGCTCTGCTCTGGTCGGCCTGCTCGTCTATCTGTATTACACTGAGATCAAACCGGTTGTGATTTTCGGGCTGCGATCCGATTATGCCCATGCGATTCCGTTCCAGAAAATCCCGGAAGGTCTGACGAGTTTGAAGGCCGAATCCTGCGGCCAATGCCACCGTGAGATTTACGACGAGTGGAAAACGAGTATCCATGCCCATGCGTACGAGGATCCGTTTTTTCAGGCCTATTGGAAGAAGGATAAGAATATTTGGGTCTGTTTAAACTGTCACACTCCGCTGGAGAAC
>JAPLLI010000098.1 GCA_026387615.1 Nitrospirota bacterium
ATTGCACTGTTGATCGCTTTCACCATCGCAACCGGTGAGGCTTCACCGGTTTTGATCAAAGAGGTATACCGTTCCTGAGTCATGGCAAAAAACTCTGCCTGATGCTCAGCCGGCACACCCATCAAGGTGGCAAGTGAAGCGAGATGCTCACCCTGGCCCTGGGCCATTTCCTGAGACAGGTTCTCGAAGTTGAGCTGAGCGAACATCGTCGCCTTCTGCTCGGCCATCACCTTCCCATCGTTCGTACAACCTGATGTTCCAAAGCTGATTCCGAACGTCTGGCTACCAAACGTAACATTGGTCGTGGCCATCATCACTTGTGGCGCAATGTTCTTCTGATGCGCATAATCACCCCAGGCCAGCTTGCCCAACCCGCAACCAGGACCAGTGTCGGGATTGGCCGCCAAGGCGAAACTTGCTTGCATACCAAAGAGCACCGCAGCCGATAGCATGATCACTTTCTTCGACATAAGTCCTCCTCCAAGTAAATAAATTTTCGCTGCCTGCATAGCAACACGAAAATAATTATAGCCGGAAAATATATTTCATTGAACTAAATTTACGCGTTGCCCCTCCTCCACACTGGCAAGTACTGGCGGTTCAAGCGCTGCCATTTAGATCGCCTCGATAACGGTGATCGTGAAAATTTCACCCCGCCCCACAAGATTCAATACCTGTCCTATGCCAGAGAGAAAAATGCAGACAACTGCTCATTGAAAATGTCCATCATTGTCGCCAATGACGCGGGGTGGTTGCCGCCCCTACCAGCTATATTCCCTGAAAAGCTCGCCCACTCGCCACCCAAGATCTACTCTCATTGCTACAGCCAAAGGTGCCGACCGCGATAGCAACCGAATAACTATCGGTCATATTGATGGTAACCATAAACATCTGCCGCGCGACCTGCTCTTGCCCCTTCCAAGCCTCCCACAACTTCTCACCAAGCCAACAGCTCTAATTTAGATGAAAAGAAGCGGGCCGTGGCTACTGACAGCCACGGCCCGCTTTAGAATGACTCGCTCGTACGCTCAGTGTCGATAAGAAGCAGTTTGAGAAACCGTGCCGGTAAACTCCATACATGTCTGCCCGAAAACATAGGGGATCACCCAGCCTTTAGCTGTTAGCACGACGTCAACCATCACATCCCCTTTCCCTCGTTCCAATGCTTGATCCATGGCATTTTTCCAGTTTACTTCGCCCATTGGGATCATGCCAAAAAGCATATTGACGCAATCCTCTCCCGTCTGACGATCGCCCGGCTTCAAGCCGGAAACATCCACGTTCTTGGTGCTTAAAACCGTAAAATCTCCCAGGCGGGTGGTGCACCCAGTCATCAGAAACATACCTGCACAAAGTACCGCCGCTAGCATTGCGCGGCTCTTCAACATTTCCATGGTTCCCCCTTTTGCATGCGAATAGGCTTCAGGTGTGGATCAAATCGACGTGCTCGCATCATTATTTCTTTCCAAGCTCAGCCCGAGCGACTCTCCCCTCAACCTTAAAACAATGTTGGTTGAAGATCATGGTAACGATGTCGCTTTGCCACAAAACTGCATCTGTTACCACGTCGCCCTTGGCTCGCTCTAACGCCTTGTCAACGGCAGTCTTAAAATTGGGGACCATGGGGCCAGAGACGGGAATGAATCCAAGAATGTTGGTCGCGCAATCTTCCCCCTCAACCTTTTCTCCCTTCTGGGAAAGCTGGCCGATATTTTTCGAACTGCCCAGCGTCAAATCGCCAACCCTCATCGCACAGCCACCCAGCAAACACCCTATAAACAAAACCATAACAGAGCGTTTCACCCCTCTACCTAGCTGCATAGCTCCTCCTTACGTTGAAAATGGTGTACGGTCCTGCTCGACCGAACTACCGCCCGACTACCGTCACATGGATTTTACCCCTCTTGCCAATTTGCTCAAGCGAAGGCTGCAGGAGAGGGGTTTGATCTCGATTGAGTTCTTCTAATGCGACCGACGCGACACCGTTCCGCACATACTGAAATAATTCATCGACTTCCACCGTGCGATTTTTATCGCTATCCGCCTCTCCCCGTAGCCCCTTCAGCAGATAATACGTAAAGAGGCCATGCTGCTCCTTATCGTAATCGGAACTGACCTGCGTCCCTGTTGCAGCGGCGAGAATGGCCAGCTTGCCAGATACCAGTACTGGGTTTTCAATCGCGATCACCATCGGTCGTGTGCCTGCAGGAAGCACGGATCTGCCCGAAGCCCCTGAGAAGCAGGAGTCGAGCATCACAACCACTTCCTTGGCGGGCAACCGTTCGAGATGCTCATAGAGCCTGTCGAGAGTATAGAGTTTGCTTTGAAAGTCAGGGTGCCCATCATAGGGAAGAAGGAACGCTTTGCCCGTAGCCGGATTGGGGGTTCCATGCCCTGCGTAATAGACAAACACGGTTGTGTCTTTTGATACTTGACGAGGCAGCCACTCTTCAATATATGCCGAAAGATCACTGCTTGTCGCGCCCTCATCTGTGAGGACCTTTATTTTTGACCGCGAAATACCACCGACTGCCGCCAGATACGCGGCCATGATTTCGGCGTCATGTTTCGCATATCGCACTTGCGGGATTGCCTCGTCCCGATACTTTGAGATCCCGATAACAAGCGCAACAGCATCTCGCCCCTTGTCCAACTTTCGCAATTCCGGGATCCCATCTACCTCGCTAATCTTCCTAGAGGGCTCCCGCGCCCCTTGCTTCGCTTCACCACGGCGTGAAGTAGCAACCGTTTCTTTTTCTTCTGGAAGCTGTGAAAGGGTATAAAAATACACGGGGTCCAAGCGATACGTCATTCGCATAGAATCCCACTGCCGCGGGATAACCCTAATCACCGGTTCATACCCCTCCCGCCTTAGTTCAACGGTAAAAGTCTTTTGCTCACCGGACGGATCATGAAAGGTGACAGGGCTGAGCCCCAGTTCACGGCCATCCAAAAGAACCTTCGCGCCGGACGGATCGGTCTTCACCACGACTTGTACTGACCTGCCCATGATCCACAGCCACCAACCGAGAAAGCCATGATCCCGATCAACAACCAGCCCGCGATCAGGCTCCGCATGGTACGACCTAGACACATACTCTTATTCCCCTCAATATCAAACAATTTGCAATCCATACAGCTATTGAAAAGTTGCTGCCGAAGTGTGGCAAGAAACTAGTACGTTTAAAAAATGGACACGCTAGAATCCGCTGAGCCGACTCATCACTTTAGGAATCGCTCTCCCATTCACAACGTGCGATGCTGCGTTAATACATTACTTTTGTCAAGGTTTATAAGGGCTTGTGTCAGCAACACGTCATTCCCCCTGCCGGCAGCCCATAAGCTGCCAGCACGATTTTCGGCCTCGACTAAAAACCCAGCGAGTCTTGCGAAAGTAAACCGTTGCGAACCCACGATCCGGGATTAAGTCGCAACATCTTGTCGAATTACTCCGCTTTAGACTGCATGCAGAACTAACGATCCAAGTCGATGCGGATGGCTCTCCCCAGACTTTATGGAGCAACGATTGGCTGGGATCCGAGCGAGGCCTGGACCTGTTTCCAATCGAAGGTAAAGGGCTCCGGGGATTTTTTCGGCAAAGCCGCCAGCTCCGCTTTCAATCGTTCGGCACGTCCGGTGCTCATCGGATGGGTCGAGAGCCATTCCATCCGCCCCTCGTCTTTCTCCGAGAGCCGTTCGAAAAAATGGATCATGCCGGAAGGATCGATCTTCGCCTGCTGGAGCAATTGCAAGCCCGTCACATCCGCTTCGATCTCCTGCTCACGGCCGAACTTAAGCGTGAGCAGTTCGACACTGAGCTGCTTCATCATCCCGACGAGGCCCTGCTGATCGCCCAGCACAATGGTCACCACCGTCAACAGCCCCAGGCTTTTCACGATCCGTTCCAGCCCATGCCGCTGCAGCACATGGTTCAACTCATGGCTCATCACGCCCGCGACCTCTTCCCCGCTGTCCGCTTTTTTCATGAGCCCGGTGAACACCACCACATGCCCGCCAGGCAGCGCGAAGGCATTGATGACGTCGCTCTTCACCACGGTCACTTCAAATTTGTAAGGGTTATTGGGAATCTGCTCGGTCAGCCGTTGCGTCATCTCTCCCAGCGCTGTGACTGCCAGCCCCTCTTTGATGACTTCTTGGTTGGCGAGAAAGTCCCGATAGGCCGAGTCCCCCAGCTTTTGCTCCCACTCCACCGGAATCCGGCTCACGGCAATCTCGACGAGCAGATCGGACGCGAACCAAAGGCCCAGCACCGTAGACAAGATCATCCCCAGGGACAGGCCCCAGACGAGCCGTCGCCTGTAACGCACCTGGCGCACCAACTCCGCGGCCTGTGCAAAGGGAAGACTGAGATGATCGGGGGCCGCTTGGCGGAAGGCTCCAATCACGTCAGGAGCTTTGAGATAGAGAGTCCGCTCTCCCTGCAAACCAGTCCATTTCACCACCAGATGGTCATGATCCAGCCCGCCAGCCGAGACGGCGAGGGCATCAAACGGCGCAGCCTCCCTTGTGCCGTCGGGTCCCTCAGACTCGAAGGTGATCGTCAGCCCTGCCTCATCCACCTGCACGAAACAAGGAGCCCCACTGGCTGGATAGTCGTTGCCGAAGCAAAGAGCGTTCGAGGTCATAGCAGGGTACCCGGGGTACAGGGATAACGGGATAGCGCTGTCTGTGCCTTGTCACTCATTCATCCATTCCTTTACCCCATGCCCCCATACCCCGCTATCCCCTTACTCGCTGACGGGGATGAATTGCCTGATCCATGCTCCGAAGCTGCCCGGATTCCTGCTTTGAATGTACACAAGTCCTGGCCCGCGAAATCGGCAGACAAATCCTTCGCCCGAGGTCACGCTGGCAATCCAGCCGGAGGTGGCTTTTTCAATATTGTAAGAAGTCGTGGAGGACCAGGCCACCAGGTGGCTATTGTCCACGATATATTCCTGATCCGGCTTCAACTCGATCTTGTGAATGGCGCCGAAGCTGTTCAGCACGAGCGTCCCTTTGCCGCTGATCTTCAGAATGAAAAACCCCTCGCCACCCAACAATCCACGGCTTAGGCTCTGCATTTTACTTTCGATGACGATCCCGTCGGCGCCGGCCAGGAATCCGTCTTTCTGCACCATGTACTCGCTCACGCCATCGAGTTCCAAGATGACGATTTCCCCCGGCACCGTAGGAGCCAGCAAGGCTTCGCCGGGACCGCGGCTGGCGCGCAGAGTCTGAAAAAAGAACTTCTCGCCCGTCAAGAACTTACGCGACAGGGCCCCGAGAAATCCGCCTTCCATCTTGCTCTCAATATCGATGGTCGGGGAGCAGGCCACCATTGCGCCGGACTCAGCCTTGATATGCTCGCCCGCCGTCAATTCCACCCGCACCATCGGAAAGGCCCCTGGATACAAAATTTCGCTTTTCATCTTTTTATCTCTCCCTCACGTGTGAAAGCTTGAGAACGGCTATCCGTTCACTGCGAAGTCGATTCTGTGGAATAGCGCCGGCCCTGTCAAGCAGCCGCCAGAGCGGGATTAGCGAAGCAGCGGCGTTACGCTCGGTATCCGGAAAGATCATGCGGTCCTGACGACCGCATGATCTTACGCGAAAGATTTTACCTGGCTGGCGATGGATACAGGAAAGCATCCGTTCCGGACTATCTCGAAATGGATGCTATCGAAGCGGCTGACACTGAGACCCCGTCAGGGCTTGGAGTAATCGGCCAGACGAACCCCTTTTTTGAGCATCTCGCCCTGGCCGATCAGCTGTGGAACCTGGTCATTGTTGTACTCGCGACGCGCGACCCGTTCGACCTGGGGCTTTACATAGGAGAATAGTTCTCCGAGCTCGATGACTCCGTCCTTATCGAGATCCCCCTCACCCTGTAATCCCTTGAGAAAGAAATAGGTCAGCAAACCATGACTTTTCTGCGTATAGGTGCTGGACACTTGGTCGCCGGATCCGGCAGCCATCACCACCGTTTTCCCTCCAGCCAAGAAGGTGTTCTCGACCGACAGCACCATCGGCCTGGCTCCCTTCGCCAACACCGACCGGCCTCCCGCGCCCGAGAAACAGGAGTCCAGCAAAACCACGACCTCTTTGGCCGGCAGTTTGGCGAGGTTGTCATAGAGGCGCTTCAAGGAATAGCCCGTCGTTTCAATGTAGGCTGGATCGCCATCAAAGGGCACCAGGTAGGCATCGCCCGTTTTGGGGTTCGGCGCGCCATGGCCAGAAAAATACACGAACACGGAATCGCCCTGATCGACCCGATTGGGCAACCATTTCTCCACATACTTTTCGATATCGCTCTTCGTCGCATGGTCATTGGACAGGAGGACCACGTTTTCCTCTGCGTAGCCCAAACGCTTCACCAGATATTCCCGCATAATCTTCGCATCATGGTCCGCAAAGTCCGCCAGGGGAAGACTCTGGCGATACTGCTCAATGCCCACCACGATGGCATAGGCCGGTTTCTTCCTGGGGGTCAAACCGGCTGGCACGATATCCACATCACTGGATGGCACAGCCTTCGGTGCCGGCGCAGCAGCCACAGCCTGCCCACCAGATCCCCCACGTATATAGGTTGCTACGCGACCGTCGGTCTGCACATCGGAGATCAGCGCCTGAACCATATGAGGCATTTCTTTTTCCATCGACTCCATCAGCCCCTCCCCGATCGCATCCGTCATGCAGGGAGTCGCGATGGGACTCAACAGAAACAACGAAAACGCCTGCAAAAGATTACAGGCGTGAAACTTCCCACTGGACAGTCGGCTGTCCGGCACCCGCTTGCTCTGAGACTCCTTGGCGAGGGCGACTCCGCCCCGAATATCTTTCAGCACCAGATCCAGCTTGACCTCATAGTTGGGGTTAGCTCCGAAACTGGCATTGGAGACGACGTCGACATTGGCCAAGGCCAGGATGTCATACTCACTCGCCTTGGCCTTCGATTCCACCACCGCAACCTGCACAAATGCGGTTTGCAACTCCTGTTGCAGCGCCTTGCCGAGCGCCGCATGGAAATTGAAATCCATGGACCAGGCAGGCGGCACTTCGAACTGCACCGATTTCGCATGCTCATCCACCAGCACGGCAACCTTGAAGGGGAACTTCTTCCCCACCTCGGTCTGTGAATGGTAAAAGTCTTCTTTTATCGCACCATGAAAGGTGCAAGCCGATCCAACCAGCAGGACAAAGGCCAACAACGCCAGCACCAGCGATTTCTGCACAGGTTCACCTCTTAAATGGCTCATGCGGCGCAGACTACCACTTCCATCAAGGGTTTTCGAGCCTATTGCGATATTCGACGAGAGCCCACCGAAACTGGGCTACTAACCGGAAACACAAAATGGCTGAGGTCAGAAAACAGAACGGGTGCGCCCTGATGTGGGGGACCAGCCTTTCAGATCTGGCGAACAGCATCGTCCGCGGTGCGAGCCCTTAAACGTGCATGGCCCTGGTGCTGACCGACCAAAAGAACAACCGCGCCCGCGCATAGCGATCGCTTATGGCCGGGAAATTTTCAGTAGCCGCCCGCCTCCATTTTTGAGCATCGCGGGACTGCCCATCAGTTGCGGCGTCTGCTCATTGTTGTATTGCTTGCGGGCGATGCGTTGCACGTTCGGCGGTCATGCGATACAGACCGCACCAGCGCATAACCCGACTTAGCGCTGATGTATCGTAAAGGCCTGGGCATCTTCGATCCATTCGATGTCGCTGCGGTGCAACTTGTGCAACAGATTCAGAAACGAGCCGGTGCCTTCTAGTTCCGTCACGGCGCGGTCCGTGGCTCGCTCTCGTTGCTGCGCCCGAGGATCGTAGAGATCGCGAGGAAGGGGAACCTTCGAGACGATAACCCGCATCATTTCCGCCGAAACCTTCGCCCCGGCCGGCAAACGGGCCAAGACCTTTTGACCTTTCCGTCTGAGCTCTTCAGAGGGAAAGGTCAGGGTCTCACCGGCCTTGAGGTGGTTATCGCTGGCGTAGTCGTTGGGAAACAACAGGCCGGCGTTCCAGTCCAACTCCACGCTATAGAGATAGACATAGGCGTCCTTGGTGACAGTCACCTGCATCACGCCTTCGTCCCCGTCCACGAAGGTCGCACGATTGAGAGTCAGGTTGGTCTGGAAGTCTTTATCGCCTGAGTCGGACAGGGGCACGATGCAGGTCTGAATGTGGGCGGTGAACTGACAGCCGGCACAGTCCCCCAGATCCTGAGGGCCGGACTTCAGCACTTTCTCCTTGAGGATCCGTCCCAATTGGGTCACGCGGAGCAGGCTCTCCGTCAATTGGACCTGCCCCTTGAGGGAATTTTCCTGCTGGAAGTTCATAAAGCGATCCTGCACCTTGATGCCAAGAAACCCCTCGATCGCTTTGGCCCTGGCGTCCGAAACGGCTTGGGCCTTGGCCTGATGCCTGGTATCGTTCTGTCCGAAGGACGCGGTCCCGACCGCTTCGACCCAGGTGCAGCCGGCGGGATCGCGCTGGAGCACCTTCACGTTCTCCTGGCTGGATGAGCTGCCGGTTGAACCGGAGGGGGCCGCAGGCTGCGGCGACCGCTCCGGAGTTTTCTGCAAAGCCATAGGCGGTTGCGGCGGTGGAGCCGCAGGCCTCACGCTTGGAGGAGGCCCTTCAAGCGACGCGGTGCCTGTCGGCCCACGCAACTCGGCGCTCAACTCCCGCTGAGCCGACGCCATCCCCTCTTTTGGCGAAGGACGGGGCTCCTCGGTCTTCGCCTGAGACCCAGGCCCTGATTGGCAGGCATTCACAATAAGGAGCCCCATCCATAAGAAGAACGACAGCCGGATCCGACTGTTTCCATTCCATCTCCACACCCTCATGCCTTCACCACCTTCTTCGACAACAAGAACTAACGACTGCACGGTCTTCCATGACCGCATCCCTGTCTTCGTAAACGGCCTGGAGACAGAGCGCTCTTACTGAGCCGGTGCCTGGCCCTTCTTGCCGAGCTCCGCATTCAATTCGTCATGCGCCTTTTCCGCGTTCTTCCGGACATACTCGCGCACCTTGGCATCCAGCTCCTTGGCATTGCCCACCGCGGATTGATAGCTCTTCATCAC
>JAPLLI010000253.1 GCA_026387615.1 Nitrospirota bacterium
CGCCTGCAGGGCCTTCTCGAACCAGACAATCGCTTCGTTCAGTTCGCCCTTTTCGATCAGATAGGCCCCGATATCGTTGTAGGGGTTGCCGAAGTCCGGGTCCTGCGAGATGGCCTTGTGACATTCCTCGATGGCATCATCAAGCCGCCCCATGAAGCTATAGGTCCAGCCGAGGAAGGTATGGGCTTCGGCGGTCGGATGCGTCTCAAGTGATTGCTTGTAGAGCGAGACGGCTGCTTCCAGCTCGCCTTTCATCTGACGTTCATAAGCCTGCTGGAATAGCTGCCAAGCTTCACGTTTGTCTTCTTCGCGGCCGCCGCCTTGTATCAGAAAATCTTGTACATCCATAATCAATCAGGCCGATGAAAAAGGTCCCCAGCGTCGTTCTCAGTCGTGCGAACTCCTCAACGTACCCCTGAGGGTACGCCTCCGGGTTCGCACTCCCTGCGGCCTCGCTGGATGACCTTTTTGATCAGCCTGCGTGAGCCGCGGGAATTGTTTATGCGCCCTTCAGTTTCTTCTTGATCAATTCTGCTCCGTAGCGTCCTGAGAGTAACATCGAGCCGAAGGCCGGACCCATGCGGGGCGTACCGTAGACTGCCGCCACGGCCAACCCAATTACGAAACAGTTGGGGTAGACTTCGCCGGTCCGGTCCATGATTTCCTGTTCCGATTGCGCGACCCACATGGCGCCGTTGCCTGGCACGGCCTTGTGGAGATTCCGTTTATGCAGGAGTTCCACGACGATGGCATCGTGGCCTGTCGCATCCACCACGATTTTGCTTTCGAGGGCGATCGGGTCCACATGGATGATGTCGTGGCCGGCCATTTCCGCCGTCGTGCTGTTGACCACCACTCCTTCGAGGATGCCGTCGCGTCGGATGATTAGGTCGACCACTCTGGTGAGGTTCATGATCTTGGCCCCGCCTTTGTACGCCGCGGCGATCAACGCGCCGGTGGCATGAGGGGGATCGACCATGTACATGCCTGCGCATTCCGTAATCTTCTTGCAGGGCACGCCGATTTCTTCGAGGATCTCATTGGCCGGTTCGCAGATCGTGGCCTTGTTCATGAGGTAGCCGCCCGACCAGAAGCCGCCGCCCAGGGCGAGGCTCTGTTCGACGATGACGGTTTTGAACCCCATCGCAGCCAGGTCGTGGGCGCAGATCAAACCGGAAGGCCCGGCGCCGACGATGATGACATCGCTTTCGATGAGCTGATCGAATTCTTTGTAGTATTCCCGTGCGATGTGCCGGGTAATATCTTTTTCTCGTAATGGGGCTGGGGTCGGTGGCTTTGGCATTGTCTCTTCTCCGTTCAACGGATGCTGAAAACGATCACCAACTTCGTTCTCGGCTCATCGAAATCCTCAACGTACCCCTGAGGGTACGCCTCCGGTTTCGATTCACCTCGGGCCTCGTTGGATGACCGTTTTGAGCATCCTCTCTTGTTTTATCGATAGATCTCGGAGCCGGTTTTTTTAAATTCTTCCGCTTTCTCTTTCATGCCGATTAGGATCGCTTTCTGTTCGTCCACTTGTAGCTGCGCGGCATAGTCCCGGACATCCTGCGTGATCTTCATCGAGCAGAAATGTGGTCCGCACATGGAGCAGAAGTGCGAGATCTTCGCGGCATTGTCCGGCAGGGTTTCGTCGTGGAAGAGTTTGGCCGTGTCCGGATCGAGCGACAGGTTGAACTGGTCTTCCCAGCGAAACTCGAAGCGGGCCTTGGAGAGCGCGTTGTCTCTGATCTGCGCGCCGGGATGGCCCTTGGCCAGGTCCGCTGCATGAGCGGCGATCTTGTAGGTGATGACGCCGGTCTTCACATCTTCCCGGTCCGGGAGGCCCAGGTGTTCCTTGGGCGTCACGTAGCAGAGCATCGCGCAGCCGAACCAGCCGATCATGGCAGCCCCGATGCCGGAGGTGATGTGGTCGTAGCCTGGCGCGATGTCGGTCGTGAGGGGCCCCAGCGTATAGAAGGGGGCTTCCTGACAGACTTTCAGCTGCTTTTCCATATTGACCTGGATCATATGCATGGGCACATGGCCCGGTCCTTCGATCATGACTTGGACATCGTGGTTCCAGGCGACCTTGGTGAGTTCGCCCAAGGTGTCCAGTTCGGCGAATTGCGCCTCGTCGTTCGCGTCCGCAATGGAGCCGGGCCGTAACCCGTCGCCCAAGCTGAACGAGACGTCGTAGGCCTTCATGATCTCGCAGATTTCTTCGAAGTGGGTGTAGGCGAAGTTTTCTTCATGATGGGCCAGGCACCATTTCGAATGGATAGCGCCGCCGCGGGACACGATGCCGGTCATGCGCTTAGCGGTCATGGGCACATAGGCCAGGCGCACGCCCGCATGGATGGTGAAGTAGTCCACGCCTTGTTCTGCTTGCTCGATCAACGTGTCGCGGAAGAGTTCCCAGGTCAGGTCTTCGGCCTTGCCCCCGACTTTTTCGAGCGCTTGATAAATCGGCACGGTGCCGATGGGCACGGGCGAATTGCGGATGATCCATTCGCGGGTCTCGTGGATGTTCTTGCCGGTGGAGAGATCCATCACCGTGTCGGCGCCCCAGCGAATCGACCAGATCATCTTCTCGACTTCTTCTTCGATGGAGGAGGCGACGGCGGAGTTGCCGATGTTGGAATTGATCTTTACCAGGAAGTTGCGGCCGATGATCATCGGTTCGCTTTCCGGATGGTTGATGTTGGCCGGGATGATGGCACGGCCACGGGCGATTTCATCGCGTACGAATTCCGGCGTGATCACGGAGGGGATGCTGGCGCCCCAGGACTGGCCCTGATGTTTGGTGACGCCGCCGCCATGCCCGTTCCGCGAGGCCAGTTCGCGCGCGACTTCGCGGGACTGGTTCTCCCGGATTGCGATGAACTCCATTTCCGGTGTGACGATGCCTTTTCTGGCGTAGTGGATCTGGGTCACGTTCATGCCAGGCTTGGCTCGCAGTGGCTTGCGGATGTGCTGGAACCGGAGCTCGTCCAGCTTGGGATCGGCGGCGCGTAGGCGGCCATAGAGCGACGAGACATCCGGGAGTTCGGTCACGTCGTTCCTGCCGAGGATCCAGTTTCTTCGGTAGGGAGCCAGGCCCGCCTTGGCGTCGATCGTGACGTTCGGGTCTGTGTAGGGGCCGGAGGTATCGTAGATCGTGATCGGCTCATTGGGGGTTGGCGCGTCCCCGTTCATCGCCTTCGTCGGCGTCAGGCTGATCTCTCTCATCGGGACCTTCACGCCTGCCTGGGTGCCCTGCACGTAGACTTTACGCGAGGCGGGGAAGGGTGTGGTCGTCAAGGTCGATCCTGCAGATTTCTGCTCCTTGCCAGTGGCAGATCCGTTGCCGATTGTCTGGTCGCTCATGAGGAGATCCTTTCTCCAAAACGTGAACTGTGCGTAGTAATCAGAAATAAAAAAACCGCACCGAGAGTAAGGGGTGCGGCAGAGAGACCAACAGTGTCTGGTTGTTCTCGCTTCCCTACGCTGGTATTACCCAGGTCAGGTTCTGAGGGTCGTCCGTTCGGGCGGACTCTCAGCCACATGGCTCCCCTAGCTTCGAGCTGGAATCGTATCGCTGGCCCCCTCCGTTGTCAACGGGGTATTAGGCCTATCGAGGACGAACCGAGTGGGCCATCGCCCGCGTAGGACTTCCTTGCAGGGCCGGTTCATTGATTGTAGGGGAGCCCTAACGTAGAATGGTGCTGGATGTCATTTCGCTAGGGAAGCTATGCAAATTATCTCGACACTTCCGAAGCCGATCACGGACTATCAGCAACTATCTGCGGAGGAGCTTTTCCGCCGGACGGTTGAGGCGAAACGTGTGCTCGGCGACCGGGTTATGATCCTGGGCCATAATTATCAACGGGATGAAGTGATTGAACATGCGGATTTCCGCGGGGATTCGCTTCTCTTGTCGAAATTGGCAGCCGAACGGTCAGAGCGACCCTACATCGTGTTTTGCGGCGTGCATTTCATTGCCGAGACCGCCGATATCCTGAGCCGCTCCAAACAAACGGTCATCCTTCCTGATATGGCGGCAGGTTGTTCCATGGCGGACATGGCGGCCATCGAACAGGTCGATCAATGTTGGGATGAGCTGGGACGAATCATTTCCGTAGAAGAGACGGTCATGCCGGCGGTCTATGTGAATTCTGCCGCGGTGCTCAAGGCCTTTTGCGGGGAACATGGCGGGATCACCTGCACCTCCTCCAATGCGAGGGCGGTGATGGAATGGTGCTGGGCCAGGCGGGAGAAGATCCTTTTCTTCCCGGACGAGCATCTGGGCCGCAATACGGCCAACAAGATGGGGCTGCCGCGAGAAGAGATGATCGTGTGGGACCCCTATCAACCCAACGGGGGCAATAGCCGCGAGGCGATCAAACGGGCGAAACTCATTCTCTGGAAAGGCCATTGCAGTGTGCACCAGATGTTTCAGCCGGTGCATGTCGACAATTTCCGCAAACAGTATCCGGAGGGGACCGTCATCGTCCATCCGGAATGTCACGAGGATGTCGTCAACAAGGCAGACCTTTCAGGATCAACCGAGTTCATCATCAAGACTGTTACGGCGGCGCCGGCCGGGTCTGTCTGGGCGGTGGGAACGGAACTGAACCTGGTCAATCGATTGAAGCGGGATCTCACCGACAAGAAGATTTTCTTCCTCTCCTCCACGGTCTGCCAATGTGCGACGATGTTCCGGATCGATGGGGCCCACCTCTGCTGGGCGATGGAGAACCTTGCCGAGGGCCATGTCGTGAACCACATCGTCGTGCCGGACGATGAGAAGCGGTGGGCGAAGATTGCGCTCGATCGCATGATGGCGGTCAGTTAGCTGATGGGCAAGAGGCATGTGGCAAGAGGCAAGGTTTGGATTAAGCGTACGATTGAGGTTGCTACCGGTTCTTCCCTCCTGTAAATTTCCTCTCGCCCCGTGCCACTAGCCCCTAGCCCTGAGCAACTGGATTAGATTTATGGATTACAAGGCAACGCTCAATCTTCCCAAGACCGATTTTCCCATGAAGGCGAATCTGCCGCAGCGGGAGCCTGAGCTCCTGGCTTCGTGGGAGCAGGAACGGCTCTACGAACAGATCCAGGAGGCGGGGAAGGGCCGGCCGCTCTATGTCTTGCACGATGGCCCGCCTTACGCCAATGGCCGCATCCATATCGGTCACGCCCTGAACAAAATCCTCAAAGACATCATCATCAAATCCAAGACGATGGCCGGGTATCAAGTGCCCTATGTGCCTGGCTGGGATTGCCATGGTCTGCCGATCGAGCATCAAGTGCTCAAAGAGCTCGGCGACAAGAAAAAAACGCTCGATACTCCGGCTATCCGCAAGCTCTGCCGGGAATATGCGGAGAAGTTCTATACGATTCAGCGGGAAGAATTTCAGCGGCTCGGCATCTTGGGCGATTGGCAGCGTCCTTATTTGACGATGAATCCTGGCTATGAGGCTACGATCATTCGCGAGTTCGGGAAGTTCGTGGAGCGGGGAGGCGTCTACAAGGGATTGAAGCCGGTGCTCTGGTGTACGGCGGACCAGACAGCCCTGGCCGAGGCGGAAGTCGAATATGAAGATCACACTTCGCCCTCGGTCTATGTGAAGTTTCCTCTAGTCACGTCGCCTTCTGTGCTGAGTAAGACCTTCCCAGGCATTTCGTTCCCCGACGGTATCAAGCTGGTCTCCGTCGTGATCTGGACGACGACCCCCTGGACCCTTCCGGCCAATCAAGCGGTCTGTCTCCATGCCGATATCGACTATGCCTTCGTCCAGGTCGGCGACGAGGTCTTGATCGTGGCGGAGAAGCTGGTCGAGAGTATGGCGAAGGGCTGCAAAATCGACGGGGCGCGAGTATTCGGGGTGAAGAAGGGGAAGGAGGGCTTCGAAGGGATCGAGACCCAACGGCCCATGAGCACCGGCCTCTCGCCGATTCTGCTTGGCGACTTCGTCACGCTCGAGCAGGGAACCGGCTGCGTCCATATTGCGCCGGGCCACGGCATGGAGGACTACATCCTCGTCCTGGAACACAATGCCAAGGCGTCAGCGGGAGAAAAGTTGGAGATCCTGGCGCCGGTGGACAATGGCGGGCGCTTTACCGAGATCGTGAAGGAATTTGCCGGCCAGCATGTGTTGAAGGCCAATTCGAAGATCGTGGAGTTCCTCCAGGCCAATGGACGGTTGCTGGGCCATGGCTCGTTGAACCATTCCTATCCCCATTGCTGGCGCTGTAAGAATCCTGTCATCTTCCGCGCCACCGAACAATGGTTCGTGTCGATGGAGACGAACGATCTCAGGAAAGAAACGCTGGCGGAGATCGAACGAGTCCGATGGATTCCCTCCTACGGCCGCGATCGGATCAACGGGATGATTCAGAATCGCCCCGATTGGTGTTTGTCGCGGCAGCGGGTCTGGGGCGTGCCGATTCCCGGCTTTACCTGTACCGGTTGTCGGTTTGTGTTGGCCGATCCGACGGTGATCGAGCACCTGGCGACCTTGATGGAGACCAAAGCGGCCGATGTCTGGTTCGAGCAATCGGCAGCCGATCTGTTGCCCAAGGGTACGGCCTGTCCGAAATGCGGTGGAGCGGATTTCGAAAAGGAACGGGATATTCTCGACGTCTGGTTCGAGTCGGGCGTGAGCTACGCCGCCGTGCTAAAGCCGCGCAAGTGGTGGCCGGCCGATCTCTATCTCGAAGGGTCGGATCAGCATCGTGGCTGGTTCCACAGCGCCTTGTTGGCCGGGGTCGTGACGGATCGTCGCGCGCCCTACAAGGCCGTGTTGACCCATGGCTTCGTCCTCGATGGGCAGGGCAAGAAGATGTCCAAGTCGGCGGGGAATGTCGTCGCGCCGCAGGACGTCATCAAACAGTCCGGCGCGGAAATTTTGCGGCTGTGGGTCTCGGCGCAGGATTATCGCGACGATCTCAGAATTTCTCCGGAAATCCTGACCCATATGGTCGAGGCCTATCGGAAGATCCGGAATACCTGCCGGTTCTTATTGAGCAATCTGTACGACTTCGATCCGGAGAAGGATCGCATCCCCTACGAGCAGTTGTCTGAATTGGATCGTTGGGCTCTGCATCGGTTGAGCGAGCTGATCCCGCGGGTCAGAAAGTCCTACGACGACTTCGAGTTTCACACGATCTTCCATGCACTTAATAATTTCTGTTCGGTGGATCTGAGCTCCGTCTACCTGGATATTCTGAAGGATCGTCTCTATACCTTCCGTGCCGATTCGCCCTTGCGGCGTGGCTCGCAGACGGTGCTCTTCGAGATCCTCGTGGCCATGACGAAGCTGATGGCGCCGGTCTTGAGCTTTACGGCAGAAGAGATCTGGCGGACCCTGGCGACGCAGCCAGGGGGTAGCCAGGGTGTGAGCAGCGTCCATCTGAGCACATTCCCGGAGGTCCAACCTCAATGGCAGGATGCCGCATTGGCTCAACGGTGGGAACGGCTCCTGGGCTATCGCACGCAGGTACAGGGCGTGCTGGAGGGCAGTCGGCGGGATAAGGTTATTGGATCTTCGTTGGAGGCATCGGTGGAGCTTCGTGCCGATGCCGATAGCTACGAGTTCTTGCAGTCCTATCACAAGGACTTAACCACGCTCTTCATCGTCTCGCAGGTGAAGCTGATCGCCAGTGACAAGGCGAAAGGCTCTTTGGAAATTGTGGCGACGAAGTCCTCGTTTGGAAAATGCGAGCGTTGCTGGAACTATCGTGAGGCAGTGGGGAAGGACGCGAGCCATTCCACCCTGTGCGAACGGTGCGTAGAGGCGGTGCAGTAATGCGACGGTCTTTTCGCTATGCGCTCCTGGCTTTGCTTGCCGGCACGATTATTGTGATCGATCAGGTAACGAAACTGTTCATCATGCAGGCGATGCGGCTGCATGAATCCATTCCGATCGTTCAGGATTTTTTCAGCCTCACCTACATCCGCAATCCTGGCGCCGCCTTCGGCCTGCTGGCCGGCAGCAGCAACGCCTTTCGCATGGTGTTCTTCGGGGTGAGCTCACTGATTGCTCTGGGCCTGCTGGGGACGATTCTCTTCCGGTTGCCGGAAAAGGATTGGGTGGGACAGCTCAGTATTGCCGGGGTCCTGGGAGGGGCGATCGGGAACTTGATCGACCGGTTACGGTATGGGGAAGTGATCGACTTTCTCGATGTCTATGTGAATTCCTACCATTGGCCTGCCTTCAATGTTGCCGACTCCGCAATCAGTGTGGGCGTCGTCTTCTTGATTATCCACTTCGCTTTTGAAAAGAAAGACGAAGCGCTCTTGTCTCAAGGGTTTCCTCCCACTTCCTAGTCAGCTGCTTTTCTGAGAAATTAAATTAAACGGAATGGTCGTTCGATCGTCTGCGCAGCGCGGCGGGTAGGCTGCTCAAAAAGACCGTCCAGCAAGGCCGCAGGCGAGTCGAAACCGGAGGCGTACCCTCAGGGGTACGTTGAGGATTTCGATGAGCCGAGAACGAAGCTGGCGGGTTTTTTCAGCAGCCGGTTAGAAACCAAAAATATAGAAGACGGCAATGCCCATTACGATTCGGTAGTAGGCGAAGGGGCGGAGGGTGTGGCGCTTCACGAAGGTGAGGAAGGCCGCAATTACTATCCAGGCTACGGCGAATGAGACGAGCATTCCGATTCCGAGCGCCAGATAGTCTTCTTGACGGAAGAGGTCACGCGATTTCCACATTTGATAGCAGGTCGCCGCGATCAGGGTCGGGAGGGCGAGGAAGAAGGAATATTCCGTCGCGACTTTCCGGTCCAGTCCGACCAAGAGCCCTCCGATGATCGTGGAGCCGGATCGGGACATGCCTGGCAGTAAGGAGGCGCATTGGGCCAGGCCGATCCAGAAGGCCGATCGCAGGCTTACTTGTTCAAGTTGCTGGACTGTTGGCTGGGCACGGCGGGCTTCGACGGCGAGAATGATCAGGCCTCCGACGATGGAGGAGATCGCGACGGTTTGTGGCGTAAAGAGGTGGCTCTTGATCCAGCTATGCGTGAGGAGCCCGATTGCCGCAGCCGGGAGAAAGGCGAGCCCGAGTCCGAGGAGGAACCAGAGGTTCCGGTGGGCCGCCCAGGATGATTGGAGAATTGCCGCCCAGGAGGTGGTCCCACGGGTCCGGATCATGGAGCAGGCCTCCTGTCGTTCACGTCCTGCTTGCCCGATCATGAAGGCCAGTTTCTGGCGTTCGTAGGCGATCACGGCCAGGATGGCGCCAAGTTGGATCGAAATTTCCGCGCTGGCAGCGAGGTCTCCTTCGAACCCCAAGGCATGGCCGACCAGAATCAAGTGGCCGGTCGACGAGACCGGCAGAAACTCTGTCAGGCCTTCCACGATGCCTAAGATCGTGGCCAGGCCAGGGCCCCATTCGTTCATGTGTTGTCTTTCTGAGTCAGGTTGAGTTGTCGCCTGCGACTGTCGCGCATATTCACAAAGCGGCGACAATCCGTCAAGCCGGTGGATGAATGGTGGCCGGCCTTCATCGTGAGCGGTAAGGCCGATCGACCCCTAAATCTGTTGACAAAGCGAAGGGCTTGGCATACACCAACATCATACTGATAGGTGCCGTATGACCCTTATTCATGGGGAAGCCTGCGGAGTGAGGGCTGGTGTCGGCATCTGTCGCAGATACTACGCTTAGTGGAAGGGGAGGCTTGCATGAAATCAGGATGGATGGCGGCGGTCGTGATGATCGGCGCAGTATCAATGGTTGGCTGTGTCAGTCAAAAAAAATATGAAACGGCGGTGGTTGATCTCGACTCGGCCAGGTCCGAGTTGGATCGGACTCGTACGCAGAAGAATGCCTTGGAGCAACAGGTCAAGACGCTGAAAGAGCTCAACGTGAAATTCGGGAACGATGCCCAAGCTGCGCAGGATGAGCTGGAACGTATTCAGCATGGGCGGGACAAGGAGCGCGGAAGCGCCGAGGGCCGGATCAAAGAACTCGAAGATCGCATGAAGCAACTGGCCTTGCAGAATCGGGCGGTACATCAAGAATCCGAGGACCTGAAGCGGCATAACCAAACGCTCAAGGCTTTGGTGGCTCGCTATCAGAAGGAGCTGAAGGATCAGTCCCGTCCTGTGACGGGAACCGGGACCGGGACCGGGAGTGGTGCTCTTGTGCCTTCAGCCCCGGCCCCGACTGTTCCGTCTGTTGTGGCGCCAGCGCCTCCGGTAGCGAATGCCCCCCAGCCCCTCTATTCGTCGATGAATATCAACCGGGCATCGGTCGGCGACATGGTGTTGGTGCTCGGGCTTCCCAAGGACATCGCCGATCGTATCGTGGCCAATCGTCCGTATCGGCTGAAGGGAGAATTGGTGGCGAAGAACGTGGTGCCCAAAGATATTTTCGACATGATCAAGGATCGGATTAGCGTCGGTCCCTAATCGATGGCATGGTCCGGTGAGTGTAACAGGCCGTCTGCCGAGTGGCAGGCGGCCTGTTTGTTTCTCACGAAGGGGGCAGGAAAAGGATGCGGGGTAACTGGGACGATCCCCGTGCTCGCGCAACGCGCGCAGGTGGGAGCATCCCTGTCACCTCTGAGTAAGGTCGGAGAGGATCGCTCGCCTGCGGCCTTGCTGACGGATTGTTTGAGCATCCTGCAGGTGTGAGTTTCTCGTGCGCAAGACGTTCTGCCGTTAAAATTTCGGTGTGCCCAAAGTGCTTTCCGTAGTGTGTGAGGGCCGGATAGAGGGCGTGTCAGGCAGGTGATTCCATTCTGTCTTGTTGCTACAATGCCTTGAGTCTGGCAGGGAATTGGAGAATGAGTTGATGCGTCGTGTCATGGTGATCACTGCTGTGCTGGCCGTCGGATTAGCCATTGGCGGCTACGTCTTTTTCAGTGGGGAGCGAAAAGTCCCCGTCCGCTACCGGAGCGCCGTGGTTGAGCGAGGTTCCGTTATTTCGCTTGTGACGGCGACGGGAACGATTAATCCTGTCGTGTCGGTTCAGGTGGGGACTCAGGTATCCGGCATGATCAAGAGCCTGCATGCCGATTTCAATTCGGTGGTTAAAGCCGGTGATATCGTGGCCGTGATCGATCCAGAGCCGTTCAAGGCCCGTCGGGATCAAGCCGCCAGTAATCTTGAAATGTCGAAGGCGAATGTTGCCAGGTCCAAAACCGATCTGGCGCAACGTAAACGCGAGCTGGACCGGGTTAAATCGCTCGTGGCGCAGCAGTATGTGTCAGAACGACGTCGACGTGGCGGCGACGAATTTCCAGGCGGCCGAGGCGCAGGTCAACGTGGCAGGGGCGCAAGTGAAACAGGCTGAGGCGGCGCTGAATGCCGCCGAGTTGGAATTGAAGTACACCGTGATCCGGTCGCCGGTGAACGGCATCGTCGTCGCGCGCAATGTGGAGGTCGGTCAAACGATCGCGGCCAGCTTCGCCACGCCGAACCTCTTTTTGATCGCGCTCGATCTGACCAAGATGCAAGTCGACACCAACGTGAGCGAGTCCGATATCGGCGGGATTGCCGAAGGAAAAGAGGCCACGTTTACGGTCGATGCCTATCCGGGATATCAATTCGCCGGCACGATCCGTCAGGTGCGGCTTGCTCCGATCAATGTGCAAAATGTGGTGACCTATAACGTGGTGGTCAGCGTCGATAATCAGGATCTCCGCTTGAAGCCTGGGATGACGGCGAATGTCTCGATCGCTGTGGCTCAGCGAGAAGCCGTGCTGAAAGTGCCGAATGCCGCGTTGCGATTCACCCCTCCGACCGCAGACAAGGCTGATCGCGCGACGTCTGGCGGCAAGCCGGCCAAGGTGAAGGGTGGGGGGCAGGCTGCCGGAGCAAGCAAAGGCGCCACGGCGCTAAGCCGAACGGTGTGGACGGAGGGACCGGCGGGAGACCCGGCGCCCATTCAGGTTCAAACCGGCATCTCTGATGGGCTGGCCACGGAGATTGTGTCGGGTGAGCTGTCCGAGGGGATGTCGGTGATCGTGGGTGTCGATCGGCCCAAGGGCGACCGGAGCGGAAAAGATTTGCCGCCAGGGTTCGGGAGCGGCGGACAGAAGGGCTCCTCGCGCAACCGGGGCCTGTAATCACCCGTGACGCGTCTCTCGTTGCATGTAATTCACTCACGCTGGGCGAGGGGTCGAGGTTCGATGTTCAAAGGTTTCGGAACTTCGAATCCCGAACGTTGCACTTCGGATCGCGCCGTTCTCGCTTATCCTGCGCTTCACGTTTCACGTTTCACGCTTCACGGGAAATGCCGATGAGTCCGCTGATCGAATGCGAAGATGTCTGGAAAATTTATCAGGTTGGCGACGTGGAGGTTCAGGCCTTGCGGGGCCTGAGCCTGACGATCGAGCAGGGTGAGTTCGTCGCGATCATGGGGTCATCCGGTTCCGGCAAATCCACTCTCATGAATATTCTGGGCTGTCTCGACCAGCCAACCAAAGGGCATTATCGGCTGAACGGGGTCGAGGTCGGGGGCTTGCGGCCTGATGATTTGGCCGGGATCCGCAATCAGCAAATCGGGTTCGTCTTTCAGAGCTTTAACCTGATCCCTCGTACCAGCGCGCTCGAAAATGCCCAACTGCCATTGTTCTATCGAGGGTTGTCGATCAAGGAACAGCGGACGCAGGCTGCGGCGGCGTTAGGGCGGGTGGGGTTGCACGGCAGGGAAGACCATTACCCCACTCAGTTGTCAGGCGGACAGCAACAGCGGGTGGCGATCGCGCGGGCGCTGGTCACCTCGCCCTCGTTGCTCCTGGCCGACGAGCCGACCGGCAATCTGGACACCCAGTCCAGCCGCGAGATCATGGCCATCCTGGAAGCGCTCAACCGCGACGAAGGGATTACGATCATCCTGGTGACGCATGAGGTGGATGTCGCCGCCTATGCGGCGCGCGAGATCGTGATCAAAGACGGACAAATCTTAAGCGACCGTCGGACCAAGGCGCGTCCGCCGTCTAGTCCGGTCGAGGGCTAGATGTCGGCATTTGTCTGGCTCACGATTATGACGGCGCTGCGGATCCTGGGGCGGAACAGGATGCGTGCCGGCCTCACGATGCTGGGGATCGTCATCGGCGTGGCAGCGGTCATCGCGATGGTCAGTATCGGTGAGGGGGCCAAGCGGGCCGTGCAGGCGCAGATCGCGACGATGGGCACGAACGTCATTATCATCTTTCCGGGAGTGACCTCTGCGAGCGGCGTGCGGGGCAGTCAGGGGAGCGCCGTCACGCTGACCGTGTCCGACGCGTTGGAGCTGAAAAAACGCATCCCCTTGCTGGCCGATACAGGTTGGACCAGGCGCGATGTCATGCAAATTGTGTATGGCAACAAAAACTGGAACGGACCGATCAACGGCATTTCACCGAGCTACCTCACCATTCGAGACTGGTCCTTTACGAGCGGCGGCCCTTTTACCCAGACGGATTTGGATAGCGCCGCTCGGGTCGCGCTCATCGGCCAGACGATCGTGGAGAATCTGTTTGAGTCTGGCGAAGAGCCGGTGGGGGCGGTGATTCGCATCAAGAACGTGCCTTTTCGCGTCATCGGGGTCCTCGCGCCGAAAGGCCAGTCTGCGCAGGGCTCAGATCAGGACGATGTGATCTTCATCCCCTTCAGCACGGCGGAACGGAAGGTGTTCGGCACCTCATTTATCGGGTCCGTCGGGGCCATGTTCGGCTCGACCGAGCAGGTCGAGGATTTACCCATGGCGGTCGAGCAGATTCGAGAGGTGTTGCGGGGGCGGCATCGGCTTCAGACGGAGCAGAACGACGACTTCACGATCCGGACTCAGGTCGATATCGGGAAGGTGCAAGAGGGCACCAGCGAAACCTTGACGATGATGTTGTTTGCCATCGCCTCTGTGTCGCTCCTAGTGGGGGGGATCGGCATCATGAATATCCTGCTCGTGTCCGTGACGGAGCGGACCAGAGAGATCGGCGTCCGCATGGCGGTGGGGGCCAAACGCCGCCATATTATGATGCAGTTCCTGATCGAGGCCATGACCTTGAGCCTGGTGGGAGGGGCGCTGGGAATCGTATTGGGGGTTGCCGGGGCCAAGTTGACGACGGTGATCGCCGGTTGGCCGACCATCATTTCCGGCGACGTGATCGTGATCGCGTTCTTCTTCTCCCTCGTGGTCGGGCTGTTTTTTGGCCTGTATCCTGCCAACAAAGCCGCTCGCCTGAATCCTATCGAAGCGCTCCGATACGAATAACAACGGCTCTTTAGGCAAGTACCTGTTCAGACTGCTAGGGGGCTGCCGGTGCTAAATGCACTTCGATGCGCGGGTTATCTTTGTCGATGTGTTTGTAGAGGTGGGTTTCAACGATGCGATTATCGTTGATGCCGAGCCCTTCACAGAGGGAATCCTGTGCGATCTTAAGCCCGCCATCCACGTCCCGCCGGAGAGCCGAGGTGAAATAGAACCGGATGGAGAGGGCTAGCCACTCAGACTGAAGCCTTGCCAGCATGGCAGTGCTGTGAGAGGTTTGCGCCAACTTCAGCCAGACGAGCTGGCCCACTTGGGCCTTATAGGCGCGACCGGCAGCCGAGAGCAAGCGCCGACCGTTCACCGTGGCATATTGATGGTTGACGCTGGGGGGCACTGGGAGGGTCAAGGCGATGGCATGGATCCCGGCATAGGGCTGGGCCGTTGGGGAGGCAGGCATGGGGGAACGGGGAGCCGTTTTTAAGGCGGTTCGCGGTGCTGAGGCTTTCTTGTCTGGGGTTCTGTAGGAGGTCACGCGAACGGCACGGGTCGAGGAGGAAAGCCTGGTCTGGCGCCGGAAGGTAGGCATGGGCGCCAGTTTACAGAAGATTGAGGATCTTGGACATATTTTGCTCGTACCGGTCTTCGGATCTGGTGAGATACCGGCGCCATTCGCTTGGATTCCAGATCTCCATGCGATGGTACAAGCCGACCAGGATGATTTCCTGATCCTCATCCAGGGGGATCAGTTTTCTGAGGCGACTGGGAATCAGGATGCGACCGGCTTTGTCCAGTTCCGACGTGCCGGCTTCCGACACGATGTGGTGCATGAATAGCCGGCTCTGGTCTTCATCCAGGGTGGCCTTCGTCCGTTCGAGGACTTTTTCCCATTCTTTCATGGAATAGATGAGCGTCGATTCCTCCGGGCCCTTGAGGAAGACGACCGCCTGGCCATCCGACTCGACCTGCTCGCGAATCGGCGAGGGGACGATAAACCGTCCCTTTTCATCTACTTTGCAGAGGTACTCACCGGCAAACATCAATGGGTCCTGTCCGTTATGACGCCAGCTGGGCCTTGGTGCGATTGCGAATCCACTGTTCCAGATCCGAACGTACGAAGCGCCATTCTTTTCCAAGCTTGAAGGCGGGTATCTGGCGACTCCGTAGATAACGATAGAGCGTGCGCGAGGTGATCTTGAGATAGCGGCAGGTCTCCTCCGCCGTCATCAGCTCGCTCTGGGGCTCGTTGGCCATTGGGAAACCTGGTTCGATAGGGATCCATATGCCTCACAAGGCTTCGGATACTGTTGTCAGGGTAGAAAACCTTGAGTAATCTGTCAAGTGAAAATGCATGACATGTCAAACCACAGTAGAAATGTCCTCTTTCTCCCATAGTAGAAATGTCCGGTTTATGTGATGCCCGCCGCCGCGTGTCGTGTTCCTTCCGGCAGCAGGCGCTTGCGCCACGGATGCGCGCGTGTCGGCGTGACCGGGCGC
>JAPLLI010000176.1 GCA_026387615.1 Nitrospirota bacterium
GGCCGAACGTTTGAGTCTGGGTATCCTTATCGACTTCCACCCGCATCGGGATCTGAAAGTCCTTCATCGCTTTAATCATGACTCCCCCTTCATCTCATCGAGTAGACAGTCGCTGCACGGCACCCGCGCGCCACAGAGACCGCCCCCCGCGCCCAAATTCACACGTACTACCTGGAATACAACTCCACCACCATCTGCTCATTCACCGGCAACGAAATCTGATCCTTCGTCGGCAGCGCACGAACCACACCCTTGAAGGCCGGCTTGTCCAGCTCCAGCCACTCAGGAATGCCCCGCCCATCCACCGCCTCTAGGGCTGCCTGGATCGAGATCAAATTGCGGCTCCGTTCACGAATACTGATAATATCGCCTGCTTTGACCTGCGCACCCGGCACATTAATCTTTCTGCCGTTCATGGTCAAATGCCCGTGGCTCACCAGCTGCCTGGCTTCCTTCCGTGAAGCGCCGAAGCCTAACCGATAGGCCACATTGTCCAACCGGCACTCCAGCAACCGCAAGAGTACTTCGCCGGTGATGCCGGATTGGCTTTCCGCGCGTTCGAACAAGCCGCGGAACTGGCACTCCATCAGGCCGTAAATTCTGCGCAACTTCTGCTTTTCTCTAAGCTGAGTGCTGTATTCTGAGTTTCTCGGGCGCTTTTGTCCGTGCTGTCCAGGAGGATAGCTTCGCCGCTCGATGGCGCACTTTGCCGTCATACAGCGCGAGCCTTTCAGGAACAACTTCTCACCCTCTCGGCGACACAACCGACAGACGGGACCGCGATACTTTGCCACTGCTCTACCTCCGGTTACCGGACATCACCACGTGGGTGCGCCCAACAAATCTCGTGTATTCGACTCTTTCAACACCCGTCCCTAGACGCGACGCCGCTTAGGAGGACGGCATCCGTTATGCGGAATCGGGGTGACATCACGAATCATATTGATCCGCATGCCAGCGGCCTGGATAGACCGAATTGCCGATTCACGACCGGATCCAGGCCCATTCACATAGACATCTACCTGGCGCATCCCGCACTCCATCGCCTTACGCGCTGCCGCTTCGCCAGCCCGCTGAGCCGCAAAGGGTGTGCTCTTACGCGACCCCTTGAACCCTTGGTTCCCTGAGCTGGCCCACACGATCGTGTTGCCGCTCATATCGGTAATGGTGACGATCGTGTTATTAAAGGAGGCTTGAACATGGGCCACCCCGCTTTGCACGATCCGGCGCTCTTTCTTCTTGCCTTTTTTGACGCTCATACAGACTCCCTACTCAAGTAACAGTCACGCACTACGCCTACCGTGTAGGCGGTTTCGGTTTGCTTCCTACCCCGGAGCGACGGCCTTTTCTCGTCCGCGCATTCGTCTTGGTCCGCTGGCCACGAACCGGCAACCCCTTCCGATGGCGCAGACCACGGTACGTACCGCTGTCGATCAGCCGCTTGATATTCATCGAGAAGGTTTTTCTCAGATCGCCTTCGACCTGATAGCTCTCCTGAATGATCTCTCGAATCTTGACGATATGCTCTTCGGTCAAGTCCTTGACGCGAATGGATCCATCGATCCCCGCTCTGCCCAGGATATCGACTGCGGCCGCCCGCCCAATTCCATAGACATACGTCAGGCCGATGTCCGACCGCTTGTCTTTCGGTAAATCTACTCCGGCAATACGTGCCATACGTCCCCCTTACTGTGTCTGCTTTCCACTCTTCATCGCGAAGCGACCAAACCAGCCTCTATTGCGCGCGCCTAACGAGGGCCCGAACGGCCATGCGCTGCGCGAGCAGGAGACTGGCTGAGCCAACCTGCGATGCTCCTCATCCTTGGCGCTGCTTGTGGCGTGGATTCTCACAGAGAATTCGCACCACGCCCTTACGGCGAACAACTTTACACTTTGCACAAATCGGCTTGACGGATGATTTCACTTTCATGTCAGTTTCGCGCTCCTACTTAAACCGATAGGTGATGCGCCCGCGAGTCAAATCGTATGGCGAGAGCTCCACAGTCACCTTATCACCAGGAAGAATACGGATAAAATGCATACGCATTTTTCCGGAAATGTGTGCAAGGATTTTATGGCCATTGTCTAACGACACTCGAAACATCGCGTTCGGTAATGTTTCGTTCACCGTGCCTTGTATTTCGATTACATCTTCTTTCGGCACGTACCTCTATCCTTTCTGCCCAACCCCACTATCGCTTACAACTGGCTCAAAATACGCGGAGGCCCACTCGGCTGAATCGCAATCGTATGTTCAAAATGCGCCGAGAGACTTCCGTCCGCGGTCACTGCCGTCCAGCGATCTTCAAGAACCTTCACGGCAGCCTTCCCCACATTCACCATCGGCTCAATCGCCAGAACCATCCCGGCCTGCAGCCGAGGACCCTGTCCAGGCTTCCCGTAGTTCGGCACCTGCGGCTCTTCATGCAACTGGCGTCCGATACCGTGGCCAACGAACTCCGTCACGACCGAGTAGCCCGCCAATTCCACATGCTGCTGAATCACATGCGAAATGTCCGATAGCCGATGCCCCACCACGGCCTGCTTGATTCCGAGATACATCGCCTCTTCAGTCACCCGAACCAAGTGGGCATTCCGTTCACTCGCCTGCCCCACCAGAACCGTGACCGCAGAGTCCCCGTAAAACCCGTCGACAATCGCCCCGAGATCGAGCCCGATAATGTCACCCTCCTTCAGCACTCGCTTGGAGGGAATCCCGTGCACAACCTGCTCATTCACCGACGCACAGAGAGTCTTGGGATAACTGCGATACCCCTTAAATGCCGGCCTCGCCCCACGGGAGAGGATCTCTGCCTCGGCCAACCGGTCCAGCTCATCGGTCGTAATGCCAGGCCTGACGGCTTTCCGTAAAACCGCTAACGCCTCCGCCACCACTCGTGAGGCCCGGGCCATCACCGCAATCTCATCCGGCGTCTTGAGAATGATCATCTCATCCGGTACGGCATCAACACCTGCGATAGATGCTGAAACACGACATCCACTGCGCCCGAAGCATCCACCGGAGACAGCAGCTTCCGTTCTTCATAATACCGCACAAGCGGGGCTGTCTGCTCGTCATACACTTTCAACCGTGTCTCGATCGCCTCACGCCGGTCATCGCTGCGCTGCACAAGCGACTCACCGCATCGATCGCAAAACCCCTCAACCTTGGGTTTGGCAAAATCCATGTGGAATGTCGCCTGGCACTTAGGGCAGCTCCTGCGCCCACTCAACCGACGGACCACATCTTCGCGTGACACTTGAAAATTCACAACCCGGTCGAGGGCCATGGCTTTCGATGCGAGAGCCTTGCCTAGCTCCTCAGCCTGCGGAACGGTTCTTGGAAATCCATCCAACACGAACCCGTTAGCGCAACTTACGTCAGACAACTTCTCTCGTACCAACCCAATCACCACGGCATCAGGAACCAACTGGCCCTGATCCATGTAGTTCTTCGCTTCGCGGCCCAGCTCCGTCTGATTACGAACCGCCTCTCGAAGAAGATCCCCGGTCGATATCTTCGCCACCTGGTATTGGGCTGCAAGCTGCTCAGCCTGAGTCCCTTTACCTACGCCTGGCGCACCGAGAAACACCACCCGCATGGATCCTCCTACCCGTTCCGCCCACGGAGAGGGGCCATGCCCTTGCCGAGAAATCCTTCGTAATTTCGCATCAACATGTGGGACTCAATCTGCTGGGCCGTATCGAGACCGACCCCGATGACGATCAACAGCGAGGTGCCACCGAAATAGAATGGCACGTTCAGCTTATAGATCAAAAACTCCGGGATCACACAGACGATCGCGAGATAAATTGATCCGGCAAACGTAATGCGTGTCAACACTTTATAAATATAGTCGGACGTCCTTACTCCAGGACGAATCCCGGGAATAAATCCACCATACTTTTTCATATTTTCTGCCATATCCACCGGGTTTAGCACTACCGCCGTATAGAAAAAGCAGAAAAACAGAATCAGGCCAACGTACATCAGCGTGTACAACAATGAGCCCGGCGCCAGTTGCGCACCGAATGCCTTCACCCAAGGCGTCTCAAAAAAGCCGGCAATCGTCGCAGGAAAGGCAATAATCGATGACGCGAAAATGGGTGGAATCACTCCCGCCGTATTGATCTTCAAGGGGATGTGCGTACTCTGTCCGCCAAAAACTCGCCGCCCAATCACCCGCTTTGCGTACTGGACAGGTACTTTTCTCCGCCCGCTCTCCAAAAACACAATAGCAGCCACTACGACGACCATCAGCAAGGCCAGGGCGACCAATAAAATAAAACTTAACTGCCCAACCTTGTATAAATCAAACGTCTGAGCCACAGCCGCAGGCAGTCGTGCGACAATACCTGCAAAAATAATCAATGAAATACCATTCCCGATCCCACGCTCGGTAATTTGCTCACCGAGCCACATCAGGAAGCCAGTCCCGGCCGTCAAGGTGATGACCGTCATGAGACGGAATCCCCACCCAGCGGTCATGACGAAAGCGCCCTGATTCATCTGCTCGAGTCCCACGGCAATACCGAAACCCTGAATCACCGCAATGCCGATCGTCCCGAAGCGAGTATATTGAATAATCTTTTTACGTCCGCGCTCGCCTTCTTTGGCCAGCTTCGACAGGTGCGGGACAACCACGGTCAGCAACTGAAGAATGATCGACGCGCTGATGTAAGGCATGATGCCCAACGCGAGGATGGTCAACCGCGAGAGCGATCCGCCCGAGAAAATATCCAAAAACCCAAGCAAGGCACCGCCCTGCTTTTGCAGAAAATCGGAGAGGGCCTCGCCGTTGATTCCAGGCGTAGGAATATGCGCCCCGATCCGATAGACCACCAACATCCCCATAGTGAAAAGGATGCGGGTACGCAACTCGGGGATTTTAAAAATATTCTGAAAACTGGTCAGGAGCCTCTCAAACACCGGGGATGACCTCGACTCTCCCTCCAGCTGCTTGAATCTTTGCCTCTGCGGACTTACTGAACTTGTGCGCCTGCACCACGATCGCCTTGGTCAAATCTCCGTTTCCGAGGATCTTGATCGGCAAGGTCTTGCGCTTGACTAACCCGGCATCGACCAATGCTTGCGGCGTAATGGTGCCAGAAACCGTCATCTCACCCAAACTGCTCAGGTTGACGATCGAGTATTCTTTGCGGAATATGTTCGTAAAGCCATGCTTCGGCACGCGACGGATCAGCGACATCTGGCCGCCTTCGAATCCACCAGCCTGCCGGCTGCGACCACCGGACCTGGCTAACAGACCCTTGTGACCCTTACCCGCCGTTTTACCATGGCCTGAACCAGGCCCACGGCCGATACGCTTACGCTTTTTCCTGGATCCTTTTGCAGGACCGAGCTCATGTAAGTTCATTGTGGCTGCACTTTCAATAGATATCCAACTTTGTCAATCAGCCCTTTTACCTGTAGGGTATTAGGACGAGTAACGGTCTGCCTGATCTTCCTTAATCCGAGGCCGGTTAACACCATTCGATGTTTTTGCGGGGTACCAATCGGACTTCGCATCAAGGTAATCACGAATCCTTTTGGTGCAGTTTTCGCAGCAGCTTTTGGAGCGGCCTTGGCGGTCTTTACTGTAGCCATTACGCACTCACCCTGTTCTGTGCGTCTCCAACCGCACTCCGGCGCATTTTCAGCACATCCTCAGCATTTCTGAGCTGGCAGAGGCCGTTGAGCGTCGCCCGCACGACATTGAATGGATTGCCGCGGCCCAGGGTCTTGGCGATGACGTTATGCACGCCCACGACCTCAACAACCGCACGGACAGCGCCACCGGCAATAATGCCCGTGCCCTTTTTCGCGGGCTTCAAGAGGACATGCTCGGCGCCGAACAGCCCATCAACCTCGTGCGCGATCGTGCCAGACGTGAGAGCAACATGGACCAGGTTTTTCTTCGCCTGCTCAACCGCCTTTGCAATCGCGACGGGCACTTCAGCCGCCTTGCCTTTTCCGATGCCAACCCACCCCTGT
>JAPLLI010000167.1 GCA_026387615.1 Nitrospirota bacterium
AATCCGGGGATACCGAACCGGCCTGGTGGCCCCGCCTCCATTCCTTCGCCATCGGCCTGGAGGGCGCGCCGGACCTGGCCCCGGCGCGGAAGGTGGCAGAGCACATTGGCAGCGTGCACCACGAGATCCACTTCACCGTACAGGAGGGTCTCGATGCACTCTCGGAGGTGATCCACCACGTCGAGACCGTCGACATCACCACCATCCGGGCCTCCACGCCCATGTATCTGCTGATGCGGAAGATCCGGGCCATGGGGATCAAGATGGTGCTCTCCGGCGAGGGGGCCGACGAGATCTTCGGTGGCTACCTCTACTTCCACAAGGCGCCGGATGGCCGCGAGCTTCACGAGGAGACCGTGCGCAAGCTCGAGAAGCTCCACCTTTACGACTGCGCCCGGGCCAACAAGTCCAGCGCGGCCTGGGGCGTGGAGGCCCGCGTGCCCTTCTTGGATCGGCAATTCCTGGACGTGGCCATGGCCCTGGATCCCGAGGTCAAGCTGCCCCGCAACGCCCAGCGCCCCCGTCCCATCGAGAAGTGGCCTTTGCGCCATGCCTTCCAGGGCTACGTGCCCGACGAGGTACTCTGGCGCCAGAAGGAACAATTCAGCGACGGGGTGGGCTACGGCTGGATCCAGGCGATCAAGGATCACGCGGAGCGTGAGGTGAGCGATGCCATGCTTACCAGTGCCGCGGAGCGCTTCCCGCTCAAGACCCCCGAGACCAAGGAGGCCTACCTCTACCGACAGCTCTTCGAGCAGCACTTTCCCTCCGCCACCTGCGCCGCCTGCGTGCCCTGGGAACGCAGCGTCGCCTGCAGCACCGAGACCGCCCTCAAGTGGGACGCCGCCTTCCAGAAGATGATCGATCCATCAGGGCGCGCCGTCATGGATGTCCATGAGGGAATCCCCTCGTAGGCAAGCGCGAAGGGAAGATCGCGGGAAACTTCTTCTTTGTTGAAACCAAGTTTCTGCTCGGGCGCAGTTTCACCCGCTGAGAATCTTTCATTTCCCGGGTTTCACTTTGTCGCTGGCGTTGACACGCCAGTTCGCGTCTGGGAGTATCGATCAACCGACGGCTGGCGAGTGAGTGTGCAGATCAGGTCCGGTTGAAAATGGGTGCTGCGCCTACATGCGTGCCGCCGATGATGCTTGCAACGAGTCCATGGAGGTACTCGGCAATCCGGATCTGGGACTTGAGCGCGTTCTTGGAAGTACCGAAAAAGGCTTTGATACGCATATGCTGCTTTATCCATTTGAAGAACAACTCGATCTGCCAACGGCAACGATAGATATCGGCGATGGCCCGAGCCGGCGGTTCGACCTTGTTGGTCAGGAATCCCTGTGTTTTGCCCGTATCGTCCTTGATGCGGATTCGTCGAAATAAACATTCCCTCAAATAATATGACCAAGAGCTTTTTCTCCAACTGGCGGCTCTGGCTTGCCGGAGCCGCCAGCCTGATTATCGCGGTGGCTGTCCTGTATGTGTGGCTGGCCTTGACGTGGAGCTATTCGGTGGGTGAGCGCGCGGGTTACGTGCAGAAATTCTCGAAGAAGGGCTGGCTGTGCAAGACCTGGGAGGGCGAACTCGCCATGGTTGCGATGCCCGGTTCGTTGGCGGAGAAATTTCAATTCACGGTTCGCGACGACGCGCTCGCCACAAAAGTGGAGAAAACTATGGGTAAGCGGGTGTCTTTGGCCTACGAAGAGCATCGCGGCGTACCCACCAACTGTTTCGGCGAGACAGACCATTTCGTCGTTGATGTCAGGGCTGTCGAGTAGCGAAGAAAAGGTCCGGCTCGGTCGTCGCCCGAAGACATCTAATTCGCTACCGCTTCAGGCATCGGAAAGTACCGGGTTGTTTGCCTAAAATCGCTTGAGGAGGGCTGCACGAATGAAACATCACAATCC
>JAPLLI010000084.1 GCA_026387615.1 Nitrospirota bacterium
TGACGCAGCTGAAGGACAAGGAACGAGAGCTGGAAGAGCTGAAATTGAAAATGGCCAGCGGCTCAGCGGTCGAAGCCACGGCCAGAACGATCGCCGGTGTCTCGGTGCATGTGCAGCGGACTGATGGGTTGGATGTGAACGGGATGCGGGCCTTGGCCGATCAGTTGCGGGATAAGGTGAAGAGCGGTGTTGTGGCCTTGGGGGCCGCCAATGACGGCAAGGTTTCGCTGCTGGTCATCGTCACGAAGGATTTGATCGCGCGAGTGAAAGCGGGAGACCTCATCAAGGAGATGGCGGTGGAAGTCGGCGGCACGGGCGGCGGCAGGCCCGAGATGGCGCAGGCAGGCGGGAAGGATCCGGCCGGTCTGGATACGGCGCTGGAAAAGGTCTTTGGGCTGGTCGAACGGGCGTTGGAGCGGTAAACTAGTGGAAGAGGGGAAACGAGTTCTCGCGATTGACTATGGCACCGTGCGGATCGGGGTGGCCCTGAGCGACGAATTGGGCTGGACCGCTCAACCGCTTGAGACGCTCAAGCGACGCACGTTGGATCAGGATATCGCCCATATTGCCGCTCTCGTCGTGACGCATGAGGTGAGGAGGGTTCTGTTGGGCTTTCCGCTTCAATTGGATGGGCGCGAGGGGCCGGCGATCCAGGCGATGCGCGAGTTTCAGGTCCGGTTGGAAGCAGGAGTGCCTGTTCCTGTTATGCTGTGGGATGAACGGTTGACGACGAAGTCGGCCGAAGACCTCTTGATCGCAGCCGATGTCAGCCGGAAAAAGCGGAAGGGTGTGATCGATCGCATTGCCGCCTCGATTCTGCTCCAAAGTTATCTGGCCAGTCTTGAGCCGGAGCCGAAGCAGGAACCTGAAGGATGGGCGAATGAGCCTTCGAATCCTGAAACAATAGAATTACCGCATGATGAACCGACGGATCATTTTCGGACTGCTACTGGTCGCAATGGCCGCTCTTGGCGTCGTCGCGCATCAGACGATTCGCTGGGCTGAAGGCCCGGTCATTCCCCCGCATGAGCGCCCGCCCTCGAAAGTGATCCTGATCCCGGAGGGTTCGACGTTTCACTCTATCGCGGCGCTGCTGGAGCGCGAACGATTGATCAAGAGCCGTTCCGCTTTTGTCCTGTTCGGGAAATCCCAATCGGCAGACCGGAAGGTACATGCGGGCGAGTATGAGCTCAATCCCGGTATGACTCCGGCGGAGATTCTGTCACGGCTGATCGCCGGCCAAGTGCTGCTCCATTCCTTGACCATCCCTGAAGGGCTCACCCTCACCCAAATCGCCGATTTGGTTTCGCAGCAGGGCCTCACGGATCGTGGGGAGTTTCTCCGGCTGGCAAAAGATCGAACCTTTATTGCGTCGCTGGGGATCAAGGCTGAGACGCTGGAAGGGTATCTCTATCCCAATACCTATAAGTTCCCTCGTGCCGTCAAGGCACGCGAGGTATTGACGGCGATGGTCGAGCAGCTACGGCAGGTCGTCGGGCCTGACCTCCTTGCCCGGATGCAGGAACTCAAGATGACGATGCATGAAGTGCTGACCCTGGCCTCCGTCATTGAAAAGGAGACAGGTGTTGGCGGTGATCGGCCGGATATTTCCGCGGTCTTTCACAACCGGTTGAAACAGCACATTCCGCTCCAGAGCGATCCGACCGTGATTTATGGCTTGCCGGCATTCGACGGGAATTTACACAAGCAAGACCTGTCCAGCCCCAGCCCCTACAATACCTATCGGGTGAAGGGGCTGCCGCCGGGACCTATCGCCAACCCTGGCATTCAGGCGATCCGTGCGACCCTCTATCCGTCCGATTCCAGCGCCCTGTATTTTGTCTCGAGGAACGATGGCACGACGCAATTCTCCAAGACGCTGACCGAGCATAATCAGGCGGTGGAGAAGTACCAGAAGCGGCCGTTCAGAAAAGTGTCCTCCCCACGCCTCTAGCCGGATGCTGTAGAAGTTCCTTCCAGGAACCGTGAAACGTAAAACGTAAAAGGTGAAAGGTCGGACTGCCGAATACATTTAGTCTGAAACCGTTCATGTTTCACGTCTCACGGATGGCTGGACGTACTTTCTGAGCATTCGGCAAAAGTGTTTGTGCGTTAAAGCTTCTCATCGTACTCTAACCATTTATCCTGCCACGCTTTTCCTCTTCATCTCTGATCCAGGACTTGTTATAAGAGTGGCATGATGACAACCCAGGACTGGAACGTACCGACGCTGCTTGACCACACCGTGTTGCGTCCGGACGCGACGAAGGCCGATGTGCTGCGGCTCTGCCGGGAAGCGAGGGAGTTTGGCTGTATCGTGATCTTTGTGCCGCCCTGTTACATCGATGAGGCGGTCGAGGCGGTGGCCGGCACGAATATTCGCGTTGGGATTCCCGTCGGATTCCCGCTGGGCGGCCATACGACGGCCACGAAGGTTGCGGAAGCCATTGAAGGCGTTGCCCGCGGAGCCAAGGTGCTCGATATGGTCATCAACGTGAGCCGGCTTAAATCGGGGGACTACGATCTGGTCAGGACCGACATGGCCGAGGTCGTGCAGGCGACCATCGGGGTCGAGCATAAAGTGATCTTGGAGACCTGCTGTTTGACGCGGGAAGAAAAGATTACGGCCTGCCGTCTGGCGGTGGAAGCGGGGATGGACTACGTGAAGACATCGACGGGATTTGCTGCGGCCGGCGCCACGGTGGAGGATGTGCGGCTGATGAAAGAGACTGTGGCCGGCCGCGCCAAGGTGAAGGCGTCCGGCGGCATTCGAGATTGGAAGACCACGTTGGCGATGTTGGAGGCAGGCGCGGGTCGGATCGGCACCAGCGCAAGTCTGGCCATCATGGCTGAGTGGCGCCTGCAGCGGCAATCTCCTTCATGACGAAGGTTCCTCCATATCTGCTGTCTCCCGCTTCTGCTATAGTGCGCCTATGATTACTCGTGTCATTGTGTTGGTGATTGACGGGCTGGGCGTCGGGGCCTTGCCCGATGCAGCGGAATACGGCGATGCCGGCACCCATACCCTATCCCGTCTGGCCAAGGCCGTCGGGGGACTTACCCTTCCCACGCTTGAAGCCCTCGGGCTTGGCCATATCACAGAGATTCAAGGTGTGCGGGTGATGGGGCAGCCGGAAGGCTGCTTCGGTCGTTTCGGGTTTCTTTCCAAGGGCGTGGATTCCATAGTTGGCTATTGGGAAATGGCCGGTCATCTGACGGATGTCGCCGGGCCTCTCTATCCCCATGGATTTCCTCCCGACCTGGTCGCGATCCTGACCCGGACATTCGGCCGCAAGGTCGTCGGCAATCGCCGCTCGTCCGGTGCGGCCATGCTGCGCGACTATGCGGAGGAACAGCGATTGTCCGGTTCGCTAATCGTCTGGACAGACGGCCGGCGTACCTGCCACGTGGCGATACATGAACGTGCGATGAGCCGGGACGAGTTCTTTCAGCGCTGCCGGGATGCGAGAAAATTACTCAAGGACCCGTGGGGAATTTGGCGCATGTCCGCCCATCCTCTTGTGGGGGATGCCGGTGCGGTGCAGTTCAGCCCGCACCCGCGTGAGTTTGTCCTTGAGCCGTCGGGACCGACCATGTTCGATGTGCTGGATCGAGCGGGCCAGATTCTGATCGGGGTGGGGAAGGTTGGCGATCTCTTCAGCGGTCGAGGCTTCACTCGCTCTGTGCCGGTCGGACATTGGACGACGTTGTTGACGGACGTCACGGGGATGTTGAAGAAGGTGCCCCGTGGGTTGATCGTGGCAGGGCTCGATGTGTTGGAGGAGGATGTGGCGAAGTCGGCGGCTTCCCTCCATGACTTCGACCGGCGATTGCCCGAGTTGCTGGGGCAGCTTCGCCCAGGAGACTTGCTCATTCTGACGGGTGATCATGGACGGGATATCACGAAGGCGGATCATGTTCCGACGCGGGAATATGTGCCGCTCCTGGCCACGGGGCCGAAGCTGGCACAGGGGGTCAATCTCGGCGTGAGAGCCTCCATTGCCGATTTGGGCCATACGATTGTAGAGGCGCTGCAGGGGGATCAGCTTCCTGTGGTGGAGAGTTTTCTCAACGCACTTCGCGCTGGGTAATGCGTGAGACGTGAGACGTAAAACGTAAAAGGTGAATCGTCAGGGATACAGGGAGTAGCCGAGCCATCGACATGTCGTACGAACTGAAATTACAAGAACTTCAGCTTGAGTTGCCGGCGCCGCCGCAACCATTGGCGACCTACGTCCCGGCAGTCCGGGCCGGCGATCTCTTGTTTTTATCCGGTGTTCTTCCCATGCGAGACGGGCAGTTGGTCTTTTCCGGCAAGCTTGGACGGGACGTGACCGTGGAGCAGGGGATCGAGGCAGCTCGGCTCGCGCTCCTGAATGCCTTGGCGATTGCCAAGCAGGAGCTGGGGACGTTAGACCGTATCGTGCGCGTCGTGAAGGTCGTCGGGCATGTGGCGTCGGCGGAAGGATTCGTGCAGCAGCCCCAAGTCCTCAACGGGGCTTCGGACCTCCTGGTCGCGATCTTTGGTGAGGCTGGCCGGCATGCGCGTGTGGCGGTGGGGGCGGCTGAGCTGCCTCGCGGGGCTGCCGTCGAAATTGAAGTGATTTTTTCCCTGTCCTGATCGCTCTCGGAGCGGCTCAGAAGGCGCAGTTGGCGCCGGTTCTCCGGCTTGACTCTCCAAAAAACCGCTTGCTATAGTTCGGTCGGTTCTTCGCTGTATGTGGTGTCCCCGTTGTACCTTCGCTGAGTCCGGTGCGTGGGGTTTTCGTGCCACGCGCAGGGTGACCGTCCCTCTTTCTTGTCTGACAGGAGCCTATCCATGAATGCGTTTGTACCCGGCGTGTGTGCGATGACGTTGTGGGCTAGTCTGAGCGGTGCCGCGATTGCGGCCGCTCCTTCCTCGCCCGAGCTCCATCCGTCAACGGCGGTTCCTGGCGCGACTCTTTCGATCGGCGGGAAGTTTGGTTCATTTCAATCCGTACAAGTGAATCGCGTGACCGTTGGCGGGTTCCCCGCGTTGATTCAGCGATGGGAATCGGACTTGATTGAGGTGAAGGTGCCCTTTCAGGCTCAATCCGGTCCCGTTGAAGTGATGACAGGAAAAAAGAAATTGTCTGCCGGGATCTTGACGGTGGTGACGCCGACGATTACGTCGGTGACACCGGCAGAGATCGAAGCCGGTCATACGGTGCAGATTGCCGGTGCGCACTTTGGCCATACAGCCGGTCCTCGCGATCCCAACACCATGTTCGGGGTCAACGATGTGACGATCGGAGGTGTGGTCGTCAGGCCGCGCCGGTGGAAAGACGATCTCATTGAAGTGGAGGTGCCGACGAATGCGGCCTCTGGCGATGTGGTGGTGCGCTTGGCCTCCTCTGATCCCTTGCCGGATGGGTCCTGCTGCGCGCCGGTCCAGTATAAAGTGAGCAACGCGGTTCCATTGAAGCTGATTCCGAGCATCCGTGTCGATCCCGTGAGCGGACCGATCGGGACGAAGGTCGTGTTCTTCGGGCAGGGGTTTGGCGCAGCGAAGGGCGCCGGTGACAAGGTGACGTTCGGCGGACATCCCGCGACCATCGCCCAGTGGTCCGATAGCGCCATCGTCGTGCATCTTCCGATGGATGCGGAGACCGGAGCCATTGCTCTGACTGTGCAGGGGCGTGAGCGGATGGTCGGAGATTTTACGGTTCATGTGCCGAAAGTGACAGCCTTGACCCCTCCGGCCGCTCCGATCGGCACCTTGCTCAGAATCAGCGGGGAACATTTCGGATTTTATTCAGAAAGCGGTTCGACCCCCTACGCCTTTACCGATTTCAATATCGGAGAGAATCGCGTCGATATCGGCGGGGTTCGCGCCGTGATCTATCGCTGGCAGGACGATCGCATCGATGTGTGGGTGCCCTTCAGTGCGAAGAGCGGACCGGTCGTGATTTCTCGCGGCGCGACGAAACCCAATCCAGACGGCTCTTGCTGCGCGACCAAGGAAATTCTCAAAACTGAGGCGGGGGTCTTTACTCTGGTGACGCCGAAGATCGACTCCTACAGTCCGAAGTCCGGCGGGCTCGATGAACTGATCACCATTAAGGGATCGGGGTTCGGCTCGTTCTTGAAGACAGCCGAACATGCCTATTTGGGCCTCAACCAGGGAGCCTATAAGCGGCGGGAAGATATCGAGTTGGGCGAGAACGTCTCACGGACGGAAGTGCTGTTCAGCAATGTTGCGGCGCAGGTGATGTCCTGGACGGATACTGAGATCGTTGTGCGAGTGCCCCACCGGAACCTCTATGGTTTGGGGAAGCGCAACGAGTTCTTCAATGAGCTGGCCACCGGCCCGCTCATCGTGCGGCGAGGTTCCTGGGATGTGCAGCCTGACGGGACCTGCTGCACGATGAAGAAATGGCTGACCCTGGAAGCGGGCAGCTTCACCATCGAATCCAAGGGCATGCCTGATCCCGGCTATTTCAATAAAAACCGCCCGGACGCAGACACCAACCAGTGAGGAATCGATTGACCGGATCATGGCTGGTTTCTTCTTGCTTCCGTGCCGGATGCTGTTCGCTCCTGGCTCTGGCAACCTTGTGCGCCCCGTCTCCCTCCTGGACTGCTGAGCCTCCTTTGACGGTGACTCCTCAAGTGAGCCATACGGAAGCTCTGTTGATGGGGCTCTATTTTCGCACGCCTCAGCTTGGTTGGGCGGTTGGGTCTGGCGGCACGATTCTGAAAACGGCCGATGGCGGGAAGAAGTGGCAGAAGGTCCTCAGCGGCACCACGGCGACTCTCTCGAACGTTTTCTTTTTCAACGAGAAACAGGGATGGCTGGTTGGAGCCAATGGGACGATTCGCCAAAGCCAGGATGGGGGCCAGACCTGGCAGTCCCAATTTGTCGATACCCAGGTGCCGTTCTACGGACTTTCGTTCGTCTCCCCCAGCGAGGGATGGGTGGTCGGCGGCAATGGCACCATCCTTCATACAACGGACGGAGGAGCCCATTGGCTCGATCAGGCGAGCAAGACGAACGCCGCCCTCTATGCGGTGCAGTTTCTCACAGCCCGTCATGGAACGGCGGTTGGGGCAGTCGGAACCGTGTTGATGACGGACGATGGCGGGAACACGTGGACCCCGCAAGAAACGCAGGGGGCTGTGACCCTGTTCGATGTGTATTTCTCTGACGTCTCGACCGGGTGGGTGGTTGGCAATGCCGGCGCTATCTTCCAAACGACCGATGGCGGTAACCACTGGGTCGATCGCACCTTACCCTGTAACCGTACCTGCACGAAGCTCACCGACCTCTTAAAAGTGCGTTTTACCGATCCTCAGAACGGATGGATTGCGGGGGAGCGGGGGATAGTGTATCGAACTATGGATAGCGGTTTTACCTGGACTGAGCAGGGAGCTGTCGCAAAGGTATCGCTGTTCGGCCTGTCGTTTCCCGATGGGACTCAGGGCTGGGTGAGCGGAGAAAAGGGCACGATCGTTCGCTTAAGTACCAACCGCTGATGGCTGGCAGGATGCTGAAAAAGACTGCCAAGCCAGGCAACGGTGAGCGATGAACTATGAACAATGAACGAGGAGACTAATTCTCATTTCAGCATTCATCGTTCAAAATTCACAGTTGCGTATTCGCTGCGGCCTTGCTGCCGGCCTTTTTGAGCATCCTCTAATCTGGCCGGCTTAACCCAGCTCATCGAGTCGCGATTGAAGAATGCTGAGCGCGGCGAGCGCGGCGGTCTCGGCGCGCAAGATCCGTGGGCCGAGGGTGAGCGGGAGGAATCCTTGCTCCTCTGCAAACTTCAGTTCGTCTGGAGCCCATCCCCCTTCCGGTCCCACCAACAACACAATCGGATGCTGAGAGTCCTGTGGCAACGGCAGGGTCGCGAGCGAGGGGCCGTTGGATCGTTCCGCGAGGATGGCTTTTACAGGCGCCGAGGCATACTGTCGGCAGATCTGCGCGAGGTCGAGCGGGTCTGCGATGGTGGGAAGCGTCCATCGCTCTGACTGTTGTGCTGCGTCGCGCGCAATGCGCTCCCATCGGGAGCGCTGGTGTTCGAGTCGTTCGGGATTGAGTTTGATGACGCTATGGGTGCTGTGGAGGGGGATGAGGGTCTCGACTCCCAGCTCCGCCCTGGTGCAAGCGGAGACTGTCGCGCAGATGATGGAGGAGGTCTCCGGTCATGCGGATCGTGGGGGGGGTGACGGAGTCAGGGGCAACGAAGAACGTGGACATAGTGGGGTGTTGGCACGATGACCGTCGGCTTATTCGAAGTAGGTTTTCATCTTGTCGAAGAAACCGTCGCCGTCCTCTTCCATCGTCATGCCGCTCTCTTTGGCAAATTCCGTGAGCAATTCTTTTTGACGAGCATTCAGTTTGGTGGGGATCTGAATCTTGATGACGAATAATTGATCGCCGGTGCTTTGGCTCTTGAGACTGGGTATGCCCAGGCCCTTCAGGCGTAGGATCTTGTCCTGCTGCGTGCCGGCAGGAATTTTGATGACGGTATTGCCTTTGAGCGTGGGGACCTCGATCTTTCCTCCGAGTACGGCGGTGACCACGTGAATCGGGACTTCACAGAGGATGTCGTGCCCTTGGCGTTGGAAAATCGGGTGCGGCTTGACCGTAATGGCCACATAGAGATCGCCTGGCGGCCCGGCGTTGACTCCATGCTCTCCTTCGTTCGAGAGGCGCAGGCGCATGCCTGACTCGATGCCGGCAGGGATGTGAACGGCGATGGTTCGTTCGCGATAGGTGCGTTGGCGGCCTTGGCAGGCGCCGCAGGGCTCCGTAACGATCCGTCCCGCTCCCTCGCATTGGCCGCAGGGGCGATTGATGCTGAAGAATCCCTGCTGGAACCGCATCTGGCCGGCCCCTTTGCAGCTGGGGCAGGTCTTGACCGCTGCGGCGTTTTTGGCGCCGGATCCCTTGCAGTCGTTGCAGACCTCCCAGCGCGGGATTTTCAGTTTGGCATCTTTTCCGTAGACGGACTCTTCAAAGGTCAGTTCGAGATTGTACTGGAGGTCGTTGCCTCGCTCGGCCCGGCTGCCGCCGCGCTGGCCTCCGAAGAAATCTTCGAAGATGTCGTTAAAGGCGTCGCCGAAGCCGCCTCCGCCGAATCCCTCAGGTCCGCCACCCTGCTGCGATCCTGCGTGGCCGAACATGTCGTAGCGTTTGCGCTTCTCCTGGTCGCTCAGCGTTTCGTAGGCTTCGTTGACCTCTTTGAATTTTTCCTCAGAGGTTTTTTTCTGGGCCTCGCCCGTCTGGAGATCGGGGTGGTGCTGGCGGGCCATCTTCCGATAGGCCTTCTTGAGCTCATCCTCAGATGCGGTTCGTTCGACGCCGAGGGTTTCGTAGTAATCGCGCTTGGACACGGGTGCTATCTCTCTGGGTGGTAGTGCAGCAAGACCGAGCCTCGCATGTCGACGAAGCTCGGTCTTCCTGACGATATTCTAACTTATTTCTTCTCTTTGTCTACTTCTTCGAATTCTGCGTCGACGACCTTTTCGTCCGTCTTGGTTTCGCCTGATCCGGCTCCGTCTCCGGCGCCGCTGCCCGGTGCCGCTGAGGCTGACGCCGCCTTGTATATGGCCTCGGCCAGCTTATGGGAGGCGGTCGTCAAGGCTTGGGTGGCAGACTCGATTGCGTCGGGATCCGTGCCCTCCATCGCGGTCTTCAGCGTGGCCACGGCTTCCTCGACTTTGGTCTTGTCTTCCGCCGGGATCTTGTCGCCATGCTCGCTCAGGTTTTTTTCCGTCTGGTAGAGCAGGGTATCGGCCTGGTTTTTGGCCTCAGCGGTCTTCCGCCGTTTCTTGTCTTCTTCCGTATGGGCCTGGGCATCCTTGACCAGCTTCTCGACTTCTTCTTTGCTCAAGCCGCTGGAGGCCGTGATCTTGATGGACTGTTCTTTTTGTGTCGCCAAGTCTTTGGCCGAGACATGGACGATGCCGTTGGCATCGATGTCGAAGGTCACCTCGACTTGCGGCATCCCGCGGGGCGCGGGAGGCAGGCCCACCAGGTCGAACTGGCCGAGGAGCTTGTTGTCGTTCGCCATCTCGCGTTCGCCTTGGAAGACGCGAATGGTTACGGCTGTTTGATTGTCGGCCGCCGTCGAGAAAACCTGGCTCTTCTTCGTCGGGACTGTCGTGTTCCGCTCGATCAACTTCGTGAAGACACCGCCGAGGGTTTCAATGCCCAGCGAGAGCGGGGTCACGTCGAGGAGCAGCACGTCTTTGACTTCGCCCTTGAGCACGCCGCCTTGGATGCCGGCGCCGATGGCGACTACTTCGTCCGGGTTCACGCCGCGATGCGGCTCTTTGCCGAAGAATTCTTTGACGGCCTGAATGACTTTCGGCATACGGGTCATGCCGCCGACGAGGACGACTTCGTTGATGTCACGTGCGGACACGCCGGCGTCGGAAAGCGCCTTCTTGCAGGGCTCGATCGACCGTTTAATCAGGTCGTCGACCAGTTGCTCAAGTTTCGCACGGGTCAGTTTGAGGACCAGGTGCTTCGGTCCGCTGGCATCGGCGGTGATGAAGGGCAGATTGATCTCGGTGTCCTGCGACGAGGAGAGTTCGATCTTGGCCCGTTCCGCCGCTTCCTTCAACCGTTGGAGGGCCATTCGGTCCTTGCGGAGATCGATGCCTTGATCCTTCTTGAACTCATCGACCAGCCAGTCCATGACGCGCTCATCGAAGTCGTCGCCGCCGAGATAGGTGTCGCCGTTGGTTGACTTGACCTCGAAGACCCCGTCGCCGATCTCCAGGATGGAGACGTCGAAGGTGCCGCCGCCTAAATCGTAGACGGCAACCCGCTCGTCCTTCTTCTTGTCCAGACCGTAGGCGAGGGCCGCGGCCGTGGGTTCGTTGATGATCCGGAGGACGGTCAAGCCCGCGACCTGGCCCGCATCTTTGGTGGCCTGACGCTGGCTGTCGTCAAAATAAGCCGGGACGGTGATGACCGCTTCGGTGACTTTTTCTCCGAGATAGTCTTCTGCCGTCTGCCGCATCTTTTGCAGAATCATGGCGGAGATTTCCGGCGGGCTGTAGCGCTTGCCGCGTAGTTCGACGTAGGCATCGCCGTTGTCGCCTTCGATGACCTTATAGGGCAGCCGCTTGGCGGCGTCGGTGACTTGCTGGGTGCGGAACTTGCGGCCCATGAGGCGCTTGACGGAGAAAATGGTGTTCTCTGGATTCGTAATCGCCTGGCGCTTCGCAATCTGTCCCACGAGGCGCTCGCCCTTCTCCGTGATGGCGACGACGGACGGGGTCGTGCGGGCTCCTTCTGCGTTGGCGATCACAATCGGTTCACCGCCGCTCATGATAGAAACGCAGGAGTTCGTGGTTCCAAGATCGATACCGATCACTTTGCCCATGTGCCATGGCTGCTCGTAATATACGGTCATGCAGGAGGTAGCCTCGCTGAAACTCGTCCACCACATGTTGCTCCGGAACCTTTTCGGAGGGGACAGAGGTGACGGATTGATGGGTCGCAGGATCAAAGGGTTTGCCGACCGTCTCAATGGGTGTGACATGAAATCTCGTCAAGGCTGCCGCCAACTGTTTGAGGGTGAGTTCCACGCCTTGGATGAGGACGTCGCTGCTACCCCCTTCTCGCGAAGCCTTGATGGCCCGTTCGAGATTGTCGACGACCGGCAAAAGCTCCTTGAGCAACGACTCATTGCCGAATCGGATCTGATCCCGTTGGTCCTTCTGGGTTAAGCGCTTATAGTTGTCGAACTCGGCAGCGAGTCGAAGGTATTTATCGTTCAACCCTTTCGCTTCTTCAGCCTTTGCCGCGAGAGCCTGTTGCATCTCTGCAACCGGGCCTGCTTCTTCCGTGGCTTGCGAGGAATTGTCCAAGTTGTCGATTGTATTCGTGTTCTGCTGATCTTCAGCCATGAAATACTCCTCTGTCCGTGTGGAGATAGCCACAGGCCCTATGAAGTCAACGGGGCCTGAAAAATTAATTACTTGTGCAGGAGGAGGCTTTTAAACTTGCGTGGAGGAGGGGAGGGTGCCCTGAGCGCGGCGGTAGAGCAGTTCAAGTCCCTCTAAGGTCAGGAGGGGCTCGATCTTTTGGATCGACGTGGTTTCGGAAGCCAGGATGGAGCTGAGCCCTCCTGTGCCGATGACATAGGCGGTGCGCCCTAGTTCCTGTTCCATGCGCCGGACGACGGTATCGACCAGACCTGCATAGCCGAATAAGAGCCCCGATTGAATGCTGCTGGCTGTGTCTGCACCGATGACGGTTTTGGGGCGGATCAATTCCACTTTGGCCAGTTTGGCCGCGCGGGTAAAGAGGGCTTCCGCCGAGATGCCGAGGCCTGGCGCGATGACGCCTCCGAGGTATTGGCCCTCTGCCGTGATGGCGCAAAAGGTGGTGGCGGTGCCGAAGTCGACGACGATGAGGTCGCGGCGGTATTTATGGTAGGCGGCCGCGGCATTGACCAGCCGGTC
>JAPLLI010000213.1 GCA_026387615.1 Nitrospirota bacterium
GTTGCCGGGCCAGACGTGTGCCATCGTTGGCCCCAGCGGTTCTGGGAAGACCACCTTGTTGGGATTGTGCGCAGGCCTCGACTCTCCCACCGGCGGTGTGGTGCGGCTGGCAGGTCACGATTTGGGGGCGCTTGACGAAGATGGCCGCGCTCGTATCCGCAATGAGTATGTCGGTTTCGTCTTCCAGAATTTTCAGCTCCTACCGACCTTCACCGCGCTCGAGAACGTTCTGGTTCCTGCCGAATTGAAGGGCACTTCCGGGGCTGAGGAACGCGCTCGCGAGTTGCTGGGATGGGTCGGACTGTCGGAGCGACTCCACCATTATCCGGCGCAACTGTCGGGGGGCGAGCAACAGCGGGTCGCGGTGGCCAGATCCTTCGCCTGTCGCCCGCCGATTCTTCTTGCCGACGAACCGACCGGCAACCTTGACTCAGCCACAGGGCAACAGATCATGAACCTCCTCCTCTCGCTCCATCGCGAATACGGCACCACCCTGGTCCTCGTTACGCACGATCGCGCCATGGCCGCATCGATGGAGCGAGTGATTACGTTACGTGACGGCCGCATCGAATCCGACAGCCTCATCGGTTCGAACCATCTGCCAACAGAGTCGCCCCGGTGAACCTCTTCATCTTCAAAATGGCCTGGCGTGAAACCAGAGGTTCCTGGCGGCATTTCCTCTATTTCTTCGCCTGTGTCGCCATCGGGGTCGGCGCCTTGGTCGGGGTCTCGCTCTTTAGCGCGAACGTGGATCGCGCCGTCACGAAAGAAGCGCGGGGTCTATTAGGCGGCGATCTCGAAATTCGGCGCACCCATTCTCTCAGATCAGAAGGCCAGGCCGTCCTACAGTCGTTGGATGAACGGAACATGGCCCTCACCCATGCGAGCGAGCTCATCGCCATGGCTTCGCGTCAGACTCAGGGATCTGCTACACCCCAGGCGACCCAGATCGTCGAACTCAAAGCCGTCGAATCGACCTATCCCCTATATGGAGCCATCGCGCTCGACCCGGCGCATCCACTTGAGACCCTGCTCCATCCTGATGAACGTAGCTGTGGCGGCCAAGTCTGTTTGGGCGCAGTGGTGCAGGAGTCGCTGCTGATCCGGATGGGCCTCTCGGTCGGGGATCGGATCAAGATCGGTCAGGCGACGTTTCTCATTACAGGGATCGTCAGGACCGAACCGGATCGCATGGCCAACGCCTTCAGCTTGGGCCCGCGGGTCATGATTGCGCAGGAGGGGTTGCGGGAAGCGGAACTCATCAAACCAGGCAGCAGGGTGCGAGAACGGTATCTCGTGAAGCTGCCGCCCGGCATGCCGGTAGAGCCGCTCCTCTCGGAACTGCGGGGCCGGCTGGCATCGGATTCTGCGCGCCTCTCCAGCTATCGCACGGCTCAGCCGCAGTTGAAACAATTTCTTGACCAGCTCTCCCGCTATCTCGGCCTGATCGGCCTCACGGCCCTCTTCATCGGGGGACTGGGAGTCGGCACCTCGATCCATGCCTTCCTGCGGGACAAATTGAACACGATCGCAATCCTCAAAGCGATCGGAGCCGATTCAGCCACAGTGGTCTCCACCTATGTGGTGCAAGCGATCTTCCTGGGCTCCATCGGGAGCCTGGCGGGAATCCTCTTGGGGATCGCGCTCCAGCAGGGACTGCCGCCCCTCATGGCCGACCTCTTTGCATCGAATCTCCTCCAACAGTTGGGCGTCTCCTCGGAATTGTCCCGCTTCTCTCTCTGGCCCTTGCTGAAAGGGGCGATGCTGGGACTCCTATCGACCTTGCTCTTTACCCTCTGGCCCCTCTTGAAGATTCGCGAGGTGCAGCCGGGAGCGATCTTCCGGCGCGAGACGGAACAGACGACGGTCACACAGGAGATGGCTCCGTCACGCTGGTGGGTGAGATGGGGCCTGGCCGATCGATTGAATATCGGCACGGCTGGAGGTATCATCCTCGGACTCTGCTCCCTCTCGATCTGCCAGGCGGGCTCCTGGTCGATCGGACTCCTGTTTCTCGGAGCCCTGTCTCTCGCCCTCGCGATCCTCTTTGTCTCCGCGCGCCTGTTCATACGGTTACTGGCCTGGATGCCCAGGCCCAACATCCTGAGCTTGCGCTTCGCTCTAGGCAATGTCGTGCGGCCCGGAAGCCAGGCAACCGGAATCATGGTCGCCATCGGCATCGGCGTCATGTTGATCGCCACGGTCTCGCTGGTGGAACAGGCCCTGCTCCGCCATGTCCAGGAGAATCGCCCGGCTGATGCTCCGACCTTTTTCTTCATCGATATTCAACCGGATCCAGCGCAGGAGTTTATGGCGCTGGTGCATCGGCAGACCGGTCGTCCGAATCCTGAACTCACTCCATTGGTCCGCTCTCGGCTCCATGCCATCAATGGACAGATCGTCGTGGCAGAAGAAGGGAGCGAGAAAAACCACGCGCGCGCGGAAGGAAAAGAGGAGCGGGGCAAACAATGGTACCTCACCAGGGAATATGTGCTGACCTTTCTCGATCAGCTGCCGAAAGACAATCAACCGGTCAAGGGAACCTGGTGGAAACCGGGGCAGGTCTTTTTGAGGCCACAACTGTCAGTCGAGGAAGAAGCGGCCGCCCATTTAGGTCTCACGATCGGCTCGCTCGTTGAGCTCGACATTCAGGGGGCCATGATCTCGGCGGAGGTGAGCAGTATTCGCAAAGTGGAATGGGGAAATTTCTCGACGAACTTCTACATGATCCTGTCGCCCGGCTCCCTTGAAGGAGCACCCTTCACCTATGTGGCAACGGTGTGGGTCTCGCCGGACGAAGAAGTGCCGTTGCAGCAAGCGGTCGTCGCCTCCTTCCCGAACGTCAGCGCCATCCATATCGGCGATGTGCTCGACGGATTCTCGCGGGTGCTGGACCGTCTCGCACTGGCCATCAGCGCGATGGCGCTCTTCTGCCTGCTGACCGGCGGCCTGGTCATGGCGGCGGCCCTCGCTGCGACACGCTACAGACGGCTTTACGAATCGGTCATTCTGAAAGCGCTCGGCGCGACCAGGGGCCTGATTGCCCGAGCCTTTGCGCTCGAATATCTCTTATTGGGTCTGGTGGCGGGATTGATCGGCTTGATGCTCGGAACTGTTTTATCCTGGGCGATGCTGCGCTATGCCTTCGATCTGCCCTGGAGCCTGCATCTACTGGTGCTTGGGAAGGGCCTGCTCCTGACGATGGGGCTCACGCTCTTCGTCGGGTTTGCGAGCACCTACCGGATTCTCGGCCAACGGCCTCTGGCCATCCTGCGACACGAATAAAGGATGCCTCCAGGCCGGCTGTCTCCTTGCTCGCGCAACGCGCGGCCTCAGAAGGCCCTCGTTGGACACGCGCAGTCGAGACAGCAGGCCTGGAGGCTGATCACGCTCGTCCATTGCCTCAGCTGGCTAGTGAAAGCGATCCAGATACCTGCGTAAGGCGCTGGTCTCTCGCTCTCGAACCGTGACGGCGACCCGCAATTGCTCGAGGTTTTGATCCAACGTTTTCCCGCCCAGGTCGATCTGACGAGTCGTGAAAAATTCCCGCACGTCCCGTTCGAGTTCTGGAGTGGCGAGGTTGACGATGCCACCGCACATGCGCCGCAGCCCTTGCTTGGGAAACAGTTGATCCATCTTCTCCCAGTTCGCTTTGACGAAATCCCAGGCCAGCTCTCTGCCAGAGACATTGCCCAGGACCGCACTGACGAGGAACGGCGCATCCTGGGTACGGATCTCTCCACTAATGGTGCGGGCGAGGGTCCGTTCGAACAGGGGCTTCTGTTGGAATGTCGCAAGCGAGAACAGATAGCGCCGTTCTTCTTGTGGGGTGGAGGCGGCGCGAAATCCTGCGTCGAACTCATCGTACCGGGCCTCATCTCCTCGATGGGCGAGGATCGAAACCAGCGCCGGCACGATATTAGGATCGACCGCCGTGACGTCCTTTCGATAGGCCTGATACAACTCTGCCGCGCGATCTTGGGTAGCGGAATCATTGCCAAGCTTTCCCATCGCCCCGATCAAGTCTCCCCGCAGCTGTTTCGTCCCTTCGCTCTCTCCGCTCTTGGGCGCCCAACCTAGCTCTTCCACGGCCGGACCGACGCGCGCCCGCACGAAGGCTTCCATCGACGCAGTAAATCCGACTCATACCTTACTCGATAGAAACCGTGGCCCCCTTCATTGAGGAGCAGGGACTCCCAACCTTGCGGGAGCGCAACGGTCGTCTCCTGCTCCGTCAGCAACAGGCGGGAGGTGCTGACCTTACCGTTGGCCGTAACCCTCATCTGGAGCGGAACCTGCCATTGCTGGTCGTGCGATGAGCCTGATTGAGTCCCGCTCAGGTAGCTGAACCGTTGTTGCGTAATCGTCAGTTCGGATGGTCCATTCACCTTGGCGGTCAGGAGCGGAAACCCCGGCTGAAAAATCCACCCGTTCATCAGCTCCGGCACCGGCTGCTTGGCGATCTTCCTCAGCGACAGCCAGAGGTCGTTCGTATCAGCATTCCCGTAGGCATGGGCCTGCAAATAATCGCGGACCCCGTCGCGGAAGACCGTCGGACCGATGTGCTGCTCCAACATAAGTAGCACCGACGCGCCCTTTTCATAGGTCAGGACATCGAACATCGCGTCGGCATCCTTGGGGGCCTGCACCGGATACTCGATCGGTCTGGTGCTCTGAAGTCCATCCACTGAAAAAGCCGCGGCCCGCGAGACGCCGAAACTGTCCCACCGTTTCCATTCCGGCTTCCAGACATCCACAGCCATCATTTCCATGAAGGTCGCGAAGGCTTCGTTCAGCCAGAGCCCGTTCCACCAGGACATGGTGACCAGATCGCCGAACCACATATGGGCGTTTACATGAGCCACCACATCGGCCACTCGCTCCAGCTCTCCATGTGTCGCGCTCTGCCGATCGACCAACAGAGCCGTTTCCCGATAGGTAATGGCGCCAAGATTTTCCATGGCGCCGGAGGCAAAGTCCGGAATGGCGAGCAGGTCCAGCTTGTCGCCTGGATAGGGGATGCCATAGTAGGTTTCAAAAAATGAGAGCGACGCTGCCGCAATGTCTTGACCGAATGTGGCGAGATGCTTTTTCCCAGGGACGGCCCAAAGGCGCAAGGGGGTCCGGCCGACCATCGTCGGTTCGGTCGGTTCGATCTTACCGACGATGAAGGCCACCAGGTAGGTGGACATCTTCATGGTATCGGCGAAGCGCAGCACCTTCTTCCCTCCCTCCAACGTTTCGGACGCAATCTGGCTGTTCGAGACCGCAGTCAGGGCTGGATCGATGACCAGCGTGGCGGCAAAGACAGCCTTGAAATCCGGTTCGTCCCAGCAGGGGAAGGCCCGCCTGGCATCGGTGGCTTCGAATTGCGTGGCAGCCATGTTGTGCGTCACACCCTGCTCGTCTTTGTAGGTACTGCGATAGAAGCCGCGAAGCTTGTCGTTGAGGGTACCGCGGAATGTGATTGTCAGTTTCCAGATGCCAGGCGACAGAGACTTGGCGAATGTAAGGTGGCACCGTTGAAGCGATTCGTCCAACAAAACCCCGGCCTGTCTGGCCGGACCTGCGTCTCCCTCGATCTGCGCCGAGAGGATCTCCAGCTCTATCGCGTTGAGGAAGATGTCAGCTGTCGGCTGAGAAACCGTGAGGGTGATGGTTTCCTGTCCGGCAAAGGTCGCATTGGTCAGGTCCGGCTCCAATCGCAGGTCATAACGAGTCGGGACCACCTGCCTCGGAAGCCTGTAGGGATCGAGTGGGCCTGGAGAAGAGTCCTGGTTCATAGCCTTACCTTTCGGCCGTTCACGGCTTCTTATGCGAACACTGTGGCAGGGGAAGATGCAAGAAAACGGGCGTGCTTCATGAGAGACCGGGAAGAGCTAGCGCCGATCGACCGGCTCGCTCAGGCCCTCGTCGCAGGATAGGTCTCCACTCCGTTAGGCGTGCCGACGATGAGCAGGTCCGTACGTCCGACAAAGAGCCCGGTCTCGACGACTCCAGGGATCAGGTTCAAGGCGGTCTCCAATTCGCACGGGTTGTCGATCCGTGCCAGATGGACATCCAGAATCACATGGCCTGCTTCCGTATGGAACGGGGATCCGTTCCGTTCACGAAGCACCACGGGACTCTTCGTGAGGGCTTCGATTTCTCGGGCCGTGCTGCCCCAGCCGAAGGGAATCACTTCGATCGGGAGCGGGAAAGAGCCCCCCAGGACCGGTACTCGCTTCGTCTGATCGACCAGAACGATAAACTGTTTGGCCGAGGCTGCGACAATCTTTTCTTTCAGCAATGCGCCGCCGCCGCCCTTGATGAGGTTGAAGGCTGGATCGACCTGGTCCGCCCCGTCGATCGCGACATCGATCACCCAGGCATTGTCCGCATCGATGAGGGTGAGGCCCTGCTCCCTGGCGAGCGTGGCCGTTTCCTTGGACGTGGGCACGCAGCGAAGTTTCATGCCGGCCCGGACCTTCTCTCCCAACGCCAGAATCATGTGCTTCGCCGTAGAACCGGTTCCGAGGCCCACGACCATTCCATCGCGAACAAACTCAACGGCCTTTAAAGCCGCCGCCCGTTTCAATGCATCGAGGTCCATCGCCATCATGCAGCCTGCCGGACGAGGTGAGCGGCGAAGGACGCGGCGCCGAGCAACGCAGTCTGTTGGTTCATCACGACTTTGACCGGGATCGAACTCATCAACCGCTTGTAGCGGCCCTTGTTCGTAAACGACTTCATAAAAGTCCCGTCCTTGAGTTTAGCCAGCAGCTTCGGTGCGATGCCGCCGCCCAGATAGACGCCGTTGAGCGACATGGCCTTCAAGGCCAGATTGCCGGCTTCGGCTCCGTAGATCGAGGCAAAGAGATCGAGCGTCAGCTTGGCGATCTCCGCCGTACCCTTGAGGCCTGTCTCTGCGATGACGGCCGCCGGATCGCCGGCCTTGATTTGCTCTGAGAGCCAGGTCGGCTCGTTCTTCTTGCTGTCGCGGACATAGTCGTAAATGGCATGCAGGCCCGGACCGGACAGGACCCGTTCGTAACTGACGTGTAAATAATGGCCGCGCAAATGGCGCAGGAGCTCGATCTCGTTGTCGTTGTTCGGCGCGAAATCCGCATGGCCGCCTTCCGACGGCATGGGCTGATAGCGTGAGCCGTTCCAGCAGAGAATGGACTCGCCCAGTCCCGTGCCCGCTGCAATCAGGGCCAGGGCCTGGTTGTGGGGCGGGGGCGTGCCGGCATTGAGGACTTCGACTTCGTCCGACCGGAGCAACAGAATGCCGTGGGCCATGGCTTCGAGATCGTTCAGGAGCCGAACGCTCGGAATATTGAACTGCTTCGCCAAGGCTGCGCCATCCACCACCCAGGGGAGATTGGTCGTTTGGCAATGGTTCTGAATGACGGGACCGGCAATGCCGAAACAAGCCGCGTCGATCTTCAGCGGCACGTCCGCCGGGCGTTCCTCTTCCGGTTCGTCAGCGCTGGGCTTTTCTGCTTCATATTCGTCGATAGGGGTCGGGGGCTTCGGTGGAACAAGAAATTCCGCGAGCATGTCCGCGAGAGACGTATAGTCGGCACTGTGAAAGGACTCCAATCGAATGGGATCGACGCGGTCCTTCGTCCAATCGAACAGGGCCAAGTGCGTTTTCGTGCCCCCGATATCGCCGGCAACAATCATCTAGTCCTCACGTGCGGTCAGCTTCAATCGATCCATCGGCAGTTCAGCGGCCGCCGCTTGGTCGAGAAGCCAGATCAGGCGGCCCTCTTCCGGCGCGACCAACGAAGCCGGGAGCTGCCGTTCTGCCTCGCTCTTGGGATCGAGGATGGCGCTCACGACTCCTGCTTTAGCAGCTCCCGGAACGAGAAACAGTACCACACTCGCCCGGTTGATCACACCTAGCGTCATCGTCAACCTGGTCGGGGGATCTTTCGGAGATTGGGTGACCGCGATCACGCTCTGGCGATCCCGCAAGATTGGCGTTCCAGGAAAGAGAGAGGCGATGTGGCCATCCTCTCCCAACCCGAGAAGAATAAGGTCAAGCTGTGGCTGGGCCGGCGCGTCCGTCCTGGTTGCCCGACGCAACTGTTGCTCGGACTCAATGGCCGCCGCCTGCGGATCAGAGGATTCCCCCGCCATGCGATAGACCTGCGAAGGGGCAATATGCAGAGGGGTAAAGAGGGACTTGTTGGCCAGGGCGTAATTGCTTCGGGGATCATCCGGCGGGACACACCGTTCGTCGCTGAAGAAAAATGTGGTGCGCGACCAATCGAAACGGTCAACAAAAGGGGGAGAGGTCAGAGCCCTGTAGAGGAACTCCGGCGTCGCACCGCCGGAGAGGGCGATGAGAAAGTGCCCCCTTGCAGCCACGGCCTCCTGGCCCACAGCCTGCACCAGTTCGGCTGCCGCCGCAGCCCAGGCTTGACGGTCACGAGAGAGGCGGATCTCGGAGGTGCCTGCCATCTTATTTTTTACTGCTGCGCCTGCTCGTGCTGCGCGCGTTGAGTGAACGTTTAACCGGCTTGCGGGGTGCAAGGGATTTCGTGAGGGCCTGAATCGCGGCAACCGGATTCTTGCCCAGCTGCATCACGATGGCCGGTCGGCCATGCGCATGCAGCGCCTGTATGTCACCGGCTGCTTGAGCCCTGGCAAGGGTCTTAAACGTAACGGCTGCCCCGGGAATCGCGAGATCCGGACTCATCTGATCGATGAGCTGCAGGAACAATCCACTCGTGGGACCTCCCTTATGGAGCTGGCCGGTCGAATGGAGATAGCGGGGCCCATAGCCGGCCGTCGTGGTCACATGGTGATGGGAGATGAGCGCTCGTCGCAACGCACGCAAAGCCTGCTCCATCTTGGGGGATGGCGTTGTATAGGCCAGGATGGCGACATAGGCGCCGGGATGACAGGCTCGCTTGAGCTGCGCCGCTGCTTGCGTCGCGGTTGCGAGAGCCTGCTTCGGCAACTTACCGGTGGACTGAAGGGTCTTCAGGACGCGGGCTGTGTTGTCTTTGCTTTCCTGGACGTTCGGTTGATCGAAGGGATGAATGGCCAAGAGGTGACCTGCCACGGCTGTCGCGACTTCCCACCGGAAAAATTCTGTCGCGAGATCGTACCGGTCTTTAAGCGTGATGGTCAGGACCGGATGGCCCTGGCGCGCGAGCCGGGCGACTTGCCGATCGAACGATCGATTTTGATCGTTCTTAAGCCGGAGATACACAAAGAGCCGGTCCGTGCCATAGGCTGCCGCTGAGACGATCGGTTCGTTCGCGACAGGAATCAGGCCGGTGCCTTCCTTGCCCGTGCTTTCCGCGAGCAGTTGCTCCGCCCAGAGGCCGAATGCCGTGATCTGGGGTGACGTAATGATGGTCACTTTGTTGCGTCCCGCGTGAGCCAATGACGCCATCGTCGCGCCCAAATCGGCGCCGGGGTTCAGGACAACCGGGCTCTGAACCTGGCAGGCCCGAGCCATCGTGGCAGCCCGTGCGAGCAACTGCGCCACATCGATACCCATCAGGGCTGCCGGGACTAATCCGAAATAGGACAGCACCGAATACCGTCCGCCAATGTCGGCCGGGCTGCTGAAGGTGCGACCGAACTGATGCTCCGCTGCCAGCTTTTCCAAGCTGGTGCCGGGATCGGTAATGGCAATAAACTGCTCGCCGCCTTGGTGGCCCTTGGTTGCATGAACGAGTTTCCAGAAGTGGGCGAAGAGGGACAGCACCTCGATGGTTCCTCCGGACTTGCTGGCCAGAATGAAGAGGCTGCGAGCCGGGTCGATAGCCTGTGTGACCTGCCGAACCCAACCGGGAATAGTAGAATCGAGTACCCACAAACGTGGAAAGCCGCGGCTCGATCCGAACGAAGCGCGCAACACTTCCGGCCCCAGACTGCTGCCGCCCATGCCAAGTAGGACCACGTCGCGGATACCGCGAGCCTTCACCGAGTTCGCGAAGGTTTGCAAGTCTGCGGCTTGCTCTTTCATCTCGTCGATGATGGTCAGCCAACCGAGACGGTTGACGATGTCAGTAGATTCTTTTTTCCAGAGTCGATAGTCGCGAGCCCACAGTCGCTCGACCACATGGGATGCAGCAAGCCGCGCCTGTGCCGCCGTGACCAGGGATTGCAGTTCCGGGGGAAAGGAACGATCGATTTCACGTTTCATGGCAAGTCCTCCGCATATCTTCTTAAGTATCGGATAAAAGAAAGATAAACATGAGGCCTCCCCTATGGCATCGTGGGTCGGCGGATGAGAAAGGGCATATTTTCCGTCACCGTCCAGGCCAGCGATTGCGCCTGATCGACAGAGACCGTGAGGTCCAGGGAAGGGAGCGACGACTTATCCTCCGTCCAAAGGAAGCTTCCCCATGACCTGAGCCTGCGCCACCATGTCCCCCCTCGTTGCAGGGTCCATTGCCAAGGATTGTCCGGATGAGAGAGGACCTGCACGACGAAGGGCGGGGAGAATTGCAGCGCAAAGGCCGTCGGCATGTCGGCCAGTGAGATGGGATCCTGTTCAGCCCCCGCGGCGGGATCGATCTTGCGACGATTGACCGCAGGCCGTTCATTCAGGCGATATTGGGACGTCAGCTGAACCAGATGAGAGGCCGACCAGCGCTCAATGGAAATGCGATGGAGCTCGACCCCCCGACCCTTTATCACAATAACGTTGGCTGCCAAGTCAATGAGCACATAGGTCTGCGGCCGAGCAGCCAGCTTGATCTCTTCCTCCAACACTCTGGTGGCTTCTTGCAGCGCAGCGGGATTGGTCATGTCCAATGAAGGCATCATCTCCGGTTCGGCAGCCCAGCTGACCGGAGCGAGGGACAGAAACATGACGAAGATTGCACTGAAAAGCGTCATAGGGGGCGGCGGCAGCGCAAGACAGATTAAAAAATCAAAATTGGTGTGCCAACCCTGGCAAGCCGGTAGACACTTTTCAAATCGTCGTCGTTCAGTCTGATGCAGCCATGCGTGACATTTTTCCCGAGAAGGCGGGTGTAGAGCGTCCCGTGGATGAAATAGCCCTTCCCGAAGCCAAGCGCATATTCCCCCAATACTCCCGGCTCAAGGCGATCGGCTTGACTTTTAGGGACCTCAAGACCTTCTTCGATAAAGGCCCAGTCCGGCTTCACCCACACCGGGTTGACCAATCTGGTTTGCACCGCAAACTCCCCCCGGGGAGTATCGAAGATCCACTGCCCCTTCGCATCACCCGGCTTGTCGAGGATCGTACCGCTGCCGGTGGAAGCCAGCGCGTCCAGCATGACCTGATCCTGCCGCTTGATATAGAGGTGATTGCGGGCCGTATCGACCAGAATATAGGGTTGCGTCGGCATCAACTGGGTCAGCTGTTTGGCGACTGTCTTATACCGAGCCTGAAGGGTGCGCAGCCCCGTGGAGTCGGCAGTCGCAGGCCGGACGGTTGACGCGTTCGACATCGGCAGGCCGCTGCTCTGCACCAGCGTGACCAGGAAGAGGCCGAGTAGGCAGGACCACAATGAGAGGAGGACGCGCGCCATCAACCCTCCTCAGGTTTCTTCCCTGTGAATACCGAGCATCGCCAAGGTCTGTGCCACTGAGTTCTGCTCGTGCAACGCGCCGACGATGGTCACCGGCGTTCCCTGGTCGACTCGCTCAAATAGCAGAGCCATCTGCGGATTCTCGAGCATGACGCACCCCAAAGTTTGAGCCATCAATGCGTTCTCGACTCCATGGATTTCGATTTGCCCCCCGATGGCACGCGAGGCCGGAATCTGCCCTGTCTTTTTCTCGAGACGATACCGTCGCCGATCCTCGTCGTTGGGATAGTCCAGAACCAAGGCCCGATAAAACTGGGTCTGGCCCTGTCCACGCTTCCGGCTGATCCGATAGCGCCCTTCCGGAGTGGCCCCGTCGCCCTGATATCGTTTCTCGCGAATACCATTGAACCCGAGGCGAACGGGATAGGATAACACCGGCTGCCCGTTTCTATACAGGGTCAAGATTCGATCGGCCTTGTTGACCACAATCGCCGAGGTCCCGTGGGTACGCGACCAGGCGATGGTGTCCTTGGCCATCCGTTGCCAGCGGCTGATGCGATCTCGATCGGCGTAGCGCCCAAACTCGTTGCTCAGCAGCGCCGTTTGCGTGGCCAGATTCTGCGAGGCCCGGTCAGACGCGTCGAGCGAGCGATCGTACTGACCCTGCTCATAAAAGGCGTGGGCCTGTTTCATGAGCAGATCGGTTTCGACGGGCTTTTGCCCCAGGACGAGTCGGCTATCAATGGCGCCGACTTGCACCGTCATCACCCGGAATCGATCCTCGATCTGAGCGATCCTGTTTTCAGCCGAATGGCGCAACGATTCACGCTCTTTGGTCAGGCGGGCAACCGTCTGGGCCCCTTCTTCCTGGAGCCGCCGAAGGGCGAGCTCCAAGTCGTTGGGCTCCCAGGGCCAGTGGATCAGATCTTCCTCGGCCTGAACACGACTTTTCAGCGCCATCCACTGATGGGCAAACTGCGCATAGTCGTTCGGCGAAAATTCCGCTGCCCGCAACTCCAAGAGGTCCCGATCGATGTTTTCAACCGCTTCAATCGCGTCTTGGGGCACAGCTTCCACGCAGCCGTTGAGCAAGCCGACCAGAATCACGGTTCCCCACCCCAAGAACACCGACATGATGCGTGGATAATGACCAACCATACGATAATGCTATCCTCTTATTTCTTCGTCTTCGCTGCGGAGGGCTTTCCCTTTCCGATCTTGGCAAGAGCGGTCTCGATTTCATGGGACACGGCCTGGCTCTTTTCGTGAATGGCTTTGGCCTTTGTTTGAGCGGTCGGATAATCTGCTGCATCAAGGGCCGCCTGCACCTGGGTCAGCGATTCCTTGAGGGCTTCGGCATCAGCCTTGATCGACTCCAATGCGGCGCGATCTTTTCCGGTGGGTGCTTTGGCGACCAGCGCCAGCGTGGCTGCAACGGCTTCTTGTGCAACTTGTTGGGCCTGGAGTGCGGCGGCTTTCGCTTCTTCCTTCTTCTTCGTAGCCTCGACGGTTACCCGCTCAGCCTCGCTCTTAGCGGCGACGGCAAGCTGTTCAACCTTTCCGTAATCGCGGAAGAGAGCCAGTTTGCCGTCTTGCTCGTTCACTTCCTTCTTGAGCGCGGCCATCGTGCCTTCGATTTTGGCATATTCGTCCGCAACGTACGTTGACGCGCCACTCTGTTGCGCTTCGGTCACAGCTTTTTCTGCCGCGGCAATCTGCTCCGTCGGCGGCTTGGCACAGGCCGTCAGCACCAAGAGCGCGCACATCACTGGCAACATCGTTACTCGTGTCATCATGGTTTCTCTCCTTGTTAAAAATCCGACCAGCGTCGGCGTGCAGTATGTCTGTTCAATGACTATCCCTAGGCTTCGTAAACCAAACACTGAGAAATTTCACTAAGTCGCAAGGGCGATGCCAGTAAAGCGATGGCACCTACTACTAGCAACCCACGTAATTACAACGGCTTATGAGAGCCGTGCGGTGCGCGCTGCGATAAAGTTATGGGGCGATCTAGCCCTCCACCGGCAAAAGCGCCTCAATGAAACGCTAAAATGAATGGCCGGGCCGAGCCTTTAACCCGAGCGCTGAGGATAGTAGCCGCACGAATACTTCGGTCCGCCGAAAGATCATATTTGACAGGGTGCAACCCCTTCCCTATAATGCCCCGTTCATCTGCGAGTCTTCTTAGTAAGGAGTGATTATATGTCATTTACATCGGCCCAGCCATCGAACCTCAAGAGAAAACGTGAGCATGGATTCCGTAAACGGATGAGCACTAAGAATGGCCGGAAGGTCTTGGCTCGCCGGCGCGCGAAGGGCCGGGCCCGTTTGACCGTATAGGTTGAACCGGTATCCTACAGGCTTCGCAAGGAATCTTGCCTCCCGGTACCTGTCCCAGACTTGGGCGTTCCCTTTACAGGATGACGGTGTGTGGTCATGATCGAGTCCGGAGATCTGGTCTCGAACGGGAATTCCTGTGCGAACGACCCCTCACCCGAGAGGCCCGCGAAGGCACAGAGGGGAGCGGACAGGGATCTCTTCCTCAAGCGTAGCCGTGATATCGAACATGCCAAGAAGCACGGACGTCGTATCTCGACCCCCTTCTTTAACATGATGATTTGTGCAGTTGAGGGGAATGGCACCCGGATCGGTATTGTAGTAGGGAAACGATTCGGGGGAGCCGTCAGCCGGAATCGAGTCAAACGTCTGTTTCGGGAACTGACGAGACAAGTCCAGGATCAATTGCTCCAGGGGCAGGCCCTCGTGGTCTTTCCTAAGCGGGAATCGATTGTTCAGCCCTTTGCCGCGCTGAAAGAAGCCTGGCTGTCGTCGCTCCAACGCCAACGGCTCTTGCGTACCCAGGAGGACTAGCGTGCGCCACTGCTGCCTGTCACTGCTTGCCGGTTACCGCTATTGGATCTCGCCGTTTCTGGGACCGGCCTGCCGCTTTGAGCCGACCTGTTCTGAATATGCGAGCGATGCGGTCAGCCGGTATGGGGTACTCCGTGGGCTGAGACTGGCGGCTTGCCGTCTGCTGAAATGTCACCCGTTTCATCCTGGAGGAATGGATCCTGTGAAGTAACAGGGTTCTTGGCCGTTCACATCGGATATTAATTGGTCATGGAAAAACGCGTCGTCATCTTTCTCGTGCTCTCCTTAGCGATCATCCTGGGATACGATCTGCTCCTCCGGCAGATGGGCTGGCTCCCTGAGCCACCTTCCGTTCAGGACTCAGCCGCCCGCGGCTCCTCCTCCACTGAACCATTGTCGGCTCCCTCCTCTATCATCGGGGGAACAGAAACCGGCTCAACCGATGCGAGCATCGCCACCCAATCGAGTCAACAGCCTGACGTCCGCTCCGCTGATATCTCGCCAGCCACCGCAGAACAGACGGTGACGGTTGAAACGGGTCTCGTTCGGGTGGGCCTGTCGAACCGTGGCGGAGTCATCAAAAGCTGGGAACTCAAGCGGTACCATACGGCGCCTCCGGAAGAAAAGCCCGTACAACTCGTCTATTCAGGGGGGAAATTCAAAGGCCCCCTCTCGATTACCGTCGCCAATGCTGACATTGAAAAAACCCTTCGGGAAGGCCTCTACCATATTGAGGCAGACTTCACGAGCCTCGACGCCGCTCATCCTGTCGGTCATGTCACGATGCAGTTTCACGATCCGGCCACCCAGCTTGGCGTGGAAAAACGGCTGACGTTTCATCACGATAGTTATGTGGTGGATATCGCCGTCGCCCTGGAAGGAGTGACCGAAGCCTACGATGTTGGCCTGGGCACGAACTTCGGGATCGTGGAATGGGGCGAAGGGTTCATCGGCCTGATCGGATCGGCCTCGCTGGTTGACGACAAGGCAGAAAAGGAAACACCGGACACGGAGCTTGAGCGGAAGGGCTCGGTTCAGTGGGTCGCGCTACAAGATAAGTACTTTCTGTCGGTCTTGATGCCGAAACAAGCAACCTCCGCGCTGGCTAAGAAGGAAGGCGATAAAATCGTCTCGGCCGGTGTGCGGATGCCCATACCGACCGCAGGGGCCTCCGTCGCCCTGCAGCTCTATGCGGGCCCCAAAGAATACGACACGCTCCGCTCCTTGAACGTGGGGCTGGAAGACACGATCGATTTCGGCTGGTTCATCTTCGGCAGTTGGACCGTGGTGAAGTCGGTGGCGAAGCCGATTTTCTATGTGCTCAGATTTATCCATGACTACACCTACAACTACGGGCTCACCATCATCCTCCTGACGATGGCGATCAAACTGTTGTTTGTCCCCTTGCAGTACAAGAGCTACAAGTCGATGAAAATGATGCAGCTGATCCAGCCCAAGGTCGCTGCGGTGCAGGAAAAGTTCAAAGATGACCGGGACCGCCTCAACAAGGAATTGATCAAGCTCTATCGCGAACAGAAAGTGAATCCGGTGGGCGGCTGCCTCCCGATGATTCTCCAGATGCCGGTCTTCGTGGCCCTGTTCAACATTCTCTATATGACGATTGATTTGCGCCAGGCTCCCTTCATGCTCTGGATTACCGACCTGTCGGTGCAGGATCCCTACTATGTGCTGCCGGTGATCATGGGAGCGACCATGGTGATCCAGCAGAAGATCACGCCCACCACGATGGACCCGACACAGGCGAAGATCATGTTGATCCTCCCGGTGTTCATGACCTTTCTGTTCGTCAATTTTCCTGCGGGCCTGGTCTTGTATTGGCTGACGAACAATGTCCTGACCATTTCGCAACAAGTCTTTACGGATCGCTTTCTGTTTCGCAACAAAGCGCTCGTCTCAGCAGGATCTTAAGTCGCGGCATAGAACCCTAACCGCTCGCAGGCGCTACGAGAGGGCGAGCCGCCATGGGAATGCCGCTGAGCGAAAGAGCCGTTATGCAGGGAGGACTCGACGATACGATCTGTGCCATTGCCACCCCCATGGGGGAGGGCGGCATCGGGATCGTTCGTCTAAGTGGCCCCCAATCCCTGGCCGTTGCCTCCCGAGTCGTTCGATTGCGTAATGGCCACCCCCTCTCATCGCTGGCCTCCCATCGGCTGCTTCTTGCCGATCTGCTGATTCCCTCTTCGAGCAAACGAAACGATGTCCCCCTCCCTCACGATCGGGCGCCGGCCGCGGACCTGCTGGATGAAGCGCTCGTGGTCTATATGAAAGCGCCCAGATCCTTTACGGCAGAGGATGTGGTGGAGATTCAATCTCATGGGGGAGCCTTAGTGCTGGGGCTGCTCTGTAAGGTCTGCATTGAGTCCGGCGCAAGAATGGCGGAGCCGGGAGAGTTCACGAAGCGGGCCTTTCTCAACGGGCGGCTGGATCTCTCCCAGGCCGAAGCGGTGCTCGATACGATCAGAGCCACCTCATCCGCCGGATTACATATCGCGCAACGCCATCTACGGGGTGAGCTCGCTCGCGAGGTGGACCAGGCTCGGGCCTCACTCCTGACCGTGTTAGCTCAGGTAGAGGCCGGAATCGATTTCGTCGCCGAGGACATTGCCTTTCTGCAACGAGATGAACTGCTGCGTATCGTGAAGGAAGCCTGTGCCAGAATTCACAGACTGGAAGCGACGGCTCAGGAGGGGCGGATCCTGCGCGACGGGGCGCGCGTCGTCATTCTGGGACGCCCGAATGTCGGCAAGTCCAGCCTCTTGAACCGTCTCCTCAAGGAGGAGCGGGCCATCGTAACAGCCGTTCCAGGAACCACGAGGGACGTGATCGAGGAATCCATCGATCTGGACGGGGTGATGATTCGTTTAATTGATACGGCGGGACTGCGGGACACGGATGACCTCGTTGAACGAGAGGGAATCAAACGGACTCGCACCGCACAGGAGGAAGCAGACCTTTTGTTGGTGGTGCTGGATGGGACTGCACCCCTCACGAGCGATGATCGGGAACTGTTACAGGCTGTCAGCGATCGCAAACATTTGGTGCTGCTGAATAAATCGGATCTTGCCGGTCCTGGCAATGCGGACTCCGCGCTGGTTGGCCATCCGACCTACGCTATATCGGCCAAAACCGGCGCAGGAATTGATCGGGCAAAGTCGGCCCTTCGTGCCCAACTGGTCGCGGGAGGCTTTGAGTCAGCGGAGAGTATCACCGTCACGAATGTGCGGCATCGCGACGCGTTGCGCCGGGCCGGGGAGTCTTTGGGCCAGGCCCTTGAGTCCGTACAAGGTGGAATGGCCGGGGAGCTGGTCTCGATCGATGTACGCGCGGCCGCCGATGCGCTCGGTGAAATTACCGGCGCCATTACGACGGACGAAATTCTCGGCCAGATTTTTTCACAGTTTTGTATCGGCAAATAGGAAACGAGTGAACGTGGGTCAGACCGTTGACGTCATTGTCGTGGGGGGAGGTCATGCCGGCTGCGAAGCCGCCTTGGCCGCGGCTCGTATGGGCGCGCGCACCCTGCTGCTCACAATGGATCACGACCGCATCGCGCAGATGTCCTGCAATCCGGCAATCGGAGGCATCGCCAAGGGCCATCTGGTCAAGGAAATCGATGCGCTGGGCGGGGAGATGGCACGGAACACGGATCAGGCCGGCATCCAATTCCGCTTCATCAATACGAGCAAGGGGCCAGCGGTGCGAGCCCTTCGCGTCCAATGCGACAAGAAACTCTACCGGGAGGCCATGCAACAGACGTTGCGGCTCCAGCCGGGATTGACAATTGGTGAAGGGACGGTCGATCGCCTGCTGATACAAGCCGGTGCGATTACCGGTGTCGTGACCGGTCGCGGGGATCACGTTCTCGCGAAGGCCGTCATCCTGACATCGGGCACATTCCTTAAGGGCCTTATCCATATCGGCCTGAACCACTTCCCTGCCGGACGGGCCGGAGAGGCCTCGGCTGAACACCTGTCAGACTGTATGCGCGACCTGGGATTCGAAGTGGGCCGTCTCAAAACCGGCACGCCCCCTCGCTTGGATGGGGCAACCATCGATTTTTCCGTGATGGTGCCGCAGCCGGGAGATGATCCGCCTCCGCCATTTTCCTATCGGACCGACCGGATTCTGAACCGGCAGCTTCCCTGCCATCTCACCCATACTAATCGTGCGACCCACGAGTTGATCCAGCGCAACCTGGACCGGTCACCTCTCTACAGCGGCATCATTGAATCGGTAGGGCCGCGATACTGTCCGTCGATCGAGGATAAAGTCGTACGTTTCGCGGAGAGAGAGCGACACCAGGTGTTTATTGAGCCGGAGGGGCTGGAGAGCAATGAATTTTATCCCAACGGCATCTCGACCAGCCTGCCGGTAGATGTGCAGGCCGCGATGCTGAAGACGATTCCAGGATTAGAACAGGCCACCATGCTCAAGCCTGGCTATGCCATCGAATATGACTACTTTCCTCCGCGACAACTCCATCCGACTCTGGAGACCAAACTACTCACCGGCCTCTACCATGCGGGACAGATCAACGGGACATCAGGCTATGAGGAAGCAGCGGCTCAGGGCTTGATGGCCGGGATTAATGCCGTTCTGAAAATCCGCGATGCGGCACCCTTGGTGCTCGACCGTTCTCAAGCCTATATTGGCGTTTTAATTGATGATCTCATCACCAAGGACTCGCGAGAGCCCTACCGCATGTTTACCTCGCGGGCGGAATATCGTCTCTTGCTCCGCCATGGCAATGCAGATCTTCGATTGACCGATACAGGACGGCAGGCCGGGCTGATTTCCGACGAGGTCTATGCCAAGTTTCAGGTCAAACAGGAAGCCATCGAATCTGACCTTGTACGGCTTGAAGAGTTTCGACCAAGGCTCACTGAGATAGTTCGTGAGCGCCTGACAAAGATTCAGATTGATGACATCTCAGGGCCCTGCACCGCAGCTCAACTGTTACGGCGCCAGGGGGTCAGCTATAAGACCCTGTTAGAGGCGCTTGAGATTGACTCAGTGCAAGACGTTGAAACATATGAAGAAATTGAGTTGCAAGTCAAGTACTCAGGCTATATCAAGCGCCAGCTTCAACAGATTGGCCGATTCAAAAAGCTCGAATCGAAGCCCATTCCGATCGGCTTCGATTACGATAAAACGCCTGGATTTTCTGGAGAAGTTCGCGAGAAGCTAAAAAAAGTACGCCCGGCATCCATTGGTCAAGCCTCTAGAATTTCAGGCATCACGCCAGCAGCAATTTCCCTTCTCCTCGTAGCGCTTGAGAAACACAGGGGAGAGACTAATAGGGACAGTCCTCTCCAGCTTTCCCCCCTAAACTAGCAAACATAGAGTTTCTCTACTTTATGTCGGAATGTCTTGACCTCATCTGTTTAATCACGTAATTGTTCCACGTGGAACATGAACAAGGATTACATGATTTTCTCATACGCATTGCGCGGGAAATCGGACTAACTGTCGAAAAATCCCAAGCGCAACAGTTCATGATCTACCTTACCCAACTTATCGAGTGGAATAAGACGATCAATCTTACGGCCATCGTCGCTCCCAAGGAAATCATCATCAAACACTTCGTTGACTCGCTAGCTGCGCTGGTTGCGACAAGTTTTCCCGAACAGGCTGTGGTGCTTGATGTGGGGTCTGGCGGAGGATTTCCAGGCATTCCGCTCAAAATCATGAGATCTGACTTACAAGTGGTCCTTATTGAGCCGATACAAAAAAAATGCTCATTTCTCAACTCGATAATCGGCCAATTGAAACTTCGTGGGATTTCCACTTTTAATGGTACCATTGAGCAATATGCTAAACGGCCAGCCACTCCTACTGCTGACATGATTGTCCTCAGGGCATTAAAGTTTGAAGCAATCAGGGAATACATTCCTGCCTTGTTGGCAGCAAAAGGAAGAGTCGCGTTATACAGAACGGAGTCTTTTCAACAACATGAAATAGGTGATGGATTTCATCTTCTTGGTGAGACGACTTTTGTTTTGCCAGAGGGATCAGGCAAAAGAGTTATTTCAGTGCTTGAAAGGCACATTTAACAATATTTTCAATTATATACATGATGTTCCACGTGGAACATCATAATAAATTAGTTCGTTATATTATGACAAAAATCATTGCCATCGCGAATCAAAAGGGTGGGGTCGGAAAAACGACCACTGCCGTCAATCTAGCCGCTGGCGTCGCACTTTTGGGCAAACGTGTCTTGCTTGTGGATATGGACCCGCAAGGCAATGCTACCAGCGGATTGGGGGTCGATCCCAGATCCCTACAGACTACCGTATACAACTGTCTCGTCAACGAAACACAGCTTCAAGAGGCCATGCTCGCGACAGAAGTCAACGGTCTATCGCTGTTGCCAGCCAATGCTGATCTGTCCGGGGCAGAAATAGAGCTGGTCAACGTTGAAGAACGGGAAAAACTGCTGCAGCATTTCCTCCGGAAGGTTGAGCCGCTCTTCGACGTCATTTTCCTCGATTGCCCCCCGACATTGGGGATCCTGACTGTCAATGCACTCGTCGCCGCTCATACCGTGTTAGTTCCGGTTCAATGTGAATACTATGCCATGGAAGGCCTCAGCCGATTGGTCGGGAGTATCGAGCGAGTCCGTCAGTCGTTTAACCAGGACCTCGCGCTGGAAGGGATCGTCTTGACAATGTTTGATGCGAGGAATACGTTGGCCCGTCAAGTCGTTGAGCAGGTGCGCGAGCATTTCAAAGACGTCGTCTACAGTACCGTGATCCCTCGAAATGTGACCCTCGCCGAGGCCCCAAGTTACGGACGTCCGGCCATGTTGTATAACGTCGCATCGGCAGGAGCCCAGGCCTATCTGTCCTTAGCCAAGGAGTTTGTGAGTCATGGAGAAAAAAGCGCTCGGTAGAGGACTCGACGCACTGCTGCCTCCCGCGAAGCCTGCGTCGACGGCTGACATGCCGGAGGTGCAACGTCTGCGGGTCGATGCGATCGTGCCAAATCGTTATCAGCCGAGACAGATCTTTGCCCCCCAAGAGCTTGCAGAGCTCACAGCCTCCTTGAAAGAAAGCGGTCTCTTGCAGCCGATTTTAGTGCGCCGCAAGGGCGACGGCATCTATGAACTCATTTCCGGGGAGCGGCGGTGGCGCGCAACAAAAGACGCGGGAATCCAAACGATTCAAGCGGTCATTCGCAATTGCGGAGATGAAGAATCGGTTGTGCTGGCGCTGGTGGAAAACCTTCAGCGAGCAGACCTCAATCCGATGGAAATGGCCAGAGCCTATCATCGGATGATGAGCGAATTTGGGCTCACCCAGGACATAATTGCGCAACGAGTCGGCTGTGAAAGATCCTCGATCGCCAACATCGTGCGGCTCACCCATCTGCCCTCAGAGGTTCAGCAGTTGATCGAAACGAATCAACTCTCCATGGGCCATGCCAAAGTGATTCTTGGCCTTCCAAACCCGAACGAACAACTCCGGATCGCTCAACTCGTAATCGCGCAGACGCTCTCGGTGAGAGAGACGGAAAAACTCGTGGAATCTTCACCGGTTGCAAAGCCTCGCAAAGCCAAAGAACTGCGGCGAACTCCCTGGACTGACGTCGAGGAACGGTTGCAGAAACGATTAGGGACCAAAGTCGCGATTCAAAAGGGACGGCGCGGCGGTAAAATTATTATTCACTACTTCTCCCCTCCGGAGCTCGAGGGAATTCTTGAGACGCTGCTGAATTAATATTTATCTATTATCATCTGGTAAAACTTGCGAGAGATAGGGCATATTTATTGCTCGATTAACGACCAAACTCGTCGCTAGGAATCACTCATCGTACGGCGCATAATCGCGCGTACATCACGGCATCATTTGCAGGAGGCGCAATCATGTGGGACAGGAAACAGGACAAAAAAAATCCGGGCGAGGACGGGCAGGACGAGGCTACGGATCTCACGACCAACTTAACAACCGAAGATACGAAAGACATCATTGCCTTTGTGGGAAAGGGTGTCGAGTTCAAAGGCATCATCTCCTATAACGGGACCGTGAGAATTGACGGAAATCTCATCGGTGAAATTCACACTGACGGCGTGCTCCTAGTCGGGGAAGAGGCGGTCATCCAGGCGAAAATCACAGCTGGAGCGATCATCTGCAAAGGAAGAATCACGGGCGATATTGTGGCCACGGAGCGCATAAAGCTCCGGGCGCCGGCGGTCGTGAAGGGTAGCATCAAGACTCCCATCATCTCCATCGAAGACGGCGTGCTCTTCAATGGTGACCTCGAAATGACCCATGCCGTGCACGAGCTGAACCGTGAGACGACCTTGCGTCCAGTTGGAATGATCGCCCAACAGGACGTCAAGCGCAGCAATGGATAGAAGACGTATTTGCATGTAGGTATTTTTCTGCCCATCCCCGAATGCCGCTGGCCACGGGATGGACGGAACGAGTCGCAGGAGACACTGATGTGGACCATAAAAGAACAGGACCAGCAAGCCGAAGCCGGCAGCGGGAACTTTGCGCTCCTGGGAAAAAGCGTCACCTTTAAAGGTTCGATCAATTTTCATGGCACCATGCAGATTGACGGTCGCGTCGAGGGCGAAGTCCACGTCACCGGAACGCTGATCGTCGGAGAGCATGCCGTCATTACCGGCATCGTCTCCGCCGGCGTGCTCATGAATAGCGGCAACATCTCCGGCACCATCACCGCCACGGACAAGATTCAGATTCTCAAGCCAGGCCTGCTGATTGGAGAAATCCTCACTCCAGTGATTGCGATCGAGGAAGGCTCTCACCTTCAGGGCACCTGCGATATGGGCATCCAGCCGGTGAATGACGGGCGGGCTCTCTCGGTCGGCCTGCCTCACGGCCTCAGCGCGGCCGCTCATTCATTATCCGCACGGTCCCTCTAGCCCTTTCGCTCACCCGTCAGTACAATAGAGCCTTATGGAACGCCCTACAGTCCTTCTCGGCATGAGCGGTGGAGTGGACAGCTCCGTCGCCGCAGCACTTCTGGTTCGCCAGGGCTACGACGTCCACGGCGTCACCCTGCAGGTCTGGGAACACGAAGACGAAACGGTTGCGGCCTCCAAAAAATGGGAAGAGCGCGGCTGCTGCAAGGTCGGCATTGCCCGCTACGTGGCGCAAACATTGAAGATCCCGCATGAAGTGGTCGACACGAGAGACACCTTCCGCGCCGGCGTCATCGACGACTTTCTGGCCGGCTACCTTGACGGCACCACCCCCAACCCCTGTGTCCGGTGCAATGAGCGGGTCAAGCTCCGCGGTCTCCTTGAGCTGGCGGAGGCACGCGGAATCAACTTGGTGGCCACCGGCCACTATGTGCGTATTGACAAGTCTGATGATCTCCCGACTCTCCAGCGGGCGACCGATCCGAAGAAGGACCAAAGCTACTTTCTCTATCGTCTGCGCCAGCCCTGGCTCTCTCGCCTGCTCTTTCCTGTGGGGGAGATGCAGAAATCCGACGTCTGGAAGGAAGCGGAGACCCTGGGGCTACCCGTGGACGAATTGAAAGAAAGCCAGGAAATCTGCTTCGTCAGCCACGGCGATTATCGAACCTTCATCGAAAAGGAAGCGCCTGACGCCAAAAAGGCCGGGGCCTTCGTGGATGAAACGGGACAATATTTGGGCGACCATGAAGGGATTGCCTTCTATACACCGGGACAACGGCGAGGGCTCGGAATTGCGACCGGTCGCAGACTCTATGTGCAACAAGTGCAACCCGCCACCAATACGGTGGTCCTCGGGACGGAAGAATCCTTGCGCCGCGGTCAATGTGACATCGCAGATCTCAATCTCTTCGATCCTTCCCTGCTCGCCGGCTCAACAGAGGTCGAGGTAAAGGTTCGCTATGCCACGCCCGCCACGCGGGCGACCGTCCAGCCTCTTGCAGAGGGGACCCTTCGCATTCTCTTCCATGAACCGCAACGGGCCTTGAGCCCCGGGCAGTCCGCGGTCTTCTATCGGAACGATCGCGTACTCGGCGGCGGCATCATCCAGCCCTTCTAGCTTCGACGAGTCTCTGATCGTATTGACAGCCCTTGTCCACCAATGCTAACTTGGCGCGCCTCTTTACGTGCATACGCACGGGGTTTCCCTTTTGTCAAAAAGAAGAACGAACGGATCTTATCGTGATCAAGACAGCAGTCGCGCGACGGTACGCACAAGCGCTCTTCGAACTACTCGACGCCTCCACCATTGAATCAACCCGCGCAGCCTTAATGGCGCTGGGTGAGGCGATGAAAGAATCGGGGTCGTTGCGACATGTCGTGGCGTCGCCGGCTTTTGGCGCGGAAGAGAAGATCGCGGTGCTCGCCGAGCTCGGTTCACGCCTAGGCTGCCCGCCGGTCGGCAAAACCTTTCTCGCACAGTTGGTGAAAAAGAACCGCGTCGGCTTTCTTCCTGAAATCGCCGAGGCCTTCGCCAAGCTTGCCGATGCGTCGAAAGGCACCCAACAGATCACCGTATCCTCGGCCGCGGCCCTGCCCCCGGCCGAACAAGATCGAATCAGCGCTCGGTTACGCGAGACGCTCAAACGTCAGGTTGACGTGACCTTTCACACGGATGCCCGCCATCTCGCCGGCATGCAGATTCAACTCGGCAGCACGGTGGTCGATAGCACCGTCCGTGGGCGGTTACAAGCGATGCAGAGTTTGTTGACTAAGGAGTAGCCATGCAGATCAAGGCAGAAGAAATCAGTTCGATCATCAAAGAAAAAATTAAAGGCTTCGACAAACAGGTCGACGTCAAGGAGACCGGCTCCGTCATCCAGGTCGGAGACGGCATCGCGAAGGTCTACGGTCTGGACGGCGCCATGGCCGGCGAAATGCTCGAGTTTCCAGGCGGCCTTTACGGGATCGCGTTGAATCTTGAAGAAGACAATGTCGGCGCCGTGCTCATGGGCGATGATGTCGGCGTCAAGGAAGGCGATCCGGTCAAACGCACGGGGCGTATTGCAGAAGTCCCGGTCGGCGAAGCCCTGATCGGCCGTGTGGTCAACGCGATCGGCCAGCCCATCGACGGCAAGGGCCCGATCAATTCGACGCTGTCGTCACGAATCGAAGTGGTGGCCCCCGGCGTGAACACCCGCCAATCCGTGCGCGAGCCCCTGCAGACCGGGATCAAGGCCATCGATGCCATGATCCCCATCGGCCGAGGCCAGCGTGAGTTGATCATCGGCGACCGGCAGACCGGCAAGACCGCCATCGCCGTCGATACGATCATCAATCAAAAGGGCCTCAACGTATTTTGCATCTATGTCGCCATCGGGCAGAAACGTTCCACCGTGGCCCGCGTCGTCAAGACGCTCGAAGAGAACCACGCGATGGAATACACCATCGTGGTCGCGGCCACCGCAAGCGATGCGGCGCCGATGCAGTACCTCGCGCCCTTCTCCGGCGCAGCCATCGGCGAATATTTCCGGGATAACGGCAAGCATGCCCTGATCGTTTACGACGATCTCTCCAAGCATGCCGTGGCCTATCGCCAATTGTCGCTCTTGCTCCGTCGTCCGCCGGGCCGCGAAGCCTATCCGGGCGACGTGTTCTATCTGCACTCGCGGTTGTTGGAACGCGCGGCCAAACTCAGTGATGCGCTCGGCGGGGGAAGCCTCACCGCCTTGCCCATCATTGAAACGCAAGCCGGCGACGTGTCTGCCTATATTCCGACCAACGTCATCTCGATCACCGACGGGCAGATCTATCTCGGCAGCGATCTGTTCTATTCCGGTATCCGCCCCGCGATTAACGTGGGACTCTCTGTCTCCCGCGTCGGTGGTTCGGCCCAAATCAAGACCATGAAGCAGGTGGCCGGTACCCTTCGGCTCGACCTTGCGCAATACCGCGAAATGGCCGCCTTCTCGCAGTTCGGCAGCGAACTGGACAAAGCGACGCAGATGCAGCTCGCGCGGGGCGTGCGCATGGTGGAATTGCTCAAGCAGGGCCAATACAAGCCGATGCCGGTCGCCGATCAAGTCCTGTCGATTTACTCCGGCGTCAACGGATACCTGGACGATGTCGCCGTCGACAAAGTACAACAGTTCGAAACCGACCTGCTGCACTACGTCCAACAGCATCATCCCGAGCTGAAGAAGGAAATCGCCAGCATCGGAAAAATCGATGACAAGGTCGGGGCCAGACTGAAAGAGATCATCGTCGCCTTTAAGCAGAAAATGGGATACGGCGCAAAACCATAATTCATAATTTTGAATTCTTAATTGGGGCACTGAGGCCTCTGAAACTATGCCTAGCTTGCAGAGTCTGCGCCGTAAAATTGCGGCGTTTAAAAATACGCAAAAGATCACCAAGGCCAGGAAGATGGTGGCCGCGGCGAAGCTGAAACGGTCGCAGGACCGTATTCTGGCGGCGCGGCCCTATGCGCTCAAGATGCGGGGCGTACTCAGCAACTTGAGCCAGCGCGTGAATCGGGCCTCCCACCCTCTGCTACAAAAACGCGAGGGCAAGAAGGTCGAAGTTCTCGTCATCACGAGCGATCGCGGGCTGTGCGGCGGATTCAACGGCAATATCGCGCGGAAAACCACGGAGTTTGTACGGGAATGCGAAGGCCGTGGAGTCCAGGTCAACCTGAGCATTGTGGGACGTAAAGGCCGGGACTATTTCCGGCGCCGCACCTGGCCGATTAGACAAGAATGGACCGGCATTTTCGATAAACTCACATTCGAGCATGCGATCGATATCGGCGGCGACCTGACCGATCATTTCGTCAAGGGCACCTTCGATGAACTCTACATCGTCTATAACGAGTTCAAGTCCGCCATTCAGCAACGGGTGATCGTGGAGAAGCTGTTCCCCGTCGATACCGCAGCCGAATTCGGGACCGCCCAGGCTGAAGGCACGACCGGCGGCAGTTACTTCTATGAACCGGACGAAGCCGACCTGTTGAACGTCTTCATCCCGAAACATTTTCAGACGCAAACGTTTCGCATTCTGCTGGAATCGGCCGCGGCGGAACATGGCGCCCGCATGGCAGCCATGGACGGCGCGACACGCAACGCCGGACAGCTGATCAAAAAAGTGACCTTGCATTACAACAAGACCCGCCAGACCGCGATTACTAAAGAACTGATGGATATCGTCGGCGGCGCCGAAGCGCTGAAATAGTCCGCCACGTTGAAGAAGGAGTGAGCCGTGAGCATAGGAAAAGTCATTCAG
>JAPLLI010000064.1 GCA_026387615.1 Nitrospirota bacterium
AGCGCCCGGTCACGCCGACACGCGCGCATCCGTGGCGCAAGCGCCTGCTGCCGGAAGGAACACGACACGCGGCGGCGGGCATCACATAAACCGGACATTTCTACTATGGGAGAAAGAGGACATTTCTACTGTGGTTTGACAGACGGAAGGACTCAGGTTGACACTGCCCCGCTGAACGCCTAGCCTGGCGGCGCAATCCATTCCAGGGGGAGTAGCTGATGTCACCGAGAGAGGCCCCGTCCAGACGCCCGGCTCGCACCATTCTGTGGGTGCTGTCGATCATCTGTTTCACTGTGCCTGCGTGGGCCGACTTTCACGCGGGAATGGACGCCGCAAACCTCGGCGATTATGCCACAGCGTTGCGTGAGTTCCGCCCGTTGGCGGAGCAAGGGGACGCGATTGCGCAGTACAACCTCGGCGTACTGTACGCCCTGGGCCAGGGCGTCCCGCAGGACTATACGCAAGCACGGCAGTGGTATGAAAAGGCAGCGGCACAAGGGGATGCGACGGCGCAGTACAACCTCGGCGTGCTGTACGCCCTGGGCCGGGGCGTCCCGCAGAACTATAGACAAGCCCAGCAATGGTATGAAGAAGCGGCGGCACAGGGCTATGCGCTGGCCCAGACCAACCTCGGCGTGCTGTATGCCACGGGGCGGGGCGTGCCGCAGGACTATGCAAAAGCGCGGCAATGGTATGAAGAGGCGGCACGGGGGGATACGCTGGCACAGACCAACCTCGGCGCGCTGTATGCCCTGGGCCGTGGTGTGCCACAGGACTATATAAAGGCGCGGCAATGGTATGAACAGGCCGCAACACAGGGGAATGCCGGTGCGCAGCACCGCCTCGGCGACCTCTATGCCTTAGGCCTAGGGGGCCCGCAGGATCACTCGCAAGCACGGCAGTGGTATGAAATGGCGGCGGCACAGGGACATGCCGATGCCCAGACCGTCCTCGGCCGGCTGTATGAAAAAGGTGAGGGCGTGCCTCGGAATTTTATCCAGGCCCATATGTGGTTTAGCCTGTCAGCAGCGAAGGGATCTGAACTCGCGTTCAAATATCGTGTTGCGCTCGCAAAGAGGATGACCCCACTCCAAATCACCAAGGCGCAAAAGTTAGCGAGGGAATGGAAATCGAAGACGCCGTAAGTCCCAACGCGACGCGACGCGACGCCACCACGCTCGCGCCAATCAAGCAAACTGTGCCTCAATCAGCGGGCCGTCGGCTCAACCCCTGCACGCCTCACCAAAATTCTTCTCTCCATCGCATCCCCTCCTCCCCCTGATCCTTCCTCCGTGAAATCCTGGGCGGGCATACGGCCCACGTCTATTCCGGAAGACTAGAATTGGTATTGAACGCCAAGCGACGTATTGGTATTGAAAAAGTCGCGGGTCCCGACATTCGAGGATCGCTGGCTCCGCTGAAATCCCAGGGTCACCGCCGTGGCCCGATTCATCTCATACCGCAGCTCCGCAGACCCCTGATGCGTCGTATCGACCACCCCTCGATTCGAATCCCCGACAATCTCGCTGGTAAACATTTTCCGCCTGTAGGCATAGCCGACGGTCAGAGACAGGGACGGATTCATCCAGGCTGTGGCCCCCAGTGACGCAAAATGCTGGCGGTAGGAGACATCGTCCTTGAATTGGATCTCCTGCCGCCCATCCGACAATCCCCGCTCATAGAGATAGGCCGTCGCCAACCTGAGCCAGGAGTTGATGGCCCATTCCAGCTGCGGTCCCGACGTCCAGAACGTCGTATCCCGCTCCGCAAATGCCTCATTGAACTGGCGAAGGCCGTAACGGCCGACCAGGGTGGCGGTGAAAGACTCGGTCAGACGCCGCTCCAGTTGCAGCCGCCAGATATGGGACGTCACCCGCTCTTCTTCTTCCAACCGTCGTCCGGTGCGCCGTTCATTGTTCGGGCCCAAAAAGAGATTTGGCACATAGCGATAGCGGAGCAGCACGGACGTCTCAGGATCGAGCGCCTGCCTCACTTGCATCCGGTAGTTTCCGTGATTGAAGAGAGGATTGTCGGTATAGATGAAGCCATGCGCTTTGAATGAGACTTCGGTCTGACCAAAATTTGTGGGAGTGGAGGTATGGCGAACATCGAGGGAAGGCTCCCAGACGATATCGCTGGGCTTCTTTACCGACACGATGGCCGGCTGACTGGGATCTTCGCTCAGGCTCAACCGTCTAGCCGACGAATGTTCGAACACGTTGTCCGTGTAGAGGGCTTTGGTCTCCGCGATGGCGGACCAGTCTGCTCTCGCCTCGTAGGGCGCGAAAATCAGCGCGCTGAATAATAGGAAGAACAGGCCTTGGAGCATCAACCTGGCGTGAACCCCTGCCATGATTCACGGACGACCAAAAGACCGGACGTAGAGCAGAACCTGCCAGGCTTCTTCTTCTGTCAGCACGAGAGGAATGAAAGGAGCCATGGCCGTTCCCTTACTGCCATTCTTCAGAATCCAGAACAGCTCCCCATCGGTTCGCGCGGCTTGCCAGGCTCTATCGGTGAAATTTCTCGGCAGGGGACCCTTCAAACTCCCCGGCGCAATATCTCCTCCCAGCCCCTTCCCATCTGCTCCATGACAGGCCTTGCAAAAGGCTTTCCCTTCGAACAGGGCCTTGCCACTCGCAATCATTTCGTCGCTGGCAGGGAGGGGATTGGTGACGGCACGAGCCGCGTCGATCTGATCGCGCGGCACACGAGGGCGGAGAATCTCCTGGCTGGCGCCCCACGACAGGGGCACAGTCTGGAGGAGCAGTGCACCAGCCACCAGAACTGCCAGAAAAGAACTATTCACGCGTCAGACCTCCCGCAACAAAAGCTCAGAGGAGAGCAGGGAGGACTCCCTCCCTGCTCAACTCGCTATTTGTCCGTTTTCTCCGCCTTCCGGTGCTTGTGGCCGACATACTGAGGATGACCGACCGTTCCATTGGGAGCCTTGGCTCCATCCGGCCAGAGGTGGAAGATGATCCCGTCCGTCTGAGCCGCAATCGCGGCCACTTCCTTAGCCTGTGCATCCGGCATATCCAAAACCTGGACGCGGCCGGTCGCAATCTCGACCTCGTGGTCATGGTAATACTTGTTCCAGGTCTTCAACGGCACATGCGCGCGCGAAACTGACTTGGACACAAAATACTCGACATCCGTGAGCCGCGCATTCGGCTCGGTCGATTCAAACAGCAGACATTGAAAAACTTCCGGAGAGATCCCCTTGCAATAATGGTGATAGGGACCATGGACCGTGCCGTCTTCAAATTTGTGCGGGGCCATCACATGAATGTTGAAACCATCGGCTGGGCCGGGCTTCTTCTCCGCTGCCGGAGCAGCAGCGCTGCCCTGGGCAAAGGCCGTTCCCATGGATAAGACAGCGACACTCAATAGAGATGCGATACTTAGGGCTCGAATCATGAGGACCTCCTAGGTTGGGGATGGAATACGCGACTGACTATGGGAGACACAAGGATTTTAAAAGGATTCACCTAATTTTTGGGAATTTTTGGGAGCTGAAAGGGAATCGGCTCCCCCGTCAAAGCCTTCAGAAATGCCACGAGATCGGCCTTCTCCTCAGCAGTCAGATTGAGCGGTTTGACGAACGGACTCAAATTCGGATTGGCTCCCCCTCCGGCATTGAGAAAATCCACGACTTCTTCGGAAGTCTTGAAGGCCCCGTCGTGCATATAGGGAGCAGTCTCGCTCATGCTCCGCAGCGTCGGCGTCTTGAAAGCGCCCTTGTCCTTCTCTGCCTTGGTCACATAATAGCGGCCCAGATCTTCCTTCAGCGGCCCGACTTGCGGCACACCAAGATTGTGGAACTGATTATCGGTAAAGTTCGGCCCGTTATGACAAAGAATGCAGCGGGCCTTGCCCTTGAACAGGGCCAGACCTCGCACCGCGGATTCACTCATCGCGGTGCTATCACCGGCCACATACTTATCGAACGCGGAATTGGTTGACAGGATGGTGCGCTCATAGGAGGCAATCGCCTCAGCCATTCCTTGCAGATTCACCTCAGTCCCAAAGACGGATCGAAACTGCTGCTGGTAGCCCTTGATCTTGCCGAGCTTCTTCACGACATTCTCGTGCGTCTCGCCCATCTCGATCGGATTCTGAATCGGCCCAATGGCCTGTTCTTCCAGGGAGCGCGCGCGCCCATCCCAGAATTGCACCTGATTGAAGGCCGTATTGTAGACCGTGGGAGACTGCCGCCCACCCACGCCGCCTTCGATCCCGATAGAGGTTTGACGGGGATCGGCAAATCCGGTCGCAGGGTTATGACAAAAGGCACAGGAGATCGCGCCACTCTTCGACAGACGGCCATCGAAATACAGCTGCTTGCCGAGCTCGACTTTCGCCTTGTAGATCAGATTCGTGGACGGAGTCGGAACGGACGTCGTGAGTGGACCGATATCCGGGACCGTCACCCCATCGATCGTCACGGTTCCATGCGGCGCATGGCTGGAGGGTGACGCCTGCGCCGACGTTAAATCGTCGAACCGGGTCAGCCCTGCCACAGAGACCATCAACCCAACCAGACTAGCGACCAATAGATGCTTGTTCGTCATGATCATTCCTCCAAGGCTCGAATCAACTACGCCTCCGTTGATTCTATCGCACTGAAGATACCACGGGTCGATTCGTTTTAGCAGAGAACTTCTTGCCCACGGATGAGCGCCGTGAATATATGTAAGATACTGATTGTACTGATTGTACTGATTATATTGGCCGTAATGCCAATGGTCTCTTTGTGATACGCTAACAGGCGATCAGGAGCAATGATTATGGCGATGTTGCGCATGCCTTCTCGAGTCGTCCTCCCCTTCGGCTATCGGATCTCCGTACGTCAGATTTCCGATACGGAAATGGACAATCGGGACCCCAATGCCGACGGCATCTGGGACGACTCCACCAAAACCATTTATCTTCGCAAACGTTTACCCGTCACGAGACGGCGCTACATTCTCGCGCACGAATTGGGCCATGCCTGGCTCGACTGGCAGCATCGGTATCTGGATGATGGCAAGGCCAAAACATAGCAGGCCGCTGAAAAATGCCCCCAGCTTCGCTCTCCCCTCGAAAGCATCCTCAACGTAGCCAGAGGCTACGCCTCCGGTGCTTTCATCGGCTGCGGCCTTGCTGGCGGCCTTTTTGAGCAGCCTGCGGGAACGGCCTATCTTGCACCAAAAATTCTTCACCCTGTTTGCTTCGCCCCGGCAAGCTTCAACACCACCGCCCATTCCGCTTCCGTCACAGGCTGGACCGAGAGACGGGAGCCCTTTCGCAACAGGACCATGTCTTTCAGTCGAGGCTCCTGCCTCAATCGCTCCAGTGACAGACTAGCCTTGAAGGTCTGCCGATACCGGATGTCCACCATATCCCACCGTGGAGCAGAGGGAGGGCTGGCCGGATCATAATGATGGTGGGTCTTCTCGAACTGCGTCCCGTCCGGGTAGGCAGTCCGCACGACCTCCGCAATCCCCACCACAGCCGGCGGCTCAGCATTACTATGGTAAAACAGCACGAGATCCCCGACTGCCATCTCCCGCATGAAATTCCGCGCCTGATAGTTCCGCACCCCATCCCAACTGGTGGTCTGCGTTGGGGCTTGCGCCAGATCCTCGATTGAAAACACGCGCGGCTCCGATTTCATCAGCCAATAACGGCGTCCCGGCGTCATCTGCCCCCTCTTCCTGCTTGGTCCTTCAGCTGATTCCCTGTATGCTGCCAGCGATATCTCACGTTCAATTGAGGTCTCCTGATGGAACTGACTCCATTCTTCTTCGGTCTCTATAAGTTCGTCAAGTACGGCCTCTACCCCCTCACCTGGGTCCTGCTGCTCCTCAGCGCCGCCACGGTCTTGGCCTTTCGCCCCTTCTCGCCAGCAAACGTACGGTGGCTGCGCCGGCTCCTCGCATCCTCCCTCCTCCTCCTTGTGGTGCTGTCCAGCCCGTTGATCGCCACCCTGCTGATCGGCTCGCTGGAGGCCCGGTATCAACCGCCTCAGCTGGCGCCATCCGATCGCTTCGAGGCCATCGTCGTCTTGGGAGGAGGCATCCATGAGAAGGGCTCGCTCAGACCAACCGACGAGCTGTCTTCTACTTCCAGAAATCGAACGACTTGTGGAGTAGATCTCTACCAACAGGGCCATGCCACGACATTGATCCTGACAGGGGGAGATGCCAGGATCTTCGGGACCGGCCCCCAGGAAGCGGCCGAAATGAAACGTTGGGCCCTCCGCCTCGGCGTTCCAGAATCTGCCACGATGATCGATACCGGGTCGAGAAACACCTATGAGAATGCCACGGGAACCAAACGGCTTATCGGGCCTGCCTCGATTCTCCTCGTCAGCTCAGCCAGTCATCTACCCCGTGCCGTTCCTGTATTCCGCAAGCAGGGCTTCCGCGTCATGCCAGCCCCCTGTGATTATGTCTCACGGGACCTGCCTGGAGAAAGCTCGGACGGCCTCGACCTGTTTGATTTCTTGCCGGATGATGACGCGTTACAGCGCACGACAGAAGCGGTCACAGAAATGGCCGGCATCGTGATCTATTGGCTGGCAGGGAAACTCTGAATGCCGAGCGCTAAACGATGACCGGAAAAACGATTCTCACCTTCGACGTTCATCGCTCACCGTTCAGCATTTCCAGGCAGGCGACTTCCCAACAGCCTGCCGGCTCGCGGTTGACCAGCCGCAGACCGCTTCTCTATGATGCCGACAAGAAAATGGTTCAGGGTGAAGAGTTTGTATGGTCGAACGATTTGACATCTCACTAAATACCCCGGCTGGACGGCTGACTACGGCCATCGACGTGCCGACGGGACTGATCCCCATCACGGCAATTGTGCCGGTCACTCGTCGCCTGGGCGAGGAAGCCGCGCAGCTGGAAGCCCAGCAGGCCATCGAAGCAGGCCAGACCATCTCCTGCCGAATGGGCTGCGCCGCCTGCTGCCGCATGCTGGTGCCGCTCTCTCCACCAGAAGCCTTTTCGCTGCGGGACTATGTGGGACAGCTGCCGACTGACCGGCGCACCCTTCTCTTGACGCGCCTCAGCGAGACGAGGGATCGGTTGAAAGAAGCGAACCTATGGGGTCAACTCAATGGCGTGGCAGAAGCCTCCAAGCCTATACCCGACGAAGCACTGGACCCGATTAACCGGGCCTACTATGCGCTGAGAATTCCCTGTCCCTATTTAGAAAATGAGATGTGTTCGATTTACGAGGCCAGGCCTGCCGCCTGCCGTGAACTTCTGGTCACTTCTCCGGCTGAACTCTGCCAGGATCTAGTCGAAAATCCTGTCAGGCCCCTGCCGGTCTCGATGCGCATCGGTTCCATCCTGGGGCTGGTCTGGGGAACCTTGACCAACTCTCCCCCCCGGCTCATCCCGCTCCCGATGGCCCTGGAATGGGCCGAGCGGCATGTAGCGGCATCCCGCCAGACCTGGCCCGGCTCATCCCTCTTGGACCAGGTCCTCGACAATATGTGGCGGTTTTTGAGCCAGGCATTTCAGAAGAAGTGATGGGTGATGGGTGACCAGTGATGAGACATGCAGGATTCACTCAGTCATCTTGCTCTTATCACCCATCACCGATCACTCATCACATTGGCAGTGAAAATGACATCCAAGGAGAAACGCGAATGCAAAAGCCCGTCATTATCTGTTTAGACTTAGAAGGCGTGTTAGTGCCGGAGATCTGGATCAACGTCGCACTCAAGACCGGCATCGAAGAACTCAAAATTACGACCCGCGAGATGCCGGATTATGACGCCTTGATGAAGCGCCGCCTGGCCATTTTGGATCAGCACAAGCTCACCATTCACGATATCCAGCAGGTCATCGACAAGATGGGCCCGCTGGAGGGAGCCATTAATTTTGTCGCCTGGATTCGCGAGCGCTGCCAGGTGATCATCCTGTCTGACACGTTCTATCAGTTCGCCCAACCGCTGATGCGCCAGTTGGGATTTCCGGCGCTCTTTTGCAACCAGCTGGAGATCGATCCCACGGGCCGTATCGTCAATTACCACATGCGGATGCAGAACCAGAAAAAACATTCGGTGGCGGCACTTAAGTCCCTCAATTTTCACATCCTGGCAGCAGGCGATGCCTACAACGACACAGCCATGTTGGGCGAAGCCCATGCGGGATTCTTCTTCTGTCCGCCGGATCACCTCCCCAAGGAGTTCCCGCAGTTTCCTGTGACGAAAACCTACGGGGAGCTGCAAGCGCGATTCGCAGAGGCGGGAGGGCTTACATAGCTATCAGCCCTCAGCGATCAGCTCCTCAAAAACTTCCTCCCCTTTGTAAGGGGAGGCTAGGAGGGGTAGAGAATCGTAACGCCAGGGAGATAGAGGCTCATGCCCAGAGCCACAAAGGGACAGGCAAGCTATCTCAATCTTAAACGCCGACTTCGCTCTAACATGACCGGGCCGGAAACTCGACTATGGTTCCGGCTGAGAGCGAGACAATTTCAAGGACTCAAGTTTCGTCGACAACATGGCATCGGACCATACATTGTAGACTTCTATTGCCCCGAACAGTCTCTCGTCATTGAAGTAGACGGCGACAGTCATGCCGGAGCCGAGCAGATCGTACAGGACAGAGAACGAGAGAAGTATCTTCAGTCTCGCGGTCTTCGCGTGATTCGATACATCAACGACGATGTTGTAAAAAATCTGGACGGGGTTCTGGAAGATTTATCCGCGAAGGTATCGTCAGGATCGACCTCCCCTAGCCCCTCCTTACGAAGGAGGGGTGAAAAAGCTGAAAGCTGATGGCTGATCGCTATCTATCCCCATTCACCACTGCCAGCACCCGCCGACCGTACCGATCCGCCTTCAGCTCGCCGATGCCTGGAACTTCCAACAGGGCAGAGGGAGTCGCAGGCCTGTGGCTGGCAATGGCCTTCAAGGTCTTGTCGTGAAAGATCACGAAGGGCGCCACGTCCTCTTCCTCAGCCAGCTCCTTGCGAAGTTGGCGCAACCGCTCGAAGAGCTCCTGATCCTCCGGCGATGTTCGCAGAGCAGCCCCAGGCAGGGCCCTCTCGCGAGACGGCTTCTGTGCCGGCACATCCAACTGGCGCTCCTCCACAGCCTTCAGCGTGACGGCGGTGCCACTTTTCAGGACCTCCTGTCCTTTGCTCGTCACATCGATGGTGGGATATTCCGCCCCTTCAACCTGAAGATAGCCTGAGTCGATCAGGCCCTTCACGAGACCGGTCACGGATGGCTTCGAGAAGGCGCGACAGATTCCGTAGTTGGGGCAGCCGTCCCCGCCAAAGGCCAACAGAGCTTTCGAACGGCTTCCGCGAAGAATCTCGACGATGCGACTCACACCGAACCGTCCCCCGCACCAGGACACCGTCTCCAAAATGGCCTTCGCGGAACGAGCCTCATCCAAACTGGTTTCCCTGCTCACCTGCTTCGATGGGGAAACACAACGATCGCAGAGGCCGCAAGGGCCCAGGGCCTTCTCCCCTTCATCACTGAAATAGTCAAGGATCGCGAGCTGACGACAGGTCGAGACCGTCACATAGCTCATCATTTCTTGAAGCAACGTTCTCATTCTCGCTGCTCGTTCTAAGCCTTCGGGATCTTTTCCTGCCAGCTGCATGAAATATTCCTGCGTAGCCAAGTCCCGCTCATGGAACAACAGGACGCAAGCGGCTGGCTGTCCGTCGCGGCCCGCCCGCCCGACCTCTTGATAATAGGCCTCCAGACTTCCCGGGATGTCGAAATGGACGACTAGCCGGACGTCCGACTTGTCGATGCCCATGCCGAAAGCATTAGTCGCAGCCAGAATCCTCACAGTCCCCCGGCGAAATTCCTGGTGCACGAGCTGGCGCTCCTCATCGGAGAGACCGGCGTGGTAGTAGCCGACCGACTGGTGAGCATGGCCCAGCCAATCCGCTACCTCTTCGACCGCCCGCCGCGTGGCGCAATAGATCAGAATCGTGCCCTTCTCCCTCTCACGCACCAGCCGTTCCAAAATGGCTAGTTTCTCCTGGCGTGACTGACAGGGACGGACGGACAGGGCCAGATTGGGCCGACGGAAGCCTGAAACCAGCCGGAATGGATCGCGGAGCGACAGACGTTTGCAGAGATCAATTTGAACGCGGGCCGTGGCAGTGGCAGTCAGGGCGAGACAGGGAGGGTTCGTGAGCTCCTGCCGGAGCCTGCCGATCTTGAGATAGTCCGGCCTGAAGTCATGGCCCCATTGCGAAATACAATGGGCTTCGTCCACCACCAGCAACGAGACCCAGAGGCTGCGTAACAGCTCAAGAAACCCCTCATGCTGCATCCGTTCCGGCGCCAGGTAGAGCAACTGCAGCCGCTTCTGATGAAGGTCCTGAATCACTCGATACTTCTCAGATCCGGTCAGGCCTGAGTGAAAGGCCGCAGCGCTGATGTTGCGCTGCTTCAAACTGGCCACCTGATCTTGCATCAAGGCAATCAGGGGGGAAATGACCAGGGTCAGCCCTGGGAGTATTGTCGCAGGCAATTGATAACACAGGGATTTTCCCTGCCCTGTCGGCATGACGGTCATGGCGTCTCGCCCAGCCAGGACCGCGCGAATGACCTCCTCCTGACCAGGCCGAAAGGTCGCGAAGCCGAACCGTTCGCTCAGCTGTGTAGTCAGATCATCCACGTTAAATTAGTGAGAGTGAAGGGTGGTGTTGAAACGTGATTTTCCGCGCACAAAGTATAAATGACTGGCTAAGCATCGGCAACCAAGCCATCGTGTTGGCTGACAGCCAATATGCATAAAGCCAAAAAGAAACCCCGCTGGGGATCTCCCAGCGGGGTTTCTTTCTTCGCAGAAACGAGAGGTCTTCTCGTCTCTAGCTTATATGTCTTGTCTTCTTCTTAGAAGTTCATCCAAAGCTGGGCATAGGCCCAATCTTGGCCACGGCTGGTACCCAGGTTCTCCTGGATGTAACCACCGGCATAGAGGTGACCATAGCTCGTCTGGAAGGCCAACTTGCCATCCATGAACATATGGGTCCAGGAGATGTCCAATTCGTCACCGATGTGCGTCTTCTGATTGCCGACCTTCGAGAAGACATAGGCCCCCTGGCTGCCACGGTACCAGTTGTCTTCCTTGTTGGCCAGGTTCAAGCTGGTGGCCCAGATTTCGAAATGGTCATCCTTGGAAGGACGGAACTGGAAGTTGATCGAGGGGCTCATCATGTTCTTCCAAGCCTGGACATCCATATAACCCATGTGGATGTGGTTGGTCGGGAACAAGTTTTCAAACGTGTTGGCTGATTTGCAATTTCCAACAGACTGATTTCCCGAGGCGCTGGTGTTACATTGCGCACGACCATCGCCCGAGGCATAGTCTAAATTGACGGCCAAACGCGGCTTCCAGGCAGATTGATAATGGGTATAGCCAATCCAGTTTCTGGTCGCCCAAGCATTGATATGGAGCATGCGCTGATCTGCGTTTTGGCTAGCAACGCCATTCTGATCCAATGCATCGCCCATCTGACCGAACTGGTAGACCAATTCATTCGTCGCATCGAAATTGCCCTTGCGCATTTCGATCCTGTTACCAACTGTGTGACGGAGCTGATTCGAATGCTTTGCCGTTCCGATACCGCCGGCATTATTGGTCTGCGTGTTCATTCTGTTGCTATACATGATGTAGTAGGGCTCGATCAGGAAGCCAGGCACAGACTTGATCTGGTTGTAGAAAATGAACATATCAGCATCGTTGTTGCCCATACCGGTGTTAGTCCCAACCGCATTGACCTGAACGCTGCCAGTGGCTGAACCCTGCGCCATGTCCGACTCCGCAGTGCGGAACCAGCCGAGGTAGGTATCGAAGGACTTGGTGCTGTAGTTCAACATGATACCGTCATGGGAGAATCCCGTATTGGCCCAATCGAAGTGGCCGAACAAAGAATGGTTGCCGAACACAATGTATTGACGGCCGGCCTTCACGCTCAAGCCCTGCACGCCGCCGAAGTTCCGCACCAACATGTAGGCTGCGCGCACACCCACGGTGCCGTGGTTCAAGGCTGGATCATTGGCGCCCGTTGACCCAGGGGTCCCGTTGGTGCCCCAGGTGGACGAGTTGATGAGCTCCATGTAGAAGTTCACGTCCGGCGACACATCGTAACCGATGCCCAAACGGGTCATCTGTTGCGTGAACATGTCGTTTGACTGTCCCTTAGTTCCGTTACCACCAGCGACTCCACTGCCCTTGGTGTTACAAGACGTTCCACCTGCGACCATCACGCTGCCGAAGCAGGTGTTGTTCCGCATTTCCGGACGGACGCGCAAATCCGCGCGGAGCCAGAAATTCTTCAGATCGAAGTTCTTGCCGATTTTCGGATCGTAGAGTTCGTAGGCTTCCTTCTGCGGAATCGCGCGAGGAATGGCCGGCACGTTGGTGATTCTCTCACCTTCCGGCAACTCAAACGCCGCTTGAGCCGGGGCTGCCACGAATGACATGCCTGCCGTCATGACGGCTGCACTGAAGAAGGTAGCCAGACCGGCCCACCCTTTTCGTCCTTGGATACTTTGCATAACGTTCCTCCTGTGAATTGGATAACAGCCGCCACCGGTGCACGTTCCGGCGCTGCGCTGCCGACTTGACATCCAAACTGCCTGCACGATCATTGACTGATTATTTTTCTTACCTGCTCTAACTTGCGAAACCGTTGTGCCCACGGCTTCCTGCCCGCCACCAACATACATTAATCTTCGCTAATCTGCCTGAACCCACTTCCCATTACAAGCTTTTTCTGATTTCCACCAAACAACTTGCAGGCCCAGAACTTGCCCTGCCAGTCTGTCTACTTTTTCACCCACCGTCTCAGGCCTGGCCAGACTGATTCGTCAAACCGGAACCCTGCTCCACTTTCTGCCCAGCAGAGTTGATCTGCTCCTCTGCATCTTTAATCGAGGCTTGAAAGTCCTGCTCGACCATCTTCACTTCCTGCTGGATCATATTGAGTTCCGGCTCCACCGACTTCCGTAAGTCTTCTGCCGTTTCCTTGAACCCCTTGACCGCTTTTCCGACCTGGCGACCGACTTCAGGCAACTGCTTGGGACCGAACAACAAAAAGGCAATCACCAGAATAATGAGAATTTCGCCGGCGCCCAATCCAAACATCGTGTAATCCAGTGATGCGTGATCGGTAAAGGGTAATCAGTGATCGCTTCCGAAGGCCTTCTCTCATCACGCATCACCCATCACGACTCACTACGCTTCTAAACTTGCTTGACCTGCTGCGCTGATTCAACCGGGGCCGCGGACGGCTGAGCTGCCTGCACTTGCGTGACCTGAATCGGCTGCGCGTCCGGCGCATCAGACGGAGGAGGCGTCACGTCAATGGCGTCAGCTTCGTGAATGCTCTTCTTGAATCCCTTGATGGCTTTCCCGAGCCCCTCGCCCAACTGCGGAATCTTGCCTGCGCCGAAAATGATCAACACAATGACCAGAATCAGCACCAACTCCATCCATCCGAATGATCCAAACATCAAGGCCTCGCGATACGTGTTACGTAATTATGCACTCAATAGAAATGCGCCCGAGGCGCGCGCGCTTCACATCTGACTGCGGTGTCGAGGATACGCCCACTCGAATACAAAGCATGCGGCATTCCTCAAACGCGCTGAAGGCTATAGAATCCCCAAGGATTAGTCAAGTAGAAATTCGTAGACTGGGCCGTTTGGCCCTAGCAAGAATCAGCGAGCCCCCACGAAAGCATGAAAGTAATCGACCGGACTCGGTGGCGCGGTCAGGGCAATCATGAACGACTGGGGATCATAGCCGATATCTTCCAAATCCTTCGAGGCCAGCATCAACTCTTCCTCCGTGAGATACGCAACCGTGTCGGGAATGCCTGTCGGCTTCAACGATCGGACCAGAGCCTGAAGCGTTTCACGTTCCTCCGGCGGCATCTCTAACGAAATCGGAAAGTCCAGATGGCGCGCATAGGGACTTCTGTAGGTTTCATTCAAGGCCTGGAGGGTCTTGAGCATCAAACGATCCTGTTCCCAGGGCGCCATTCTCGTACCGGCAGAGGGGTGGGTGGCCATGAGATCCATCAACGTCAGAACATTAGTCCCTAAGCTGCGCCCCACGAATTCCCGCTGGCTCTCCAGGACCATCGGACCGGCCTCCAACTGCTTGGCCACCGCTTCGGCCAGCGCGAAGTTGACCATGACACTCTGCTGGCCGCCGAATTGGCAATAGCAGGGCTTCTCCGGGTCGTTCAACACAGCCATATCCGCGGTGCCCGCGTCGAAACTGCTGAACCCGATCGCATCCGGGGCCAACAGGCGCTTGGCTTCCTTGATCGTGGCATAGGCTCCCATATTCACAGGAACCACCACCTGCTCATCGATACGCTTGAGGAACTCCGTGATCGTCTTCCGGTAGGGAACCTCTTTCCATTCGACCGTCCGATATTCACGCTCCCACACCAGATCGTCGAGGAAGGGCGGAAAGCCCTTGAGTGTCTCCACGTCCATGGCGTCGAACGCCCGGACAAAGGTCGCCCAGTCTGAAATTTTCGCATGCAGCGCTTCGCTCAAATTCGGCCGCAGGAACTCTTCTTCAATCTCGTTCGCCTGGCGGGACATCAGCTTCGTCGGGAGATCATTCCACAGTTCGTTGCAAATGATGCGATCCACGCTGCCATCCGCGACACCTTCGAGCCGGTCCACCGTCCCTCGATGGGTCTGGATCCGGTCGCGGTGGGACGCGAGTTCCGGGTGGGCCATGGCTGCATCGAGCACCGACTGTTCCCAATCCACCAGCACATAACGAATGCGGGGATAGATCGTCCCCTCTTTATCGAGGACTTTGAGATGACTCAGAAAACAGGCAGCAAGGTTCCCGTTGCCGGGGCCGAGCTCCATGACGGTAAGAGGGGGTAGGGGGATAGACGGGGTATCGGTGGAACCGGATTCTACCTTACCCCCTTGTCCCGTTACCCCTTTACCCCGAGCCTTCTCACGCTTCACGACTTTTTCGAAATAGTCCGCCGCGAGAGCATGGGCCAGCCGATAATCGGCTGAAGCAAAGGTCTGGTAGAAGCTGCGAATCTGATCGCCCCGGAAGCGATAGAAGAGCGTATTGATGTGGACTTGCCACTGATCGACCGGCTTATAGTCGCCGATAAGCTGAGGTAAGGCGTCTGCGTCCTGCAACATACATACATCCAGACTAGGGGCCAACGAGACGTACGAGAGGGACGAGACTTGTGCCGCCCTTTTCGCTTCCTATCTTTGAGCGCGCGGATTCTAGCAGATGGCGGGAAACAGCCGCAACGGGCTTCCCTCATAGCTATCAGCCGTCAGCTTTCAGCTCTCAGCTTTGAATCAGAGCAAGTTCACTCGAAAATCTTTCCTGGCTGAGGGCTGATCGCTGATAGCTGACGGCTCCCCCAAGCTCCTTGACAGCTCCCATCGACCGGTGTACCAAAGGGCTATGGCGAAAGGCGCGAGACGAGCGGGACGAGGGGCAATCGTAACGGCCATGATCCTGGCCCTCTCGGCGCTGCCGAGACTCCAGGCGGCGGAGCTGCCGATCACCAAGAATCCCCCGATCCCGGATTTTCAGAACCGTCCCCAAGACGTCACGCCCTACGATTTCGACGCCCCCCCGCAAGGCCTGTTCCTTACGATTACAACAGCGGAGGGGTTCGACGAAGAACTGGGCTTTCGCCGGACGCACGAAATTGTGCCAGTGAGACCGACCGACCGATTCCTCCCTGACACCCCGACCATCTTCATCGTCTTTCACCTCCACCAGCATTATCAGGGCTTCCAGGTATTCGGACGGCTCTTCCCTGAAACGGTACCGGGCCGCGACTCCGCTCTCCTGATCGGACAAGACGCCATGCACATTGCGCTGGAAGACGAAAGCGGCTATCTCACCCTCTCCCCTCCCCAGGGCTCATGGAAACCAGGCCGATATAAAGTGGAAATTCACGTGGGAGAAGAGGTCAACGAGATGAGTCTGATGGGCACGATGCGATTTACGATCGCCGAGGCGGGGAAGTGACGGGTGATCGGTGATGAGTGATGAGAAAAGACTGAACCCCTCTCAATCACTGTTCACTGCTCACCCATCACTGATCCCTGCTCCGTTTGACGCTCTCTCCATCATTCTGTAGAATGCCCACGTGATTCGCTGGTTCCCCTTCTGCGTCAGGAATATCGACCCTTCATGACCGTGTCATCCCATCCATGGGCCTCCGTCATCGTCCCGATCAAGGATGAGCGAGACAATCTCGTTCCCTTGACTGAGCAATTACTCAAGGCCCTGGAGGCCTGCGACGAATCACGCTCGGCTCCCTTCGAAATCCTCTTCATCGACGACGGCAGCACGGATGGCAGTTCGGACCTGCTCGATCGGCTTGCTGCAGACTATCCGTTGGTACGGGTCCTCCATTTCGACCGGAATTACGGACAGTCCTCGGCTTTCGACGCGGGGTTCAAACAGGCGACCGGCGATTTGATCATCACCATCGACGGGGACCTCCAAAACGACCCGGCCGACATCGGCACGTTGCTGCCCTACACAAAGACCTTTGATCTCGTCTGTGGATGGCGCACCAACCGGCACGACAGCCTCGTCCGGACATTGTCCTCGAAAATTGCCAACGCAGTACGAAGCGCCGTGACGGGCGATCAGGTGCATGATACCGGCTGCTCGCTGAAGATCTTCCGCCGGGCCGTGGTAGACAAACTGCAACTCTTCAACGGCATGCATCGATTTTTCCCGGCCCTGGCGCTGATGCATGGCTTTACGGTCACCGAAGTGCCGGTGCGCCATTACGCTCGCAAGCACGGCCAGTCGAAATACGGCCTCGGCAACCGCCTCTTCAAAAGCCTGTACGACCTCATCGCCGTCCGTTGGATGCAGGGACGGGTACTGCGATATAAATTCAGAGACAAGTGATGAGTAATCGGTGATGGGTGATCAGTGGGCGGACCGTACGCACACACAAAGATCTCGAGGTTTGGAAGAGGGCTATGGATTTGGCTTCACATACATATTCGCTTACGCTGCAGTTTCCCAAAGAAGAACTCTACGGGTTAACCTCGCAGGTCAGACGCTCCGCCGTTTCGATACCAAGTAATATCGCGGAAGGCGCGGCCAGACATTCCAGAAAAGAATTTATCCAGTTTCTTCACATCGCTTCGGGGTCGGTTGCTGAACTCGAGACGCAACTTCTTTTGGCCATACGACTAGGGTTCATTTCTGGTGACAGCGTGATGTCCCATATTGAGGAAGTCAGAAAATTGCTCCTTGGCCTACTCCGTTCGCTGAAAAAGAAACCCATCACTCATCACTCACCACCCATCACCACACCATTATGAGCATCGAACATATCTGGCTCGCCATCGGATTCCTCGGCCAAGGGCTGTTCTTCGGCCGCTGGGTCATCCAATGGATTGCCTCTGAGCGAAAGGCCGAGAGCCAGGTCCCGGTCGCCTTTTGGTACATGAGTTTGATCGGCGGACTCATCACCCTGGCCTATGCGATCTATCGCAAAGACCCGGTCTTCATCGCGGGCCAGAGCATCGGATCCATCGTCTATATTCGCAACCTGACCCTGATTGCTCGGGCAACCCAAGCCGGCCCGGTGAAAGGTGATCGGTGATGGGTGACCTGCATGATCCAACTCCCGGCCCCTTACCTGTGACGCATCACCCATCATTCATCACACGTCACCTGCCTCTCCTCGCGCTCCTGGCTCTATCGGGGCTGCTGTTCTTTCTGGGGCTCGGCGACATGGGCTTGACCGACCGTGACGAGGGGAGAAACGCCGAAGCAGGACGGGAAATGTTCGAATCGGGGGATCGCCTGACGCCGACGTTCAACGGCGAGCTGCGCGTGGCAAAGCCGGTCTTTCTCTATTGGTTGATGGATCGGTCCTATCGCCTGTTCGGCGTCAACGAATTCGCCGCACGATTCCCCTCGGCCCTCTTCGGGGTCGGCTTGATCCTGCTCCATTACCTGTTTCTTGCACACCAGCGGGACCGAACCATCGCCATCTTCGGCTCCTTGATGCTCCTGCTCAACCTGGAAATCCTCGGGCTCGGTCGCATGGCGCTGACCGACAGTGTCCTGATTTTCTTCACCACGGCAGCCCTCTATGGGTTCTGGCTGGGACTGCATGGTGAAGGGGCCATGCGCCGATGGATCTGGGCCTTCTACATCGGCATGGCCCTCGCCACCCTGACGAAGGGACCGGTCGGGTTCGCCATCCCCCTCATCGTCGCGGCGATCTACCTGACCTGGACCAGCCGGTGGCGGAACTATTGGCAACAGGGCGCCCCCCTTGCCGGCATGGCCCTGTTCCTCCTGCTGGCCGCCCCCTGGTATGGCGCCATGTTTTATATCCACGGTGACGCCTATGCCTCCGGCGCCAAGGCCAATACGATCGGACGATTCCTCAGTCCGATGGAAGGCCACCACGGGACCATCTTCTTCTATCTCCCGGTCCTGCTCATCGGCTTCTTTCCCTGGAGCGCGCTCCTTCCTGTTCCGCTCTATCGCACGCTCAGGGACTGGCGTCGCGACAAGGAAATATCCCGCTATCCCGCTACCCCGCTACCCCACTCTGATACCCCCTACCTCTCTACCCCGGCTCGAGAACTCGACCTCTTTGCCGCACTGTGGGTCGTTGGCGTTTTTGTATTTTTCACGGCCTCCTCGACGCGCCTGCCCCACTATATCGGGCCCCTGTTTCCCGCCGCCGCCCTCTTGACCGCCTCCTACTGGTCCCGCTGCTTGCAAGACCCGGCCACGAAAGGGATTCGCGGCTCCATTCACCTCATGACGGGGCTGGGCTATCTCTTGGCCATCGGCTTCGCCTGCCTCCCCACGCTCTACGCCAACTACGCGACCAAGATGGTGAAAGAGTTCCCCCTGGCAGGACAAGTGGGAGTCGGCATCGCTCCCTATCTGGCGACCGCCGTGCTGTTACTGGGAATGGCGCTTGTGGGCTATCTTGGATTGAACGAGGAACGGCGCGGAGGCGCCTTTTGGGCAGCGGGAGCCACCTTGGCCGGTCTGGTCCTGATCGTCATCGTGATCGCGACGCCCCATATCAACCGCTATGTGATCGCGCCCCCGCAAGAGCTCGCTTATGCAGCAGGACTGAACTTGGAGCCCCAGGATCAGTTCATCGCCTATGGGGTAACGAGACCCTCCTCCGTTTTTTACGCGAAACGCAAAACGCTCTTTGTGCCATTTGGGGAAGAGGACAAGATACGAGCGGCACTGAAGGAGCCGAGAAGAGTGATGATCTTGCTGCCGGAAAGCGCACAGGCGAAGTTGCCGGAGGAAGCAGTCGGGCTGGTTCCCCTGCTCAAACGCTATGGGTACATGCTGCTGGCCAATCAGCCCATGGTGACGATCCCGGGAAATGCCCCGAAGCCGCCCACCATTTTCGGCCACTAGCAGAATAGCCGCGGGGAGGTTCGAGGTTCGAGGTTTTCGGAACTTCGAACCATGAACTTCGAACCATGAACTTCGAACCTCTGGCGTCACGCCTACATCGGCACAAGACCCTTCAAAAGATAACTCGCCACCAACACTAACAACACCGCCGCGACAAACAAACCCTCCGCCACGACAGTCCGTCCCCCTACGGGAGTATCTGCCATGGGCAAGTCCTGACCATGGAGCCCCTCCAGCCAATGGGCCACTGAAACGAACAGCACCGCCGTCATGACAAACAGAGAGCCGGTCGTCATCCCTAGGCCCAGTCCCATGAGCGAGCGAGTCAGAGACCCGGATAACCAGGCTGGCCGCCATGAGGATCGCATCGTCCACACAACATGGCCGACTAGTCCCGCCAGGGTAAGCACCCCGCCGCCGCACACAAACGATTGCGCAATCCAGCCATTCGACGGAAGCTGCGCGATCGTCCAGACGAACGCCAGCGTCACCACGAAAAATGGCACGATCCGGCAAACGGCGGTCCTGGCCGCAGCGCGCCATTCGCGCCAGGGATGGATACCAATCATGCCCATGACGCAACCGAGCGCCGCCCCTCCTGCCACGTCGGTCGGATAATGAGACCCGCGAAACACCCGACTGGCGGCAATGGCCATTGCCACAGAGAACAACAGCCATCTCGCTCGTGGAAACTTTGCAGCGAGCACTGTGGCCACCGCGAACGATGCGGCCGCATGACCGGACGGAAACGAGTCCCACCCGCTCCCGCTGACAGGAGAGAATTCGAAGTTGTCCGTATCCATGAACTTGGGGCGGGGACGGCCAATCGTATGTTTTAAAATCGTCGCGACCACCGCCACGAGACCGTGCGCCATGAGACTCTGCCTGCCTGCGTCTTTCCACTGCTGGCGTTTCAATCCATACCCGACCGCCAGCAACAGAAGACTCAGGATCACCAGCGACTCCCCCTTGCCGAGGCGGTCACCGAGATCGCTGAACAGAACCAGCCAGGGGTTGGGGACAGAACCGACCGGCAGATAGAGGGAACGAACAAACCTGGCCAGAGGCAGGTCCCACTCAAACAGGCCCACGAACACGAGGAGGAGGGCGACGCACGAAAAAACAAGCGGCGCGTGACGAGTGATCAGTGACGGGTGATGAGCGGTCGAGACAGGATCTCGATCGTGGCTATGCTCATCACTCATCACTGATCACCCTTCACTGTTTCAGCATCCGGCTAGGGCACCCAGTCGGCGAGAAACACGTTGAACTCACCGGGCGACTTCGCATGGCGATCCGACACCCAGACCAGGCTCGCGCCATCAGGCGAGAACATGGGGAAACTATTAAATTGTCCGTCGAAGGTAAGTCGTTCGAGGCCTTGGCCGTCCTCACCGATCGCGTACAAGTGAAAACTGGGCTTGCCCCCCTCACCTTTCGTCTCAAGGTTCGAGGAGAACATGATTCGCTTGCCATCGTGAAAATAGAACGGCGAGAAATTCGACGCGCCGTTCGACGTCACCTGTCGCTTGCCGCTGCCGTCCGCATTCATCACGAAAATTTCAAGCTGCCCCGGCTCCACCAGCTTCTGCTTGAGCAAGTCCTGGTACTTCGCGATCTCCGCCGGATCGGTCGGATGCGACGCCCGATAGACAATCTTCTTACTGTCCGGCGAAAAAAAGGCTCCGCCGTCGTAGCCGATCTCGTTCGTCAACCGCCGGGCCCTCGAGCCGTCCAGATTCATGGCATAGATATCCAGGTCCCCGTCTTTGACGGACGTCCAGACGATCGTCTTGCCGTCCGGCGACACCGTGGCTTCCGCATCGTATCCGGACGAAGACGTCAGCCGCTGCATCTCCTGCCCGTCGAGACGCACGGCATAGAGATCATAATCATCCAGAGCCCAACGATAGGCCCCCTCCCGCTTCGGCTTCGGCGGACAGTTCGGCCCGGTGGCATAGGTCGAGGAATAGAGCACGCGGCGATCCCCGGGGAAAAAGAATCCGCACGTCGTGGCACCCGTGCCGGTACTCACCAATCGAACCGTGTCGCTTTCCAGATCCATCACGTACATCTGATAACAACCCAGCCCGTCTCCGGCCGGTGAAAGCGTGGCCGCGAAGGTATCCTTCGCCCAATTATTCGTGGACTGGAAAATCAATTTGTTCCCGCTAAAGGAAAAATAGGCTTCGGCATTCTGCCGGCCTACCGTCAGCTGACGAATATTCTTCAGATGCCGTTCTGCCTGGTGAGCGGGAACCACGCGAGCCTTCACAGCAGGGCTCTCCGCCTGGCTCGGCTGCTCACAGAGCAACAAACCGATCAGTCCGATCATGCACCACTTACCGAATGGGATTGCTGGCATCGAGACGCACCTCCGTACGATCACTCGCGAGTGGCCACTGAACACTATTCCATCCGTAAAAAAAGAGCAGCCGCGCCACCTTCGCGACCGCCTGTGGCGCGGCCGCATACAGCACCGTCACCACGCTGCCAAGGCGATCCGCCCTGTGACAACTGGCCAACAGGGCCAGCCCCGGCCCCTCATGCGCCGCCCCCATCACGGTCATACCTGTATCGCTCAGGACTACGCGCTCACCGCAATATTTGGTCAGGATCGCTTGAATAGCCGAACGGGATTCAGGCCCGCCCAATACTAGCACCGAACCTTCCTGAGGTAACAGCCCATCAGGAGCCAGCGAAGCGATCACGGTCCGGTCATCGAGCGGCTGCTGACTCTCCTGGGCCTCGATGCGCGTCACCAGGTCTCGAAACGGCGACAGGTGGTCCGGCCCATCAGTAAAGGCCGTCAGCACCGAGCGCCGCCGGTCGGTGACATAGTGATTCAGCACCGGCGGCAACGAGTGCCGGGCGATCCGCCGGAAGGCCATGAAATCCGGATCCAGCTCCACCGAGATCGGTCGCGCTGGCACGGTCAGGGAGATCGGCTCGCGCCGCTCACGGAGCGGCACGGTCATGACCTGCTTCCGGTCTCCCTCCATGCGAATCAACAGTTGCAAGGGGAAACGAAAGGACTTGCCGGATTGGACGATCGTGGTCTCAAGCTGAAAGGTCTGTTCCGATGCTCCAGCCACCGGGTAGGCCAGGGCCTCCGACAACGATACTGTCGGCGCTCCATCCCGCTCTACCCATTGCGTGAAAAACCAGCGGAGATCCTGACCGCTTTCTTCCGCAAAGACCCGCTCAAGATCGCGCCATTCTGCATGTGTGCCGCGATACTGTACCACCAGAGTCTTCAAGGCCCGCCAAAACGGCTCCTCCCCCACCTCCTGACGCAGCAGGTGAAAGAGCATGGAAGATTTTTGATAACCGATGGCATTGTCATGCTCATCCTGTTTCTGCGTGAACTGTCCAACCGGATAGTCCCGCTCAGGCGGCACATGGAGATTGTAGCCCTGCACCATCAGCCTGCGTTGGTCCCGCGCCTGCGCCTGACCTCCCGCCAGTTCGTGCCAATAATAATTGGCCAGGTAGGTCGTCAGGCCCTCCACCCAATTCCCGCGATCGATCCGATTGAACACCGCGTTGCCGATCCAGGAATGCACAATCTCGTGGCCGAGCGCGTAGGGCTGCACATAATGCCGCTTGATGACGCCGCTCCCCAGCAGAGTAAACGAGGGCATGCCGAGACCGCTCGCAAAGAAATTCTCCACCACCGCGAACTTCTCGAAGGGGTAGGAGCCCAGCAGGGGGATATAGGCGTCCAGGTAGCGTGCGGTGGCCTCAAGATATTCCTCGGCCAGATGCGCATCATCGGGAAAGAGATAGGTCGAGAGCTGAATCTTCTGACCGGTCTTGGCAGTCCAATCGCGAACCGTTGCAATAAATCTATTCGCGACGAGCGTGACTGCCTCGCTCGGCTGCGCCACCACCCATTCCGTCAGCACCATCTGGTCGTTGCGGCAGAGTTCGGCGGGACAGACGCGGGATTCGCCCGCATTCCCTTGGGTCACGGCAGTCCAACCGGATGGCACGGCAACCAGCAGCCGATAGGTGCTGAGCGATTCCGTGACATCCGGATACCAATGGCTCTCGCTGCTCACATAGACGCCTTCCGGCCCGATATGTCCGGCCGTCTCGCTGGGCGTCACAAAACGCAGATGGCGCGGATCTCGCGGCAGATCGTTGATGAGGCCATGGTAATGGACATCCAGCCTCACCAGCCCGACAGGCACGACCTGCGACGGGATCGTGATCTGTTGGGGCGACTCAGGAACGGAACCATGTTTGAGCTCAAACGGCAGATCGTACAGCAGAGCCTCTGCCCCGGCCGCTTCTGGCACCAGCGCAATACGGTCGATCTGGAGCGTGGATGAAAGGGATAAACGGATCGGAGCCTGGGACTGCGGCACAGCAAGGGTCAGCCGGTCCTTGGCGATGAGCAGATGTTGTTCGGGAACGATCTGGACGAACAGCTCATGATGGATAATGACGACTTGCGCTGTGACCTGGTCTGCGGCGCTGGCTAGACCGGGAGTACTGTGGCTGAAAAGTACGAAAAGAAAGAAACAGGCAAAAGAGACAGTCCTACGTCTGATTGACATTGAACGGGTTTTAGCATTCGCGGCGGGCGAGCACAAGCTGGAGCACCTACTATACCGAGGCTGTGGCTGATGGGCCGATCAGCGCGTCCACAAAGGCTTCACTCTGGAAATCCTGAAGATCCTCGACGGACTCCCCGACTCCGATCAGCCGCACGGGCAGCTTGAGTTCTTCGGCGATCGCAACGACGATCCCGCCGCGCGCGGTGCCGTCGAGCTTCGTCAGGACCAACCCGGTCACGCCGACCGTCTGATGGAATTGACGGGCTTGCGCCAGCGCGTTCTGCCCGACCGTGGCATCCAGCACGAGAAGTACTTCGTGCGGCGCACCGGGACATTCCTGGGCGATGACACGCGTGATCTTGCGCAGTTCGTCCATGAGGTTGGATTTCGTATGGAGCCGGCCTGCCGTATCGATGAGGACCACATCCATCTGCCTGGCTTTTGCGGCAGCAATCCCGTCAAACGCGACAGCGGCAGGATCGGAGCCATGGCGGTGACGAATCACATTGACGCCGACCCGGTCGGCCCAGACCTGCAGTTGATCGATGGCCGCTGCGCGAAAGGTATCGGCCGCCACCAGCAAGGGCACCTTTCCTGCCTGCACGAGCCGTTGCGCAATCTTCGCGATCGTCGTGGTCTTACCGACCCCGTTCACTCCCACCGTCAGGATGACGAAGGGCTTGGGACCTTTGGCCAGGAGAGCTTCCAACGACAGACCCTGCACCGGCGTCAGCACGTCGAGCAACGTCTCCCGCAACACGTTCTGGACCAGCCCTGCCTGCGAGGCATCGGTCCCTTGAAGCTGTTTCTTCACGCGCACCATCACTCGCTCCACGACCCGGGCACCCAGATCGGAGGCGATCAGCGCTTCCTCGAACTCTTCCAGCAGGGCCGGGTCCGCCGCACGGCCCAGCAGACGATCCAACGACCCGCGCACCACATCGCGTGTCTTGGTCAACCCCTCGCTCAGTCGCTGCAGCCATCCCATCGATCTACCTGCGCCTCGTTCCTATCGCATGTTGAGCTCGCGTGGGCAGCGACCCGATCGCGCGCAAAATCATCCGTTCCCGTCGCTGCATCCGGCGCGCTTCCTGCTCGCTCCGCTCATGATCATAGCCGCAGAGATGCAGGATGCCATGGACCAACAACACGGTCAGTTCCTCATCCAGCGATCGGCCGCCCTCTTTCGCTTGACGGAGCGCCGTCGGCAGGGCAATCACCACATCGCCCAGCAGGCCGGCGGAGGCATGGGGCGCCTCCCTCATGGCAAAGGCCAGCACGTCGGTCGTGCGATCCTTGCCCCGATAGTGACGATTGAGGCTCCTCATCCGCTGGTCGCCCACGAGGAGAATGCCCAGTTCCGCCGCCGCTTCCCCGACCGCGGACAGAATCTCCCGCGCCTGTCGATCCAAACGCGCCTGGTCACAGGTCACACGTCGAACCTGAATCTGCATATGGACTGGCATTAGTGCGACTGGCCCCAGGAATCCGTGAGCGGTGTGACGGTGGCGGAAGGCTTCGGCGGTTTGCTGTGGGACGGCATGCGACGTCCTGGCCCGCCGGATAAGGAACCGGCAGGCCTGGTGGAGTTCTGATGCTGATCGTAGGCCTTGATAATGTCCTGCACCAATTTGTGCCGGACCACGTCGCGCTCATCGAAGTAGATGAATTCGATCCCCTCGACGTCGCGCAGAATCTCCCGCACCTCGATGAGGCCAGAAACCCGTTCAGGCGGCAAATCCACCTGGGTAATATCGCCGGTGACGACCACCTTGGAATGGAACCCGAGTCGCGTGAGAAACATCTTCATTTGTTCCGCGGTCGCATTTTGCGCTTCATCGAGGATGACGAACGAATCGTTCAACGTGCGGCCCCGCATAAACCCCAACGGCGCAATTTCGATGTCGCCCCGTTCGATCGCGCGCGTCGCCCGCTCCATATCCATCATGTCGAACAGGGCGTCGTATAGAGGGCGGAGATAGGGATTCACCTTGGCATACATATCCCCTGGCAGGAATCCGAGCTTCTCGCCCGCTTCAACGGCCGGCCGCGCGAGAATGATGCGGCTCACTTCTTTCTTCATCAAGGCGCTCACCGCCATCGCCATCGCCAGATAGGTCTTGCCTGTGCCGGCCGGGCCGATGCCGATCACGATGTCGTGCGTCTCGATCGCTTCGATATAGGCTTTTTGCGTCGGCGTTTTCGGCGCGACGAATCGTTTCTTGGTGACGATGGCTGCGGAGCTGGCGAGAAGTTCTTTGATCGGGGTCTCGGGACTCAGCCGGAGCGCGCTCAAAGCATGAGTGATGTCCTCCGGCTGGAGGACCATTCCTTCGTTGGCCAGGATGGCCAGTTCCGTGAGAATACGTTCGGCATGGCGGGTGGCCTCTGGCGTCCCGTCGAGGGTGAGCTCTTCGCCGCGCGCCGAGAGGCGCACACCCAAATCGTCTTCGATCAGCTTGAGGTGCCGGTCGTGGTGACCGAAGAGGACGGCGGTATTAGTGCCTTCTCGTAGTTTAAGCTTGCGCACGCGTAATGAGCGGGGCCTCTCCTCTAATTAATGTGATGATTCTAACAAACCAGGAAGGACCGGGCAAGCAGAGGGGCCTAGGCCCCCTCTGCTTTCGCGGAAATCGGATTGGTCAGCGTCACGCTAAACTCTTGAAAGGCCGTCGCTCCCTGAGTATCTTCAGCCACCACTCGGACTTTGTATGTGCCGGTGAGATCCGGCGCCACGCGCCACACAATATGGCCCGTGTCTATTTCGATCGTCATCCCGGGAGGAGCGGCCTCAAGCCGATAGTGAATGTTGTCTCCTTCCGGATCGATGGCTTTGACAACATACTCGTAACGCTCCCTGCCGACTGGAGCGGGGGGAGTCGACAGGATCGTCGGAGGACTGTTTCCCAGCGCCAGCGGCTCCGATTTCACCGGCCTACCAACAGATGTCCGGTCTCGCGGAGTCACTTCGACTGTCACGACATCCGTTAGAGAAAAACCCGTCGTATCGAGGATTGCTCCATCCCCTTCCTTGGCGACCGTTGCGTTGCGCCACCAACGAAATGAGAGTTCGAAGCGGTCACGGTCCGGGTCGTCTGCTTCGGCGAACGCTTCGAGCCTATCCCCTGGTTTCGCCGGTTGAGGGCGAATTGAAAGCGACGAGATGATCGGAGGCGTATTCATGACGGTGACCGCCGCAGTGCGATAGGTCGCGCCTCGCTCTTTTCCATCGTCAGGTACAATCTCCACGCTGACGCTGTCTCCCTGCCTGAGGAAATCCGGCGACAAGGTCGGAGACGTCTGCCCGTTCAGAGGATGGCCGTTCGCCATCCACTGATGATGAAACGTCAATGTGTCGCGGTCCTGATCGTCCGCATGGATCTGCACGGAAATCGCGGTCTCACGAACGAGAGGGGAAGGAGAAATAGTGGCCTCACGAATCACCGGACGGTGATTGCCTGACAGGCCCGAACCGCTACCTCCCTCAGGAGATGATTCAGCCGTACAGCCGCTGGCTATCAGGCTCATGGCCAGAAGGAAACGACAGACCATGAGCCGCTCAAACGATCGGGCGGAAGAGCATTCCCCTCCCGCCCTCATCCGATCCATCCTATGAGATTCACCTCTATTCACGTTACTCCCGCTGGTTCATCCAGGCGACGTAGCGGCTACGCGTTGCGCTCGCCAGATTTGTGCAGGGCTGAACAATCGTGCTGGAGCTCGTATTAATGAAACCCATTGCCCCGCTTTGGCAGCCGCTGCCGCTGCCACCGCCGCCGCTGCCGGTTCCCTGGCCACCGAGCTGGATGGCCATCTGCGCAGCAAGGCCGGTGCCGAGACTCATGGACCGATTCACCATCTGGTTACTGCCCGATGCCGTCGTCCCGACGATCGACTCCGTATACGCGCTCCCCGTCAGATAAAATAGCGCATACAGATTGCTGGTTCCTGAGGAGCTGCAGATATCATCATTCGGAATAAACGAGGGGAAGAAGGCGATTCCTCCCAAGAGTGTGGGATTGACCAACACACGCTCTCTGGCCGCAGGGAGCGTGGTAAACCATCCCTTCTTGCTCTGCACCAAGCCGATCAGCGAGGTGGTCCCCGTGCCAGTAAAGGTGGTCACGCCGGTGACGCCATTCACCTGGCTGGTTGATCCACCACAGGTGCCGACGCTCATGACACAGACCTGCGCGCTTGAGACGTTCACCAAATCGTTGTCATAACAATTCGTTGTCGTACTCTGGATGCAGGTGGCACTGGCAACAGAGTCTTTGACCCCGAAAAAATACTGCGTATCCGTGTTGGTCTTGTCGGCTGAGCTATAGTAGCGGCCTGTGCCGAAAAAGATCCAAACCTGGCCCGCATCATCCAGCGTCGATGTCGGCGCCGACACCATCGGGCCCATCTTGAGAACTGTTCCGCTAGGCGGGAAGGTATTGAGAACTTCCGTCGGCACACGGTTGCTGCCCGAGGCAATTCCCCATGTGGACGTTGAACAAGGCGCCACAGCGCAGGTCCCCATCGTGAGCCGATACATCTTCCCGGACCAAGACCCACGGCCGCTATCAGTAGGATCAATCGTCTGACCTGCATAGACCGTATCCGACCGATAATCTAAATTCTTGTCCAACGTAATGAGGTCCGCCATAAACGATTTCCATGAGCCTGCCGACATTGTCGTGACAAGACTGTTGCCCGCTCCTGGCCCTGCCACAAGATCGACCGCAAAGAGCTTAGCGATTTGCCCAGCCTCTCCCCCATACCCTGTCACACCAGAACCGAACACGACAGACCACTTAGCGTTAGTATTATCCGACTTCAGGTCGTCTTTGGGGCTAGTCCGAACAATCGAGGGATAACTGGTGGAAAGCCCGAGGTCGGATGAGCTGAAGGACCACAGCAGTTTTGGCGCAACTTCCGGGTCTGTGATGTCCAACACGAAATAGGCCGTATAGAAGTTACGATTCGTCCCGCTGATGTTCACGGTCATCGGCGGCGCGCCGGCTGCGGCCACGCAGGCGCCGCAGCTTCCGCCCATGCGAAATCCACCGATCAGAATCGTGCCCCAGCCATTGGGATGGGACGACGACTGTCCGTTAATACAACTTGTCGCAACCCCGGTCGCAGAATCACAGAAAATCTTCACGTCAGTCACTTTCGGCTTGAGATCGACGTAATAGACATGGGTATAGTCGGCTTGGGTCAGCCACTTCAGATGGGGAAGCAACTGATAGGGAATGAATCCCCAAAGTTCGTCTCCCAATGTTTGGCCGCTCGCATTGTCCGTCGGGTTTTTTGTGAACCAGCCATGCTCCACGACCGAGCCAGTGGAGGGGTCGTCTCCTCGGTGATAAAAACCGCCGTTGAAGGCATGCAGCATGCCGTCGTTCGAGCCCAGGTAGGCGACCAGGCGACGGTTCTTGTACTTCTGAAAGAACGCCGTATAGCTGGAGTCTCCGTACAACAGATCAAACCGTTCTTTCGGCGTCCCGATCACCGTCGGCGTCGAATGGATGGGATCGCCGTATTTCCACACCGCAAGCGATCCTCCCACCGTCAATTGCCGGTCGCGCATCCCTGTAACCTGCACGCCCCGAATAAAATTGATAATGTTGTCCGACGAATAGGGATTAATTGCGCTGTAGGGACTGGCACTGGGTCGAAGATACGGGCTCAAGGTGGCGGAGTTGGCCGTAGTGAAACTCAGCTGCTCGCCCGAATCGACCAGCCCGTTATTGTTGAGATCCACCCAGGTCAGCAACGTTCGATTGGCCGGATCGGTCAAGGCCAGACGTTTGCCCGCTTCCCAAACTCCCTTCATCTCGCGTAGCCCGATCGACTCATAGGCGGTCGCGCTGTCGGCTCTTCCGTCTCCGTCGGCGTCGTGATAGCGGTCCACAAACACCGTATTCGTCGCACTGTCGAATCTGGTTCGCACGATCTTGTCTTCGCTGTAGACCAACCGGCCATCGGCGTTCGTATCCTCCCGTAGATTCCCGAACGTGTCCAAGAAAAGGCCCTGGGTATAGCCGGTCCATTTAATATCCCTGCTCCCTTCGTAGGTGAGGGGATAGAAGAACGATTGGTAAAGCGACCCGTCGCCGGTCGACGAGGTAGCGAGCACAGAAACGGCCGTCCCTGAGGCGCTTCGCTGGAGAATGCTGGTGATGGCGGCAAGGAGTTTATCCCGGAGATCGTCGGCATCGGCCGATTCGAAGTAGGTATCGGGAAGGCCGTCGGCGCCCTGCGCGCCGGTATAATTATTCACCTTGTCATACTCTTCGACTAAGTCCGGTTGATTGTTCCCATTCCGATCTTCAAAGCCCCCAGTCTTGGCCGTCGTTTGTAAGATCTCCCGTCCGATTGCCTCACCGAACGCATAAAACGTATAGACCGTCACATTCTGGAACCCGGCTAGGTCTTTTCCTGTCTCATTGAGCACCGGCAAGGTTGCCTGCCGAAGATCCGTCGTGTGGGCGTAATAAGCCACATCGTCCAGGTAATGTTTGCCGCTGGATGCATAATCGGTCTTATGTCCGACACAGGTCGTCGTCGGCGTGCTAGTACAGTGCGCGGCGTGATAGGCATGGGCATAATCTTGTAAACTCGCAGGAACGTTCGTGTCCTGCGTCGGCTCGCCATCGGTAAAGATCATGACGAAACTTTTGCAACAAGTTACGTAGCCGCCTGGCGGAGTGGAGCTCCAATCAGGAGACTTAAAATAATAGGGATCGCGGCTTGTCACGTTATAGGAATAGTCCGAGTTGGTATAGGCCGGAGCAAGCTGCGCGAAATAGCGCGTGGCCTCATAGAGCGATTCGGCCAATGGCGTGTAGGTTGAAGCAGTGGTAGATTCGATGGCATTGACTAAGGAAGTAATATTGCCGCCGATATCCGCCAAAACCTTTCCTCCGTCACCGGCGCCCTTGAACTCCATCAGGCCAAACCTGGCCTTGCTTCCCACCGCCTGAATAATGCCGTTCGGCTCCGCCGCAATCTCGGCCTTGAGCGTGTAAGAGGTGGACGAGCCCCCGCAGCCAGAAGCTTGCACAAGCAGATTGTTACCTGACCGGTTGTAACACTTGCTCCCCGCATAGGGACTGATGCCAGTCGAGGAAACATTGTCGATAGAATTTGACGGGCTTGACTCGAAAACCAACGTCCCCCCTGGATAACAGGTACCGTTCAACGCTCGAGGTGCGCATTTGCCACCCATCATGACCCACTTGGTGATCTCGATCCTGGTCATCGTCAGATAGTTCAAGAAACTGCCCAGCCAGGGAGCCCCGGCACTGCAAGGGTTCCCACTTGCAGCCTTATCAGCGCTGGGAGTGAATTTATTGGATCCGTAACTGTAGCACTTCGTGGGTGCGAAATAGCCGTTGTAGTCTTTGCTCGGATTATAGGGCTCGGCGTTGTCATGATAGGCCGAGCTGTCCATGCTGCCGGAGTTGTCCATCAACAAGAGGACGTTCGGAGGAACTGCGTCGGCAATGAACGGCGGAATGGACGTGTAATCCGCCATCGCCTGCGCATGGGCTTCCACCGAGGGAAAAAGCGCCGCCACCCCCAACACACAGAGTCCACACCAGAGGATTTTTGCACTGACATTGTTGTGTTGCATGTTCATAATTGATCCCTCCCGCTTCCTATCGTTCATTTTCCCAACCGACTCTTCCGCCTTCGGTGGGACTGACAGGCACGGTCCACTCGTGTCGCTTACCTCGGCACAATCACAATGATCTTGTACAGGGCTCCCTCTTTGAGCTGATACTGAACGATCAGCCCAGGCCTAAGCTGGCCCCATTCCATCGGCTTGCCCCCGTCATCCTTAAGAGTCATTTTCGGGTGCAGGCTATACGTCCTGCCCTGCACATCGAGAGTCCCTGAGCCGACCCCCGTGACTTCCCCCTCCTCCAACCCACTGAGATGCTGACCATTTACTGGTTCAGCCCAGACAATCGGCGAAAGAAACTCAGGCCCCGATGCCAGAACTAGGGCGATCGCCCACAGCACACAGATTGATCTTCGTCGTCTCATCGAGCAGATTCTGATTTTTTCTGAGTCCATCGCTTCATGGGCCTCCATGTCCCGCTTCATTTCTGGCAGCTCTCGCCGCTGAGTGTACAGGCGTACACCACTGTGACTCGTGCAGAGGTTCCCGTTGCCGTGTTTTGTGCAACACAATCGACCCGGTAAAACAAATCGGAAGACCCGACGGCTGAATTTCCTGTGCCCTCATAGCCTGCGAACTGCTGCATGCCGGATCCAGCCTTGCCTTTGATATAGAGCCGGTCGATATCTCCGCTCACCTGGTAGGCCCCAACCGTCTGAACCAAATTGGGAACCGCGCCTGTACCCACCGGCACATCGGAATTGTTATCGGACTGTCCCATGATTTCCTGGGTCAACACCGCCGCATTCGCTTGCGGAACAGGCCCGGCTGGTGTCGCATTACTCAGAAAGGCAACGGGCAGGATACCGGCCCCGACATAGGGATCAATAGTCTGCTGAATCACATTGACGGCTGTCCCTGCGCAGGCCTCTGCCGCCATCGCGGCGGATTCCGTCGAGGTTGCGAACCCAGCCATCCGACTCTCGAATCCCGTCACGGTGAGGGCGGCAATTCCGAGCACCGTCATCATCAGCATGATGAGCAGGACCGTCAGCATGGCAACGCCTTGCTCATTCACCACACGACTCCCGCTATCAAACCCCACGCTCCTACCCCTCATATCAAGACTCCTTCACAGGCGCTGATTCCGCGTTTCGACCGTTCGGGTCAGCACGCGCCGTCGATAATTCGTATAGGGAGGATTCAGCCCTCCGAAATCGCCCGCCGTAAAGAGGCCCTGCGCGTGCGTGTGATCGCTCACCTGCAAGGCGGTCGAAGAAAGCGCCGTGGCGCCCCGTCCTTCCCCCAGTCCTTGATCGGGATCTGTTTGCCGCGCAACAATGCTCACCTGCACCAGGCGAATTTTGTCCGGCGTCATAGGCGACGCGCTCCACATATTGTTGGTGATAAAGTCTGCCTGATCGAAACCGGCCGCCCCCCCCTGATTGTCGATAATTCGATCGGCAACCCCGGCGTTGACCGCGCCATTGCAGCCGTCACAGGCATAGGCAAATTGAATATCTTCTATTCCGTCGGCGACCGACACGCCGTTTCTGAGCAAGCAGGGCGCATCCCCGCTGCAGGCAACGGTCGATGTCCCGATCGAATAGGTCACACACTGCAACAGATACACCGGCATACCAACAGGGAAGGCCGCCGGCGGAGGGATCTGCGCAAAATTAAGGCTATTGCCGCTGACGGATGTGACTGAAAAGGTGGCGCCGCCGCCGATCGTCACGATGGCACCGGTCAAACTCCCTCCGGCCTCCGTCGTCATGTCTGCCACGGCACCGGCCGGTAGCGTGATCTGATTGAAACTGGCTACGCCCCCGACCGCACTCGCAAGGCTCCAGGCGGGAGCCATCGACCGTCCAATCGGCACCAGAAGACGAAGGGAGTCCGGACCCGTATCAGCACCAGCCGGCGTATGATCCAATGGGACAATCGCGGTCGCGCAGGTTCCCACCGGCCCCGTCATGCCAAATCCAGCAAGCTTGATATCGCGGGAGAGCAGGTCCATCGCAATGCGCACATTTTGCTGCGTTTCAACGACTTGATCATTGGCGGTCGTCGCCTTTTGAGTCGTGACCAAGACAGTGAAAGCCGCTGCCACCACCACCATGGCCACCACAAGCCCCACCAGCAATTCGACCAGCGTCATCCCCTGCTCTGCCGTCAGGGATGATGCCTGGCGCTTTCCATTCTCTCTCTCAATCATCACATTCATCATATTCCTGCCGTTCAGACTCATTCGGGAGCGACTACGGTAGTCATCGCGACCTGCCGTGGCCTGGCGACCTTGCTGGCGCCAGCTGCTCCCGTCCACGTCATGGTCACGACAACGCGACTCATGTTCAATGCGGGATTCGTAGGCCCTGTCGGCGACACGTCAACCTTACCGCGGATCCCTCCCAGCCCAGCGGAAAAACTACCGGTGAGCAGATTGACCCACTGGTCACAATCTCCACGTGCAATCGGTTGAGAGGCAGAATCGATCGTGCAGGCCACAGATGTATCAATCCCGTTATAGGCCGCAGCATTACGACGATTGAACTGAATCCGTTCCATTATGTCGGCTGCAAAATTCGTCACGCGGGTCATCTCGCTCGCATCAACATTACGACCCAGTGAGAATATCTGCATGGTCGACAAAGACAACAAACTGATGGCCAGAATAAGGCTGGCTAACATGCCCTCGATAAGCGAAAATCCATCGCTATCATGCCCTATGTCTCGATGCGATTGCCGAACCATGGCACCCTCACTCTTGGAATTCATGGACAAGTTGCAGTGGGACACCACGTAATTTTTCCGCGGGGAGTAACCCGAAGCGAATAGGAAAGCCCGCGGTTATTCGTCAGCATGAGTTGCTGATTTCCGGCTCCACCTCCCGACCTGATTCCAAGCGGGGAAAATGCCACTGCCGCCGGTGCGGGGCTCAGTCCCGTCACGCCTTTCATCATTCTGGTCAAAGCAATGACCGACCCGCCTGCCGCATCGCCGGCTGAAATTTCGACAAAACCGCCGGTCAATGTCAGACTGACATTGACCGGGGAATTTCGGTTCATCGCTGCAATACGAGACAAATTCAGCTGACTTTGAATTTCCGTCACGGCCTGCTTCAATTGATACTGGGCATACCAGACCGAAAAGTTCGTCACTGCGATCGTTGCGCTAATGCCGATGATCGCAGTCACGATCATCACCTCTATCAGAGTGAACCCATTTCTTGCCGGCACACGTTTCATCTCTCCCCCCAAAAATGGCAGCTGGAACCAACCTCTCCTACGAGCAAGCGGTATGCCGCTACCTTCACCGTGGCGCACGGTTGCAACCTCTTGATAAAGCACGGCCCCAATCGATTCCGTCACGGCCGGTTGGCGATTTTCGGTCTCAGGGAACAATTTTCGCCTCTCTATCCGGGCGATGCACCAATCACGCAGGCCCCCCAGACCAACAGGAGCGACCCCCTACAGTCCAAGATCCCGCTGGATGAATGCCGCAAGACGACCAAAAGACTGGAGAGGAGGAAGGAGACTGAGATCGAAAAGGGGGGACGTTTCGGAGCGAACCCTGGGCCTATTTCAGCGCAACGGCTTTGACTTGGCGATAGGTAGTGAGTCCCTGCAGCACCTTTCGGATACCGTCTTGAACCAATGTGACCATCCCCTCTTTCCTCGCCAGGGCCAGCATCTCGGCCGTTCGCGAGCGAGTCTGGATGAGCTCTTTCATATTATCTGAAGGGAGCAGCAACTCATGGAGGGGCACTCGCCCCTTGAAGCCTGTTTGATTGCAGGCCTCGCAGCCTCGCCCGCGGTATAGACGCCAATCCCCGCAATACTCAATGCCGACTGTGGCCCAGGCCTGCGCGCCATAGCCCTGCATTAGCTCGTCGTATTCCTGCCGGCTGGGATGATAGGCCTCTGTGCACTGGCCACAGATCCGTTTACAGAGGCGCTGGGCGAGCACGCCCAGCATCACGTCGGCAAAGTTGAACGAATCGCAGCCGAGATCCAATAGACGGATCACCGTTTCAACCGCGCTGTTCGTATGGAGGGTGCTGAGCACCAAGTGCCCCGTCAGCGACGCCTCAATGGCGATGTCGGCCGTTTCCTTGTCCCGCATCTCGCCGATCATGATGACGTCCGGGTCGGCGCGCAGAAAGGCCCGCATCGCCGCGGCGAAGGTCAACTCGATCTTCGGGTGGACCTGAATCTGGCGGAGCCCCTCCTGGATAATTTCAATGGGGTCTTCGGCCGTCCAAATCTTTCGTTCGTCTGTATTGAGATGTTTCAGGATGGCATGCAAGGTCGTCGTTTTGCCGGACCCGGTCGGGCCGACACACAAAATCATTCCATGCGGTTTATCCGCGATCATTCGAATGGCCTGCAACGTGGCAGGGGCAAATTCCATCGCCTCAAGCGACATCGGCTGCTTGGCCGTCAAGAGGCGTAACACCACATCTTCGTCCTGCCCTGAAGTCGGCAGGGTCGCGACGCGTACGTCAAGCTCCCGATCCTTCGCCAGGCGATACCGGATCTTGCCATCTTGGGGTTTGCGCCGTTCGGCGATATCGAGATTGGCCATGACCTTAATGCGTGACACGACGGCGCGCCGATAGGCTGCGGGAATCTTCATATAGGTGAAGCAGGTGCCATCTACGCGCAAACGCACCGCCATGTCTTTACGATCCGCATAGGGTTCGAGGTGAATATCCGACGCGCCAAGCCGGTCGGCTTCGACGATCACCTGGTTGGTCAGCCTTACGATGGCTGAGTCATTCTCATCGATTCCTCCGGCGACGGGATCAACGGCTGGCTTACGAGGGATGTCATTGACCAGCTCACCGAGGATCGCGCCGATGGATCCGCTGGCTCCCTGCCCCGTCGCTACATGGAGAAACTGTTCGATGTCCCGGCGCAGACCGACGGCGTAGCGGATAGTCATACCGGGAAAGGCGCGCCGCACATCCCAGCCCTTGTCGAGATCGTGCGGATCGCTGGTGAGCACATCGATCAATGAACCTCGACGAGCGATCGGCAGCCAGAGATTCTTCTTGAGATAATCGAGGTTGAGCGTTTTCAACAGATCGACATCGATGACCGTTCGTTCGTCGTAGGGCAGGTACGGGCATTGATAGAAATCGCTCAAGGCGGATCCAATCGCGTCCTTCGGCACACGGTAGCGGTCGAGGAGTACCGTTTCGAGATCGAGGCTGCCATCCCGCGAATCCTCTACCGCGGTCAGCACATCGGCCTGACCGATGATCCCGCGGTGGACCAGCGCGTCCAGCACATTCTGTTCAATCGTGCGAGAGGGCTTGATCCCGCGGCTCCCCTCCGTCTTGCTCCCCCTTCTGCCGCTCAGAATATCGGTCTCAACGGCCATACCGGATCCCTCATTCCACCAACCTAATATTTTGCCAACCAAGTTCCCGGCGCTCGATACACCACCGGAACTCCCCGAAAGAGTCCCTGAGCTAAATCGACGTTGTACCAGACCTCAGCTACCGTTCCCGCAACAGCTGCCGAGACCGTATTCCCTGCCATCACGGCTCCATATACGCGGGTAGACCGTTCAAGCCTGATGGTCCCGGCGGCATACAACACTCCATTCACGTGAATGCCTGATAGCTGCACCGGCACCCTCGCGCCCAGCTGGTTCGTCCCCTCCGGTGAGGGGCTCAAGGCCGGAACAGATTTCCCCATCGCACGGGGCCTAAGCGCTACGTGGCCTTGCACGACCAGCAGCCCTTCGAAATAGTCCGTATCCAGGACCAACGTGCCCAGGTTGTCTAGGCCAGGAGCTTCTCCGTCAACTGTATCGATGAACACAAGTCCATGGTGGCTGCCAACTGCGGGAGACTCGAGGATCTCCGCCGGAGCTAATCCTTGATCCGACTCTAGCTCCCCTAGAGGATGGAGTCGCCCGGAACGATCCAGCCGATAGTAACTGCCGAATTGCAGCGCGACCTTCTTCAACGGCTCATAGTCCCATCGGTCGAGCCGGACACCGGGCGTCGGGTCTTGATGCGCATAAACGTTCGCGGGAAGCGAAAGGCTCGCTCCCTGGCTGGGCGGTGGAGATGAGACGAAGACAGAACCGCCGACCCAATAGTCGGCCCATCGATCCTGCGCTTCGATCATTGGGTCATAGGCCTGGCCGGTAATCGGGGCTGTACTATTCTTGTGCGCAAGGTCCTCCACTCGCTTCACGGCAAGATCCCTCACCACCAATTGATCCCCCCAATGCACCAGCACGGGAGATTCACCACCTGGCAACACCGTTCCAAGCGCCTGTCCAACTTGCACCGCCGCGCGGACTGCGGGAATCGTCACGGCCCCAAACTGCAGCTGAACGGTTCGTGCGACCGGCGGGCGATTAACCGTCGTGGCCGTGACCTCAACCGTGCTCAACAGGCCTGGCTGCAGGGGGCCATACACTTTCAGCCGCAGCAGGCGACCAAGCCCTCTCAGAACATTGGAGAAGCCGCCGGGAGAAACATTGAGTGCCTGATTGTCCGCTTGGTTCGCCGCATCAAGGAAGATGTCGGGGCGATCAGCCGTCCCGACAAACTGCGAACGGCCGGCTCCATCAAAAAATGAGGGCCCGCTAGCGAGATCTCCCTGGCGCTTCGCGAGCAAGCCAGCCACTGACGGCGGCATCGTACTCGGATCATGAAACCAACTCATCACGAGATCCGCTCCCGCGTCAGCCAACTGCTGCGCAACCCTGTCTTCTTTCATGGCACTGACACCGGGGCCATCCTGAGCGGCCAAATGCAGAGAGGTCATGCTGGCGATTCCCAGCAACAAGATCAGCATCAGTGCCGTGGGAAGCACGTGTCCCTTGTGGCACAGACCTAGGGGGCCTGACACTTGCCGTTCTCCTCTGCCCATTCCTCGCTCCCATTTTTAACAGGAGAGTGAAGATGCCTTATGTCCTGAGGCTCATATCTCGAACCGCGCGAATCCCTCGATCGGACAGCTTCACCTCGACGACCACCAGCCTCACGAGCGCCGGCTCTATTGCAACCTGCCCCTGCTCATCCCAATAGGAGAAGCGCGCCTCCCTGATGTCTCCCACCAGGACGCTTGCGCCGCCGTCCACCTGCCGCATGAACCTCAAAAGGCCCTGGTCGTCGCGGCGGCTGTAATAGCGGATACGATTCCGAAGGGAGATGAACGCCCCGGACGGAATGTTCCTGGTCAGCGGCTGCGTCACCGTGAGCCGATGCCGTTGCCCGTCACGAGCCAGCGTCACCGTCTCGCAATGATCCGTCCAACAAACGATCACGGACTTCCCCTTATCCCACCCTCGCCCGTCTTCGACCGAAAGAACGGTTTGTCCGACTCCCCCCGCCGCCGTAACTATGGTGGAGAGGCCCTGCAGGTTCGCCGAAAACTCCACCTGGTCCTGCGCCGCCGTGATGAGAGAGCCGGGTTCTGCGAGCCTCAACTCCTGCGCCAGCACGTCCAACCCAAGACGAAGATCCTGCTGCTGCGCGACCTCACGTTGTTGCCTCATAAACTGTTGCTGAAAATAGGACAGGCTCTGAAGCGTGGCGCCCAGGATGATGAGCCCTGCTGCCATGGCAAACAAAAGTTCGTTCAGACTGGTTCCTGCCTCCATCCACATTCTTTGGCGCTGGCTTCTTGGCACTAGCCCTCTCCAGACCCTCTCCGTGACGAGTGCCGACATGTTATTGGCTCCCCACATACAAGGGATTCGCCCGCAGGGTGCCGACTCGCACTTCACGCTGGCCTTCGCTGACTTCATAGACTGCACGAGCCTCAAGGGCCACAGACCCTGAAGCTGAGAGAGAATCGGCCCGGCTCGGCGTCACGGTCCAGATCAGATGAACGCCATCCTGGTCCCAACTCCCTGAGTACATTCCGTCGCCGGCCAGCACATCGCCATCTGCACCATCGTCATGCATGACCAGGTCCGTGACACCATCGTGATTCAAATCATCCAGCAAGAGCCGATCCCATCGCGCCGCTCGCTTGGCCTCAAGCCTCGACTCAGCCATCGCCAGAGCCCGCGTCGCCAGAACCCCGGCGCGAAGACTCTGTTCTGCCGCCTGGAATGCCCCCATCGCTCCGGCCAGCCCGACCAGGGTCAGCGCCATAGCGACCAGCACTTCGGCAAAGCTGGCCCCTCCCTCCGCATGAACAAATCGTTCAAACATCATGAAACGGACACCCTTCCGGTGATGCTCACAGTGAATGTGGTTTCCCGCCCCTGACTATCTCGCAGGCGAATAGTCGTTGGAGTCGCCGAACGACCGCTGGGATAAAACAGCAGTTCAGGACCGGCGCTTGGCTCCTCCACGACCACCCCCTTATCCCCATAGTAATAGACCTGCAGGAGGCCTTCGGCATCAGCACGCCTAAGTGTGATGGTGCGGCTCTCCCGGTCGAATATGATTCGAAGGCGCTCCCGCCTGGCCATCGCCAGTTGCCTCGCGAACCGGAGCTCCGAAGCCATTTCGACTATGGCACTCCGCGCTTGGCCCCTTACAGTCCACGCTTGATAACTCGGCCAGGCCAATGCACTCATGATGCCCGTGATCGTCAGCACGGTGAGGAGCTCTATCAGGCTCCAACCCTGTTCATTTCCCTGTGGTGTGCTCAGCATTGGCCTCTCCAGGACAATCTTCCATAGGCGAAGCAACTGGCCTCCAAAACCTATGCCTACGCTGATCCAGGCCACACGACAGAATCTTTCCGTGAAAATGGCACCTGAATACTTCGCAAATTCGCAGGGTTTTACGTAGCAATGAGGAGACAGGAAGGGAGCAGACCTAGCGCAGCCCAAGGGATTGGGGCGAAGCACTCACGATTTAGATACAGGGGCTCGCCAGAAGAGATACAGGAAAGCTGTTAGGAGCCAAACCCGAGGAGACCTTGATACCAATCAAGAAGAGACTGGGTGAAAAACATGGAGAGGAGCGCGCCCAATACCAGAAAGGGGCCAAAGGGAATATAGTCATCCCGCTTCATAAAGCGCAGGGCGATCAAGCTGATCCCGATCACGGACCCGGCAAGCGAACCGATCATGATCGTCAGCAAGGCAGGCTTCCACCCAAGAAACGATCCGACCATCGCTACGAGCTTAATATCGCCACCCCCCATCCCCTCCTTGCCGAAGAGATAGGGACTCAGCCAGGCCAGGAGCCAAAGAATCCCGCCTCCCATGGCCACGCCAAGCAACGCATTGATGAACCCAACCGGCAGGACCGTGGCCGCGCCAAGAAGACCGATGGCCAATCCTGGGAGGGTAATCACATTCGGAATGATTTTATGGGTGAGGTCTGTTCCCGTCACGACGACCAGGGCGGAAAACAACAGGGCGTAGAGAACAGACGTCCAACCGGGACCAAAAGACCAGAAGATTGCAAGATAGCCCAGCGCATTAGTGGCTTCAACGAGGGGATAGCGTAGCGAAATTAACGCACGGCACGACCGGCATCGTCCACCCAGCCACAGGTAGCTGACCAACGGGATATTGTCGTAGGACGCAATCGGATGAGCACAGGCAGGGCAATGGGAGCCGGGCCAGGCGATCGATTCGCCTCGCGGCAGCCTGAAGATGCAGACATTGAGAAAGCTGCCAATCAGCGCGCCGATTACCCCGACTGAGAGAAAGAGAAACCCTTCATGCATAATCCACTCAACTACGTATCTATACTAGGGCCATTATCCCACAATTTACTTATAGTGAGACTACTAGTAGAATTCACTTCGTCGGCAGAAATAGTTTTCTGCTTACATATTTCCTAGACAACGTAACTGAACTCATAATAATTCATCTTCAAAGGAGCACACTACTATGGCACCAACCGCACGGCCGACAAAAGCAAAAACAAAAACCTCCTGGGCCAACGTCACCCCGCCCCCTCGCAAGAAGCGGCCTGAGTCGCTGACGAGCCGGGAGCAGGAGATCCTTGAACTGATTTGGGCCGGATTCAAAAATAAAGAAGTCGGTCAGCGGCTCAAGATCAGCGTGAAGACCGTCGAGGCGCACCGGGCCAACATGATGAAAAAGATGCGCGTGTCCAACACCGCTCAACTGATCAAAACCGCGATCCAGGACGGAACGATCAAGATTCGCTAGGTTTCGCCGCTGGCGCCGCGATTCGGCGGCGCTGGCGGACCGCTTCAAACAATGTGACGGCTGCGGCAGCCGAAACATTCAACGACTGCACCTTCCCCAGCATCGGGATTCTGATCCGGCCATCGCATTCCCCCAGCACTCCAGGACGGATGCCTTCTCCTTCTCCGCCCAGCACCAGCGCAATCGGCCCGGTCATGTCGATATCGGTGTGGAGCTGCTCCGCCTGTGGATCGACCCCATAGACCCAGAGGCCCTTCTCTTTGAGATCCTGAATCAGACGAACCAGATTCGCCACGCACCCGACGTGGATGTGATCAATCGCCCCGGCCGAGACCTTCGCCACCACCGGCGTCAGGCCGACTGCGCGACGTTCCGGAATGAAGACCCCATGGACACCAGCCGCTTCGGCCGTCCGCAGGACCGCGCCTAAATTGTGCGGATCTTCGACCCCGTCAAGGAGTACCAGAAGAGGCTTCTCCCCTCGCGACTTGGCCAGGCCGAGAATCTGCTCTGTCGTGCTAAACGATTTCGCCGCAATGAATGCAATCACGCCCTGGTGGTTTCCAGTCGGCACCAATCGCGCAAAGGCGGGAGGGGGTTCGATGTGAACAGGCACCCGCTTGACCTTCGCCAGTTGCACGAGATCGTGAAATTGCCGATCGGTGCGCAGCAGGAGCAGCCGCTGCAATGGACGTGTGCCGGCACGCAACGCTTCGCGCACGGCATGCAGCCCGTAAATCAGGTCCTGAGGACTATCGCTTCCAGCGGCTGGTGCCGTCGGGCTTGTCCTCGATAACGATGCCGCGGGAGGCGAGAGATTTTCTGATCTCATCGGCCTGCGCAAAATTCTTCTTCTTTTTTGCATCGAGACGCTCCGCAATCTGTTGTTCAATCTGCTCATCCGAGAGCTCACTTACCATGCCACGACCCTCACTATCCGTAAGGCCCACGGCGACACCTCCGGACCGTGGCTTATCGACGAACTGCCACGCATCCAACTGCAGCAATCCCAGGCTCGCGCCGAGCGATCGGAATTCCGACCGGGCAATCTTCCGCGCCTCCGTCGAGAGGCCCAGGCTCAGCAATTTATTCACGTCGCTTTTCAATCGCTGCAATTCCGCGATGGCCACTGATGTGTTGAGGTCATCGTCCATCGCCTCGCGGAATGCCGCTCTGCATCGCTCAATCGCTTCCATCAGCCCCTTGTCAGCCGTGGTTCTTTCCTCTGGCTCAGCCAGTCGTTTTACCAGGAGATCATAGAACCCATTCAACGCCGTCTTCGCTTCCTCTATGCTCTTGTCTGAAAAGTCCAATGGACTCCGGTAATGGGTCCCGAGGAGAAAATACCGCAACATCTCGCCGGTTTCATCCTCAGGCCATTTGGATTTTTCGAAGATCTCGCGGATCGTGAAGAAGTTCCCCAGGGACTTGGACATCTTCTCCTGGTTGATCTGCACAAACCCGTTGTGGATCCAATATCGCGCAAATTCTTTCCCGGTGGCGCCGCAAGACTGGGCGATTTCGTTTTCGTGATGAGGGAAAATGAGATCCATCCCCCCGCCATGAATATCGAAGGTCTCGCCCAAATGCCGCATCGCCATGGCGGAACATTCGATATGCCAGCCAGGACGCCCTGGCCCCCAGGGACTCTCCCAGGAGGGCTCTCCAGGCTTACTGCCCTTCCAGAGCGCGAAATCCATCGGATGGCGTTTCCGCTCATCCACATCCACCCGCGCGCCGGCCTGCAAATCCTCGAGTTTCCGCTTCGAGAGGCGGCCATAGTCCCGATACTTCTCGACTTGGAAGTAGACATCGCCATCCACGGGATAGGCCAGGCCCTTTTGGATCAGCGAGCTGACCAGCTCAATGATCTCGGCCATATGCTCGGTGGCCTTTGGCTCATTCGTCGCCCGTCTAACCCCGAGCTTCCCCATGTCCTGATAGTAGGCCTCGATGAACTCAGCCGTGATGGTCTCGCAGGAGACGCCCCGCTCGTTCGCCCGTTTGATGATCTTGTCGTCCACATCGGTGAAGTTCTTGACGAATTCAACCTGGTAATCGCTGAACTCCAGATAGCGCCGGATCACATCGAAGACGAGCGCGCTGCGCGCATGGCCGATATGGCAATAGTCGTAGACCGTCACGCCGCAGACATACATCCTGACGGTCTTCGGCTGGAGCGAGTGGAACGGCTCCTTCTTCCCCGTAAGCGTGTTGTAGATCGACAGCATGGCTGGTTATAACTCCGGGCTGACGCGGCGCTTCGGCCAATGGGACCAGAGAAAATAGCCCACCATGAGCGCGAGGCTCAAGCCGATCACGACATCGAACTGATGAAAATAGTCTCTCAGGTGCTCCCATTCTTCTCCCATCTTCACGCCGATATAGGCCAGGAGGTAGCACCAGGGCAGCGCGCCGAAAAATGTGAAGAGGATAAACCGGTGAATGTTCATGCCGGCGATGCCAGCCGGGAGCGAGATGAAGGTCCGGACGACCGGGAGCATCCGGCCGAAAAATACCGCGGCCTCGCCATACTTGGCGAACCAGCGGTCCGCCGTCTCGATGTCTGCTCGCGAGACCAACACATAGGGCCCATAGCGCTCGACGAAGGGCCGACCGCCCCACACACCGGCATAGTAGGCCGCCACCGACCCCACGACGTTTCCGATTGCACCGGCCAGGGTCACGCCCAGCATCGTGAATTGCCCTGAGGCCACGAGGTACCCGGCAAAGGGCATGATGATCTCGCTGGGCAAAGGAATGCAGGCGCTTTCAATAGCCATGGTCAGGAGAATGCCGGCATAGCCGAACGTCGAGATCATCGACACGATAAACCGGCTGAGCTCTGTAATGATGGCTTCGATCAGATTCCCCACGGCACCTAGCTCCTCTTCTTGCCCTTCGGCTTTGACGTCACAGCCGCCCGCCGAGCCGCTGGACGAGGCACCGTCTCCCATTTCCGGAATCGATCCAACGCCCCATGATTCGTCGTATCGAGATGAATGGGCGTGAGCGAGACCGCCCCCTGCTCCAGCGCCTCATGGTCGGCATCCTTGCTTCGGCTCCAGGAGATACGGGTCCCGGCAATCCAATAGTAGGTCCTGCCTCGCGGATCGACCTTCTCGATGATCGGATTGTCGAACCGTCTGCGGCTGAGACAGGTCACGCGAACTCCCGTGATGGAGCCAAAGGGACGATCGGGAATATTCAGATTGACCAATGTTTCGTCCGGCAACCCATCTTTGAGAATCAATCGGGCGATGCGAACGGCATAGCGGGCTCCCGCGTCGAAATGAAACCGTTCCTGCCCCTCCTGCGAGACAGCCATGGAGGGAATACCCAGGATCGTCCCTTCCATCGCGCCCGAGACCGTTCCGGAATATAAGACGTCGTCCCCCAGATTTACACCCCTGTTGATTCCTGACACGAGGAGATCTGGCGGTCCCGGCAGCAGTTTCAGTACGGCCAAATTGACACAATCGACCGGCGTGCCACTCACGGCATAGACCCGCTTCCCCAACTCTTGTACCCGGAGTGGTTTATGGAGCGTCACTGCATGGGCCGCGGCGGTCCTCTCGCGATCCGGGGCCACCACCCAGACCTCGCCCACCTTGGACAGGGCCTTGGCCAGCGCCGTCAATCCAGGCGAGAGAATCCCGTCATCGTTGGTAACCAAAATGCGCATAGATCCCTTAAAAACAAAAAAGCTGCCGGCGGCAGCTCTCTGGTTCAGTGCTGAGTGCTGAGAACCGAATCCCCGGCTATCCTGTTCGTCTCAGTCCTCAGCACTCTATATTTTGGTCGGGGCGAGCCGATTTGAACGGCCGACCACTCGCACCCCAAGCGAGTACGCTACCGGGCTGCGCCACGCCCCGACACGCTCTATTCAATTTCACACCGTCCCGCCCATTGTCTCCTTGAAGGGGCCTGGAATGCAACCAGCTTGCAAGGGACAGTTTGGGACCATCGTCAGGCTGAATGCGACTCCAAAATCTTGAGAATCGCCTGGAGATTCCCTCGCAGTTTCTGCGCGAGTTCTTTCGGGCGCATCTGCTGGCTGGCCACTCTGCCTCGCCTGGCCCAATAGCGCTTCACGCCCGCGAGGGTATGGCCCTCTTCATACAGCATCCGCTTAATTTCCAGCACCGTTTCAATTTCACGCCTGACGTAAAGCCGCTGATTCCCACGACTTTTCTTAGGCTTGAGAAACGGGAACTCTGATTCCCAGAATCGCAGCACATAGGCTGGCAACTTGGCGATCTGGCTGACTTCGCCGATCTTATAAAAAACCTTGCTGCCCAGCCTGGGCTCGTTCCCCATGACCGGTCCTCGTGGTGGGATGAGTTAAGGTGAGTGAACGCCCCCTTATGCAGCACTTCTTTCAGCATATTCAACACGAGCTCGACGATATCTGCGGCTTCATTCTTCGAAATACCGACCTGCTTGTAGATCTCGTTCGCGATGTCCGCCTTCCTCATGCTTCCCCCTCCGATGCCTCTACAAGCTCCTCGAACGGCCGGCGCTCAGTCCGACCCGCCAGATCGGCAGTTTCGCCATAAGTTACGTGAGGTTAGGTAGGCTGTCAAGGACAAACATGCAAGATTTGCCCGCACTCGTTAGTCTTTGGCAAGTAATTTGTATTCGATGCTGTCCGCCAGGGCCTGCCAGCTCGCTTCCATGATGTTTTCAGAGACGCCGACCGTGCCCCATTTATCCGTATGGTCGCCCGATTCAATCAACACCCGGACCTTGGACTCAGTTCCGCGATTGGCCGACAGCACCCTTACTTTATAATCCAGCAATTTCACTTCTTTAAGCTGGGGATAGAACTTTTCCAGCGCTTTCCGCAAGGCATGGTCCAACGCATTGACCGGACCGGCCCCTGACGCCGCCGCATGTTCCACCACCTCGCCGACCTTCACCATGACCGTGGCCTCCGACAGCATGGCCCCTTGATCCTGTTTTTTCTCGACGATCACCCGAAAGCCCAGAAGCTGGAAGGATGGCTTGTGAGTCCCCATCGCTTTCCGCATGAGCAACTCGAAAGAGCCTTCCGCCGCCTCAAACTGATAGCCCTCGCTCTCACGCTCCTTCAACACGTCCATCAATTCCTGCAGCTTGGCGTGACCCTTGTCCAGTTTGATCCCGTAGGCCTCGACCTTTTCCAGCAGCCCGCTCCGCCCCGCCGCATCCGACACCAACATCCGCTGACGGTTCCCGACCAACTTGGGAATCACATGTTCATAAGTCGCGGGATTCTTCAACACGGCATGGATATGAATCCCTCCCTTATGGGCGAAGGCTGAATCTCCCACATAGGGCTGGTGCGTATTGGGCATGAGGTTCGCGATCTCAGTCACGAATCCGGACACCTGCTTGAGATGGCTCAACCGGTCCCCCAGCACCGGCCGCTTCATCTTCAGTTCAAGGTTGGGAAGGATCGAGCAGAGATTCGCATTGCCGCACCGCTCGCCGATCCCATTAATCGTCCCCTGTACTTGGACGATGCCGGTTTCGATCGCCATCAGCGAATTCGCGACAGCCATTTCACAATCGTTGTGGGCATGAATCCCCAGGGGCACGGCACATTCCCGCCGAACAACCTGGCAGATCTCTTTAATTTCCCACGGCATCGTCCCGCCATTGGTGTCGCAGAGAATCACCCGTTCGGCGCCGGCTGCCACCGCCTGGCGGATGGTTTCCAATGCATAGTCGGGATTGGTCTTGTATCCGTCGAAAAAATGCTCCGCATCGTAGAACAGTCTCCGGCCTTTTGAGCGGAGATAGGCCACGGAATCGCCGATGAGCTCCAGATTCTTCGCCAGGGAAATGTTCAGCGCGTCCGTGACGTGCAGCGACCAGCTTTTCCCGAAGAGCGTGATCACCTGGGTCTCTGCGTCCAGCAACGACTTGATATTCGGGTCGTCCTGTACCGCATTGCTGGCTTTTCTCGTCGACCCGAAGGCCACGACCGTCGCCGTCTGCAACGGCACCCTCTTGATCATCCGGAAAAACTCGATGTCTTTGGGATTCGCGCCGGGCCATCCGCCTTCGATAAACTGCACGCCCAGCCCGTCCAGCTGCTGCGCGACCCGCACCTTGTCTTCCACCGAGAAACTGACATCCTCAGCCTGAGCCCCGTCGCGCAAGGTGGTGTCGTAGATTTCCAATGCCGCTTGCGGGATAGCAGGAGCGGGCGACGAAACCGGCTGGCCGTGAGAGGATCCTGATTGTGGTGTTTTTCGAGCCATCGTAAAAGGTACCAGCGACAGGCCATCCTGCCGACATTCACGTTTCGAAAACTTATGACTTCGCGGGGCGGCTCTCTGCCGGCGACTGATCCAGGCCGAACGCGGTGTGGAGCGAACGCATGGCGAGCTCAACATATTTTTCATCGATGACGCAGGAGATCTTGATCTCCGACGTGCTGATCATGAGGATGTTCACGCCTTCCCGCGACAAGACGTCGAACATCTTGGCCGCGACTCCCGAATGGGAACGCATCCCGACGCCGACCAGCGAGACCTTGGCGATGGCCTCGGTCACGGCCACCGATTTCGCCTCGATCCCCTTCGCCACATCCTGGATGATCGGCAGGGCTTTCGTGATATCCACCCGTGGAATCGTGAAGGAAATATCCGTCAGGCCGGACTGGCTCATATTCTGGATGATCATATCGACGTTGATGTGGGCCTTGGCCACCAGCCCGAAAACTTTAGATGCAATGCCCGGCTTGTCCGGCACGCCCACGATCGTGATTTTGGCCTGATTCCGATCACCGGTCACTCCCGACACCGCGACCGCTTCCATATCCTCATCTTCACGCGTCACGAGCGTCCCATTTCCTTCTTTGAAGCTGGAGTTCACTTCCACCGGCACATTGAACTTCGCCGCAAATTCGACCGACCGGCTCTGCAACACTTTCGCTCCCAGACTGGCCATCTCCAGCATTTCCTCATAGGAAATCTTGTCGATGCGACGAGCCGTCGGCACAATGTTGGGGTCCGAGGTGTAGACGCCATCGACATCGGTAAAGATGATGCACCGGTCAGCCTTCAGCGCCGCCGCCAGCGCGACCGCGGTGAGATCGGAGCCTCCGCGCCCCAGCGTCGTGACATCCGACTGTTCGTTGATCCCTTGAAACCCGGCGACCACCGGGATGACCCCTTTGTGCAGGGCCTCGCGAATGCGATCGGCCACCACCTTGGTGATCCGCGCTTTCGTATGGGCGCTGTCGGTCATGATCCCGACCTGGCGGCCCGTAAAGGAGCGGGCATCGAGCCCCCGGGCCCGCAAGGCCATCGCCAACAACGCGATGGTCACCCGCTCTCCGGTGGACAGGAGCATATCGAGCTCGCGGTCGTCCGGAAGCGCGGTCACTTCGTGCGCCAACCGGAGCAGCCGATCCGTTTCTCCGCTCATCGCGGACAGGACGACGACGACGCGATGGCCCTCTTTATGAGCCTTCTCGACTCGTTCGGCCACGCAGCGAATCCGCTCGATCGTGCCGACGGATGTCCCCCCGTATTTCTGAACAATCAACGCCACGTCCGTCAGGATCCTTTTGCGAACAATCGCACGACGAACTTCGTTGCATCACGAGGAGGCACCGTCGAGGCCTGCGCCTCGGCCTCGGTAAATCTCTGTCCGGTCCCGGCAGGGGCGGCCACCGCACTGTCACGATAAGCGAAGAACCCGGGGCTCTCCGCCCCCTGTCCCTGCTGCACGTTACCCGCATCGCAGAAGGCCGCAATACGATGGGACCCCAGCTTGGTTACCCCTTCGAGCAAGGGCCCGACCAGCTCGCGATCGACCGCTTCGATCGCCTTCACCTTGGCCACGACATCCGACCCGTAGACCACCTCATCCGGCAACTCCACATGCACATAGGCAAAATCATTCTTCTTCAATTCTTCCAGCGCAACCGCCGCTTGAGCGCGAAGACCCCCCTCGGCCAAGCGCGCCCCCTCAACGACTGCAAGCCCGGCCATGCTGCCCAGCCCGCGATGGACATCGCTCTGCGAGACCACCACGCCGGCCGTCTTAAATCGCTCAGACAGGCTGGGCCAAAACACGGCCCGGCCTTGACCCCAGAGCCAGAGACAATTGGCAGGTTTCTGCCCCGCCTTGCTCCGTTCCTCGTTCAGCGGATGATCGCGCAGGATCTGAAACGAGGCATCCATCAGTTGCCACAGAATGTCGGCGCCCTCTCCAGCCGGCAGGGCCTCGGCAATCGGTCGACCGACGAGCGATTGCGGATCCTGACAGACCGCGCGCGACTTCCCGTTGACCCACACCATAAGATGACGGTGGCCTAACCCGGGATAGAACTGAATCATCTCCGACCCGAGCTGCTCATTGATCGCCTCGATCAATTCACGCGCCTCTTCCGTCGAGATCAACCCGGCGGTCGCATCGTCCATCGCCATATGCAGCCCCAGCTTTTTGATTTCGTTCAATCCACCCTTCGCCCCGGACTGCGCATCGGCCCGCAAAGTGACCATCGTGCAACGATACACCACATCATGCTCGCCGACCGCGACGCCCAGGCTGGCGGCTTCAAACGGACCGGGACCCTGGTAATATTTTTTGGGGTCGTACCCAAGAATGGCCGTCCCCGTCAAACCGCTCCCACGGCGCACACCATCGGTCACCGCGCCCAGGAGCCCCAACTCACCCCCTTGCGCGAGGCGATCAAGGTTCGGAGTCGCGGCTGCTTGAAGAGGAGTCCGCCCGCCCAATTCCTGCCGGGGCTGGTCAGCCATCCCGTCGGCATGGAGAATCACATATTTCATCGAAGCCCTGCGCTCATTGTATCTACACCCTTAAAAGACGAGCGACATCCTCCCGCGTCGCTCTAACGGTTTTCGGTTGAACCGATACACTAATCGCCGTATCGGCATCTTTCAACCCATGGCCTGTCAAGGTGCAGACCACCGTCTCGCCTTCGCGCAGCCCGCCCTGCTTGCTCAACTTCATCACCCCGGCCACCGACGCGGCGGACGCCGGCTCACAGAAGACGCCTTCCGTCGCGGCCACCGTCCGATAGGCCTGCAGAATTTCCTCGTCCGTGACCGAATCGATCGCCCCGGACGATTCCTTCACGGCATTCAACGCCGCTTGCCAGCTGGCCGGATTGCCGATCCTGATCGCGGTGGCCACGGTCTGCGGATTCTCCACGATATGGCCCAGCACGATGGGCGCCGCCCCGGAGGCCTGAAACCCGATCATGCGCGGGAGTTTCGTGGAGAGATTGGCCGCATGGTATTCCTGATACCCCTTCCAATAGGCGGTAATGTTGCCGGCATTCCCGACCGGCAGCACATGAATCGTCGGGGCATCGCCAAGCTGATCACAGACCTCCATCGCAGCAGTCTTCTGCCCCTCGATCCGATAGGGATTGAGCGAGTTGACCAGCTCGATATGGTGGCTCACCGACAGTTCTTTCACGATGGTCAGGGCCTGGTCGAAATTTCCTTCAATCTGGATGACCGTGGCTTGATGCATCATGGCCTGGGACAGCTTGCCCATCGCAATCTTCCCGGCAGGGATCAAGACATAAACCGCCAGCCCGGCCCGCGCCCCATAGGCTGCGGCAGAGGCGGACGTATTCCCCGTGGAGGCGCAAATCACCGCCTTGGCACCGGATTCCACGGCCTTTGAAATGGCCATCGTCATGCCACGATCCTTGAACGATCCCGTGGGGTTCATGCCTTCGAATTTGAGATAGAGATCGATGCCGGGCGCGATCTGCTGGGCCAGCCTCGTCGCCCTGATGAGCGGGGTATTCCCCTCTCCCAGCGTCACCACGGGAGTCCGTTCGGTCACCGGCAGAAACTTCCGATATTCTTCGATCAGGCCACGCCAACGGGTCATCGCATCACTCGTCCTTGCCCTCGACGCGAATCAACGTCGTCGGCTCTGAAATAAAGGCCATCTGGTTGATCGCGCGCAAGGCCGTTTGCACATCGCGCTCCATCGCCATATGGGTCTTGATCACGACCGGAACCGTCTGCCCCTCGCGCCGTCCCTGCTGGAGAACGGACGAAATACTGATGCCGCATCGGCCCAACTCCCCTGCGATCTGCGACAAGACACCAGGGCGGTCCAATACCATAAAGCGCAAGTAATACAACGAGCTGATCTCTTCCATCGGCCTCATCCGAAGCGGCCGACGCTGGTCCTGCTGGAAGGAGGCGGGTGGCACTCGCCCCACCGCGCCCTTCATCAAATTGCGCGAAATGGCAATGAGATCGCTGACCACCGCACTGCCGGTCGGTAGGGATCCGGCGCCCCGGCCATAGAGCACCACATCGCCCACGGCATCGCCCACGAATTGAATGGCGTTGTAAACCCCTTCGACCTGAGCGAGCGGAGACGAAGAGGGCAGCATCGTGGGATGCACGCGGGCTTCGACTTCGTTGCCCACCAGCTTGGCAATGCCCAACAGCTTGATCGTGCAACCGAACTCTTTGGCGTATGCGATATCCAGCGGCGTAATGTGGGTGATGCCCTCGGTGTACACATCTTTGAAATTGACCGGCGTGCCATAGGCCAGCGCCACGAGGATCGCCAGCTTGTGTGCCGAATCGATGCCTGCCACGTCAAAAGTCGGATCCGCTTCGGCATAGCCGGCCTGCTTCGCATCGCCGAGCACCGAGTCAAAACTCTGCCCCTCATGGGTCATGCGCGAAAGGATGTAGTTGGCCGTCCCGTTAATGATCCCGTAAATGGACTCGATGGTGTTGGCTGCCAACCCTTCCCGCAACGCCTGAATGACGGGAATCCCCCCTCCCACGCTCGCCTCGAAACCGATGTCGATGCCCTTGCGGGAGGCCGCCGCAAAAATTTCTTCGCCGTGCAACGCGAGCAGGGCCTTATTGGCGGTGACGACCTGTTTGCCTGCCGCAATCGCGTCCAGAATGATACGCTTGGCGAAATCGCAGCCCCCGACCAGCTCCACGACGATATCGATCGACGGATCGTTGAGAATCTGTTTCGCATCAGTCGTCAGGACGCCGGGCGGCAAGGCCAGGCCCCGGTCCTTGATCACATCCAAGTCTGCAATCCTGACGATCTCGATCGGCACTCCGACACGACGGCTGATCAAGGCAGCCTGCTCCAATAGAATCTTTGCGACCCCTGTTCCGACCGTGCCGAGCCCGATGATACCGACGCCCACGCGCGAGATCATTCTTCCGATCCCCCAAGCTTCAAGGCCTTGCGAATGCCGCGCACGGCTTGCCTCGTGCGATGTTCGTTTTCGACGAGACCGAAGCGCACATATTCGTCCCCGCCTTCACCGAACCCGATCCCGGGAGAGACCGCAACTTTGGCCTCGCGAAGCAGGAGCTTGGAAAACTCCAACGAGCCCATCGCCCGATAGGGCAAGGGAATTCTGGCCCAGACGAACATGGTCGCCACGGGCTTCGTCACCTGCCAGCCGATACGGTTCAGTCCGCTCACCAACACATCGCGGCGCTTCTGATAGCGCAGCACCGTCTCCTTGACGCATTCTTGCGGCCCATTAAGGGCAATGACGCTGGCAATCTGTAAGGGCTGAAAAATGCCGTAGTCGAGGTAACTCTTGATCTTCGCCAGGGCGCCAACCACTTCGCGGTTACCGCAGCAAAAACCCACGCGCCAGCCCGGCATATTGTAGGCCTTGGACAGCGTGTAGAACTCGACCCCGACATCCTTGGCGCCGGGAGCCTGCAGGAAGCTCGGGGCCTTATAGCCGTCGAACACCAGGTCCGCATAGGCCAGGTCATGAATGACGATCACATCGTGCTCTTTGGCAAAGGCGACGATTTTCTTAAAAAATTCCAGGTCCACCACAGCGGTGGTGGGATTATGCGGAAAATTGATGACCAGAATCTTCGGTCGTGGAAACGTTTGGCGATAGACCTTCTGGAGCTCTTCGAAGAAATCGCTGTCCGGGCGCAACTCAATCCCGCGGACCTCCCCCCCCGCAATGATGAAACTATACATGTGGATGGGATAGGTCGGGGTCGGGGTCAAGACGACATCGCCGGGCCCGATCAAGGCCAAGGCCAGATGCGCCAACCCTTCCTTGGAGCCGATCGTGACGATTGTCTCGGTCTCAGGATCCAGATCGACGTCGTAATTTCGCTTATACCAGCCCGTGATCGCATGCCGCAGCTTGGTAATGCCGCGCGAGGCCGAATAGCGGTGATTCTTTCCCTTCCGCGCCGCCTCGATCATCTTCTCGACGATATGGCTTGGCGTCGGTTGGTCAGGATTGCCCATGCCGAAATCGATAATGTCTTCGCCCTGTTGACGAGCCTCAAGCTTGAGGCTCTGCACCTGGGCGAAGACATAAGGAGGGAGCCGTTTAATGCGATAAAATCCGTCGCCTAATCCCATCATGTCCCTTGCTGTAATCCCCTGCGCGAGGAGGCATGCAGAAACCGCCCGCCTCCAAGTCAGGGAGCCCATTCTAATGGCGAGGGGCGCGTCGAGTCAAATTATGCCGTGATTCTGTGGGGTTCGACAGTCCAACCCTTCGGACAGGCTGAGGCACACCCCCAGCCACTCCCCCCTCCCAGTCCTTGCCCCTCCCGGCTAATTTCTGCTACAACTGAACCACCTTTCGCGCGCATCACGCAATTCAGTTTTCCCTTGCTTCACATAGCCAAAACGGAGGATCCGTGCCACGACTTGGGGTAAACATCGACCATGTGGCCACGTTGCGACAGGCCCGTGGGGGAACCGACCCGGATCCTCTGACCGCCTCCGTGCTGGTAGAACTGGCCGGCGCTGACGGGATCGTCGTTCACCTCAGGGAAGATCGGCGTCATATTCAAGACCGCGACCTTCGCCTCCTGCGGGAACTCATCCGCACCAAACTGGATCTGGAGATGGCCGCTACTGAGACCATGGCCCAGATTGCCCTGAGCATCAAACCGGACATGGTCACGCTCGTCCCCGAGCAGCGGCAGGAACTCACGACCGAAGGCGGCCTGGACGTGGCAGGCCACAAAGACCGTATCCAGCAGATCGTGGCCATGCTTCACGATGGCGGCATTCCCGTCAGTCTCTTCATTGAGCCGGATTTAGCGCAGGTTAAAGCCTCGCACAGAGTCTCCGCCGATTTCGTCGAGCTCCATACGGGCCGCTACGCGAATGCCAAACGCTCGAAAGAAGCCGATGCGGAAGTGGAGGCCATTACGCAGGCCGCAAAACTCTCGTACAAGCTGGGCATGGGCGTCAACGCCGGGCACGGATTGGACTATCGCAACATCTCGCGGTTACTGCACATTCCTGAAATCGTCGAATACAACATCGGTCACAGCATTATTGCCCGAGCGGTTCTGGTGGGCCTCGACCAGGCCGTCAGGGAAATGAAAGCCTTGCTGAGGTAACCGTTTCCTCCAAGAACAACGTGACTCTCCCTTGCCATGACATTGCGACGTAGGCCACAGACCTCTCGATTCCCCATACAAGGCCACCAATGAAAATTGTGACCGGAGCCGAGATGCAGGCGCTCGACCGCCGCACGATCACCGATGCGCAGATCCCCGGCGCCGTCTTGATGGAGCGGGCCGGCGGAGGCATTGTCAAACAGCTGGAAGCGCAATATGGACCGGCGCGAGGCAAGACCATTACCATCCTCTGCGGAAAAGGAAACAACGGAGGAGACGGATTGGTGGTGGCCCGCCTGCTGCACCAACAGCGAGCCAAAGTGCATGTGCTCCTCCTCACGCCCATCACCGACCTGAGTCGCGATGCCGCAACTATGTATCGTCGGCTTGTTCGGGTTGCGGGCCAGGGAAGAATCGTTCGATTCCGGTCGGCCGAGCAAGCGCAGCCCATCCTCGCTGCCAGTGCCATCCTGGTCGATGCCATCCTGGGCACAGGCCTGTCCTCCGACGTGACCGGCGCCTACTGTGAAGCCATTGAACTCATCAATCGTTCCGGGAAACCGGTCATCGCGATTGATCTTCCCTCCGGCCTCCATACCGACAGCGGCGCCATCCTCGGACACGCGATTCGTGCCTCACTGACCGTCACGCTCGGCTTGCCAAAACTCGGCCTCTATATCGGGGCAGGGATCGACCAGGCTGGCGCCATCCGCGTCGTCGACATCGGCATTCCCTCCGCCTATGTGGACGAGATCGAAAGCCAGACATGGCTCCTGACCAGCGACGACATGTTCAAGACGCTTCCGGCACGCAGACCCTCCGCCCATAAAGGCACCTTTGGCCATGCGGGAATTATTGCAGGGTCCGTGGGGAAAACAGGCGCAGCGGCTTTAGCGGCCCAGGCAGCCCTCAGAGTCGGGGCGGGCCTGGTGACCGTGGCCACCCCCAGCAGCGTCAACGATGTGCTGGAAGGCAAGTTATTGGAGGCGATGACGCTGCCGCTGCCGGAAACAAAGGCCCGCACGTTGGCCCGCTCAGGCCTTGATCGCATCCTCGCCTTTATCCAGGCGCGCACCGCGATCGCCATCGGCCCAGGCCTCTCAACCCATCCCGAAACCGTTGAGCTCGTCCAATCACTGATGAAACACCTGGATCGGCCTTCCGTCCTCGATGCCGATGCACTCAATGCCTTAGCAGGCCGGGCCTCACTGCTGACCGAATGTCCCACGCCACCCATCCTCACCCCGCACCCGGGTGAGATGGCCCGGCTCGAAGTGGAGGCCACCACGCAGAGCGTCAACGCAGACCGCATCGGCACGGCCAGACGGTTTGCCAGGGAACGCGGCGTGTTCCTTGTTTTAAAGGGCGCACGAACCGTCATCGCCCGCCCCGATGGCCTGGTCGCCATCTGCCCGACCGGCAATCCCGGCATGGCCACGGCCGGAACCGGCGATGTCTTGACCGGCATGATCGTCGGCTTGCTGGCGCAAGGAGTCTCCGCATGGGAGGCTGCCTGCGCCGCGACCTATTTCCATGGATCAGCCGGCGACCTGGCCGCCCAACAGCTCGGACAGGCCGGAATGCTGGCCAGTGACCTGATCGCTCAAATTCCTTATGCGCTCCAGCAAACCAACAGGACCTAACGTCATCAAGCCAATCACGGTCACAAAGCCTGCGGTCAGCCGCAGCGGCAGGCCGAGCCGGCCGTGGGAACTGGTCTCCTCATCGCAACGGCAGACCGACCGGCTGGGCCAAGCGCTCGGCCGTACGCTTCGTGGCGGAGAAACGATCGCCCTCTATGGACCGCTCGGAGCCGGAAAGACTTCGCTCGTTCGCGGACTCGCGGAGGGACTTGGCGCAGCGCCAACCGCCGTGACCAGCCCGACATTCGTGGTCATTCACGAATATCAAGGACGCCTGCCGCTGGCCCACATGGATTGGTATCGCATCCGCTCGCTCCGCGAGCTTGAATCGACCGGCGTGACGGAGTACTTCTCTGGCCAGACCGTGACGGCGATCGAATGGGCCGAAAAGGGCCTGGCCCTGCTGCCGCAGGACCGGATTGAGATTACACTGAGCCATCGGACAACACGGAGCCGGACGATTCAGTTGCAGGGAACGGGGCCGACGTCTGGCGAAGTCCTCGCGCGCACGCGCAGGGCCTATCGCGCCTCATCGCCTCGCGCTTCGAACAAGAAGGGAATCACGAAGTCATGATTAGGCTGATTCTGGTCGGGATTCTTCTGCTCCTCTCTCTGGCATTTTTCCTGCAAAACCAGGAGCAAGAAGTGACCCTCCGATACTTCTTCGGTCTGCTTGAATCCTCGACGCCGATCTATAAACCCATCCTGGCCGGGTTCGCGGTGGGGCTGCTGGTCTCCGGCATTCTGCTCTTTCCCCCGTGGGTGCGGGGCCGGATCGAACTGCGCCGAAAAACCAAAGCCCTCCAAGACGCAGACGTGGACCTCGAACGATTACGCCATTCGCTCGAAAAAGTCACCGGCCGGATTTCCCATACCGTCACCGGCGAGTCGCAACGAGAGCCCCGCGATGAGTGACGCAGACGCCTCGCCATTAATGCGGCAATACCGCGAGATCAAGCGCGGCTACCCCGACGCGGTTCTCTTATTCCGCGTCGGCGACTTTTACGAAATGTTTTACGAGGATGCGCAGAGCGCCGCCAAACTGCTCTCTATCGCCCTCACCTCTCGCGACAAATCCAGTGCCACCCCGATTCCCTTATGCGGCGTCCCCTACCATGCGGCCCAGGGCTACATCGCGAAGTTGCTCAAGGCCGGACGGACCGTCGCACTCTGCGAACAGGTGGAAGACCCGAAACTTGCGAAGGGTCTCGTGCGCCGCGAAGTCGTTCGGCTCTATACGCCTGGCACCTTAGTCGATACAGAATTCCTCTCTCCCGGCGAATCATATTTCCTTGCCGCCGTGTCTTTCTCCGATGCCACGGGCCCCTCTGCCAAGGGACAATCCATCATTGGACTGGCCTGCCTGGATGTCTCCACCGGAGAATTTTGGATT
>JAPLLI010000249.1 GCA_026387615.1 Nitrospirota bacterium
AGCTCCGGACTGCCTGCATGATGTTATGCCTGAGGGTCAGAATCCGCTGCATCTTCGGACGACGAAGGTCCAGATAGCGGTACTTCAGCCGGATCGACTCCGTGATTTCGGCATCGTCTTCGATGACGAACGGCGGCGTCTTCGACTCGTTCAAGATCTCGACGGCATCCACGAAGATTTCGATCTCACCGGTCGGCAGATTCGGATTCTTGGACTCATCGGGACGGGCCATCACCTGCCCGGTCACCGACACGACACATTCGCTGCGCAAGGCATGGGAGGCTTGATGTACCGATGCATTACGCTCGGCGTTGAACACCACTTGCGTCAGCCCGGTTCGGTCTCGCAGATCGATGAACATGACCATGCCATGGTCGCGCCGCCGCTGGACCCAGCCGTTCAAGACGACGGTCTGCCCGACCGCAGCCTTCGTCAGCTCTCCACACCGATGAGTTCGGACCTTCATACGACCTTCGCTTTCTTGGAACGGGCCCATCCAGCCCGGCTGATCTTCTTCTTCGGCCGTGCGACTTTCTTTTCTGGCCCCTCTTCCGCCGCCAGTTTGTGCTCGGCCAATTCGCGGAGCGCATTCGCTTCACGGTCGGTCAAGTACCGGAAATCTCCCGGCGCCAAATCACCCAACAACAGAGGCCCCATCTTAATTCTCGTCAGTTTCAAGACCGGGTGACCGACCGCCTCCATCATCCGCTTCACTTGATGCTGGCGCCCTTCACGAATCGTAATCTCCAGCCAAGAGTTCAGCTTGGCCTTCTTCACCTTCTTCACGACCGCCGGACTGGTCATGCCGTCTTCCAGCTGTACGCCCTGCTCTAACTGTCGAATATGATCGTCCGTCACGACCTGCTTTACCTTAATGAGATAGGTCTTCGGCACATGGTAGCGGGGATGGAGCAGGGTCTGGGCCAAGTCTCCGTGATTGGTCAGGAGCATCAGTCCTTCGCTGTCGAAGTCCAACCGGCCGACGGGAAATACCCGGACCGATATGCCGCGGAGGTAGTCCTTCACTGTCGGCCTGCCGCCCGGATCGTTCAGCGTCGACATCACGTTCTTCGGCTTATTCAGCAACAAATAAACGTAGGGCTGGGCGGAGCTCAGGTGTTTGCCGTCCACCTTGATGTGGTCGCGAGCCGGATCGACCTTGGTGCCGAGCTCCGTCACGACCTTACCGTTGACGGTCACACGCCCGGCAGCAATCAACTCCTCGGCCTTCCGCCGCGAAGCCAATCCCGCTCCCGCAATGACTTTTTGCAATCTAACTTCCATAGTCAGTGATCAGTGAAGAGTGATGCGTGATGGGTGAATGATCGGACTTCTTTCCGACTCGTCACTGATCACGCATCACTCGTCACTGCCTTACTCCCATTCTATTGTGGCCGGGGGCTTCGAGCTGATGTCGTAGACCACCCGGTTCACGCCTTTGACTTCGTTGATGATGCGGTTCGAGATCTTGCCCAGCACGTCATTCGGAATCTTGGCCCAGTCAGCCGTCATCCCATCCAGGCTCGTCACAGCACGAAGCGCAATGACATGCTCGTAGGTCCGTTGGTCGCCCATGACGCCCACGGTCCTGATCGGCAAGAGCACGGCGAGCGATTGCCAAATTTCCCGATAGAGACCGGCGGCGCGAATCTCCTGGTCGAGGATGGCCTCAGCCGCGCGCAGGATGGTCAGCCGCTCCTTGGTGATCGCGCCCAGCACCCGGATCGCCAAACCTGGCCCAGGAAAAGGCTGCCGCCAGACGATCTCATCCGGCAATCCCAGCTCATGCCCAAGCACCCGCACTTCATCCTTGAAGAGTTCGCGCAGCGGCTCAATCAACTTCAGCTTCATCCGCGCCGGCAACCCGCCGACATTATGATGCGTCTTGATCGTGGCAGACGGACCCTTGAAACTCACGCTTTCGATCACATCGGGATACAGCGTGCCTTGGACCAGAAACTTTACGCCGCCGGATTTCTTCTTAGCTTCCGCCTCGAATTGCTCGATGAACTGTTTTCCGATGATTTTCCGCTTCCGCTCAGGATCAACGACCCCTTTGAGCTTGGCCAGGAACAAATCGGACGCATCGATGATCCGCAGGTTCAGGTGCAGCTGCTTGGCGAAGGTCTGTTTGACCTGCTCCTTCTCTCCGCTGCGAAGCAATCCATTGTCCACGAAGATACAGGTGAGTTGATCGCCGATGGCCCGATGCGTCAACGCCGCCGCCACGGAGGAATCAACGCCCCCGCTCAAGGCGCAGATCACTCGCTCCTTACCCACCTGCTCGCGAATCTGCTGCACCGCCGTCTCCACATAGGACTGCATGGTCCAGGTCGGCTGGCAGCCACAGATGTCGTAGACGAAGTTCCGAAGAATCTGAGTCCCTTCCTCCGTATGCACCACTTCCGGATGAAACTGGAGGCAATAGATCCGGCGCTTATGGTCATCTCGCTTCATGGCCGCAATCGGCGAATTCGCCGAATGAGCGATGGACCGGAAGCCAGGCGGCATCCGTTCGATACGGTCCCCGTGCGACATCCACACCACCGTCGATCCGTTTGTGCCGACACCCTTGAAGAGATTGCTCTTGTCGTCGAGGGTCAGCTCGGCCCGGCCATACTCCCGATGTTTGGACTTGGCCACCTCGCCGCCGGACAAATGCGTCACGAGCTGCATCCCGTAGCAAATGCCGAGGATGGGAATCCCCAGATCGAAGATTTCCTTGGGAACGGTGGGCGCCTTCTTTTCGTAGACGCTGGAGGGGCCGCCGGACAGGATGATGCCTTGCGGACGATAGGCCAAAATGGTCGCCAACGAGACCGTGCAGGGCAGGATCTGCGAATAGACCTGCGCTTCGCGAATGCGGCGCGCAATCAGTTGGGTATACTGCGACCCGAAGTCGAGGACCAGGATTCTATTGTGCCAGAGTTCCATTAGCTCGTCATTCGTGAAGCGTGAAGCGTCATTCGTCTAATAAAATGGAAGCTAGATCTTGATTGCGAGATACGCTTCACGAGGGACGATTCACGCGGGGCTATTCCCAATCCATCCGGTAATTCGGCGCTTCCTTCGTGATAATCACATCGTGCACATGACTTTCACGGAGGCCTGCGACCGTCTGCCGGATAAACGTCGCCTTCTGCTGTAAATCCGAGATCGTCCTGCAGCCGCAATAGCCCATGCCGGACTTCACGCCGCCGATCAATTGATAAATAACGGCCGAGAGTTTCCCTTTATAGGGCACGCGCCCTTCAATGCCCTCTGGAACCAGCTTCTGCACCGGACGGCCGCCTTGCCCATAGCGATCTCCGCCGCCTCGCTCCATCGCGCCGATCGAACCCATGCCGCGATAGACCTTATAGGTTCCTGCTTGGTAGAGTTCCGTCTCTCCCGGCGATTCATCCGTGCCAGCCAACAGTCTGCCGAGCATCACCGAGGAGGCGCCGGCGGCCAAGGCCTTGGTGATATCGCCTGAGAACTTGATCCCGCCGTCGGCAATGACCGGAACCCCCTGCCCCGCGAGAACCCTTGCGCAATCCGCAATCGCCGTCAGCTGCGGCATCCCGGCGCCTGACACAATGCGAGTGGTGCAAATCGAACCAGGCGGCGCCCCCACCGTCACCGCATCGACACCGGCCCGC
>JAPLLI010000174.1 GCA_026387615.1 Nitrospirota bacterium
TCTCCCTGGTTCTTTCCTGGACCACTGCGCAGGGAGCTACTCTGCCGGTTCCTTTGCCCTGTATTTCCTCCTGTTTGCCGGCCGGTTCTTCATCTCTGGCGATGGAATAGGCGTGGCATGCATGTTGCGTTATGGGTTGGCGTAATTGCCAAGCAAGGAGTAGCCCAGATGAATCGAGCCATATATTCCATTCTTTCCGGTGCAGGGGCACAAGAAAGTCAGATGCAGGTGTTCGCCAATAATATGGCGAACGTCAATACGGCCGGCTTCAAACAGGATGCCCAGGCCTTTAGCACCGTGATGACCCGTACCCAGGCTCTAGGGCCGGCACCGTTCCCGTCGGCTGGGTTCGGTTACCAGATTGGCGCGCGGCCGTCCGGTCCTTCTGAACGGGCCTTTGCATCGTTTCAAACCACGCATACATCGTTTGAGCCTGGCAAGATCAAGATCACCGGCAATCCGCTCGACATGGCCATTGAAGGATCAGGATTTTTCGAGGTGAAGACGCCTCAAGGGCTTCGCTATACCAGAAACGGCACGTTTTCCGTCGATACGCAAGGCAAGCTGGTGACCAATCTCGGCTATCCCGTCATGGGCCCGAAGGGCGAGATCAAGATTCCCTCCGGCACCGTGACCGTGACGGAGGGTGGGGCGATCGAAGTCGATGGCAAAGCGGTGGCGACGGTCAAGGTGATGGAGTTTCCTGAGAATAAAATGCCCCAGAAAAGTCCCGACGGGTTTCTGGCATCTGAGAACGGCAAAGTGGCCAAGAACCCTAAAATTCAAGGGGGGCATCTCGAGGAGTCGAACGTCAATTCGATCGAGGAGATGGTCAAAATGATGCAGGGGATGCGGACCTTCGAGTCGAGTCAAAAGCTGATTCAGACCTTGGATCATATGGCGGAAATCTCGATCCAAGATGTCGGACGAGTGTTGTAAGAAAGAATAGTGATGTGTGAGGAGTGATCGGCGAGGAGTCCTGAGACGATGAGCCATTCCCACCCATCACCCATCACCCATCACCTATCACGCATCACTGGGAGGATTCTATGATTCGAGCCATGTGGACAGCCGCCACTGGTATGTCGGCCCAGCAGCTGAACGTCGATACCATCGCCCATAACCTGGCGAACGTGAATACCAATGCGTTCAAGCGAAGCCGGGCTGAGTTTTCCGATTTGATGTACCAAACCACGAGGCTGCCCGGTACGAATGCGTCGAATGTCGGGGTCTTCCCGGTCGGAATCCAGGTCGGTGCGGGAGTTCGTCCCGTCTCGGTGGCAAAGGAATGGGCCCAGGGTAACATGCGCCAGACCGGCAATGAGTTGGACCTCTCGATCGATGGAGCGGGATTTTTCCAAGTCCAGCGCTCTGACGGCACGATCATGTATACCCGCAACGGCTCTTTCAAGCGTGACAATGTCGGCAATCTCGTGACGGGAGACGGAGACCTGCTCAACCCCGTGATCACCATCCCGTCCGGCGCGCTGAAACTCGACATCGGCCAGGACGGAACCGTGTCTGTGCAGTTGCCCGGCGTCACGCAGGCCTCGCAGATCGGGCAGATCCAGCTGACCAAGTTCGATAACCCGGCGGGACTCGTGGCGATGGGGAATAATCTATTCCTCGACAGCTCCGCTCCAGGGCACCGGCGGATTCTCCACCGGATTTGGAACCATCCAGCAGGGATTTCTGGAAAGCTCGAACGTCAACTTGGCCGAAGAAATGGTCAACATGATCATCGCGCAGCGCAGCTATGAGATTAATTCGAAAACCATTCAAGCGTCCGATGAAATGATGTCGATTGCGAACAACCTTAGACGGTAAGAGCCGTCATCGGTAAGGGATAGGGAAATTTGCTCATGACGCCACAATATTTGTTTGCACCAGTCCTCTTGTTGGCCGCCATGCTCGCGGCGGCGAGTCCGGTGAGCGCGGCATCGGTCGAGCTGGTCCCTTCGGCGGTGCGCGTCGCGCGGGGGGCTGAGCTGCGGGCGATGAAGCTGGGTCCGGCGCTCGCTCCGGTCATTCAGCCGTTGCACCCCGATGACATTCAGCGAAGCATCCTGCGTTTCCTGGAGCAGGAGATGGCAGGGCAGGTGCGCGCGGTTCAAGCCACGATGGTGGATCCGTTGGAACCGATCCAGGTGCCCGTCGGCAGCATGGGCTTGACGGTCGCGTCGCATGGATTGGACGAGGGGCTCGGGCGACGGAATTTTTATGTTCAGATCTATATGAACGGCAGGCCCTGGCAGACCATTAATGCCACGGCCGATGTCAGCGCCTCCGTCGATGCCGTCGTGCCCCTACGCCGTCCGCAAAGGCGATCGTGTGGCCATTGAGGCGCGGCACGGGGGCCTCTCTATTCAAGTGACCGGCGTGACCAAGTCGAGCGGAGAACTGGGCCAATCCATTACGGTGGCCAACCTAGATTCCGGCAAAGAATTGCGCGCGAAAATCGTCGCGCCGGGAGTGGTGCGCGTTGAATATTAATCGTCATCACAGCTGTTTCAGGCTGGCCCTCGCGCTGAGCGTCGTCAGTGTCGCGTTTGTCGAGGCCGGGTGCTATTTGCATAACGCGCCTGATGTGTCCAAACGAGTCACGGCTCCTTCTTTGCCGCCGCCTAAAACCTTGGGTTCGCTCTGGCAGGAAGAAAACGGACGGGCGTATCTGTATGAAGACCTGCGGGCCATGAGGGTCGGCGATATCTTGACGATCAAGATTGTAGAGAAACATGCAGGGTCCAAGTCAGCCGATACGAGTGCGCAGCGGTCATCGACGTTGAGCAATGCATTAACCGGCACGGCTGGGTTAACCGGACAGCCGATGGGCTATATCGGTATTCCTGGAGTCCGGCTCGGCGCCGAAGCGTTGAATAGCCTTGGGGTCAACGCGAGTGCGCAGAACAAGTTCGGCGGTAAAGGCGCCACCAGCCGCGCCGATACCCTGACTGGCACGATTTCCACCATTGTGACCGAGGTTTTGCCGAACGGGGATTTGCGAATTGAAGGCAAGAGGGAAGTCACGGTCAACAGTGAAACGCAGTTAATGACAATCAGCGGCATCGTTCGGCGGGTGGACGTGGATACGAAGAATACGGTCGTGTCGAGCGCCATTGCCGACGCAAAAATCGAATACTCAGGATTGGGTGTGGTGGATGACGTGCAACGGCCAGGCTGGCTGGTTCGGGTGCTGGACTGGATTACTCCGTTCTAATACGTGAGGGCAAGGCATGAAGCAGGCCAGGATACGGACAGCAGAGATCTCCCGGGAGCAGCGGCGCCGCAGGGGCGTGATGCAATCCTTTCAGATGATGCTCCTGAGCGGGGTTGTTCGCCGGGCTGACCGGAATCCTCCGCTGCTTCGCCGTCTCCCCGTGCCAGTGGGGGCGGAGGGCTGGAAGGGCAGCAACGGCTCTGTGTCGAAGATAGGGGAATCCGGTTGGTTCGCCAGAGTGTTTTTCAGCCAGGGCGAGCGGTAGCGGCAATACCATTGAAGATGAACGGGCTACAGGACACCATTATGATGACCATCGCGACTCGTTGGATCGGCGCCTTCCTGCTCCTGGTGATGCTGGGAGCGACACCGGCGTGGGCTGTGCGGATTAAAGACGTCGGCTCGTTTGAAGGCGTCCGCGAGAATCAGTTGATCGGCTACGGGCTGGTCGTCGGTCTGGATCGGACCGGAGACCAGGTCATCGGCGGTCAGTTCACGATTCAGGACATGATGTCGATGTTGAATAAGATGGGTGTCAACCTCGTGATCGATCCGATCCAGTTGCTGACACGCAATATCGCGTCGGTGATGGTCACGACGAAATTGCCGCCCTTTGCCAAGCCCGGGTTGACGATCGATGTCCTCGTGTCCTCGATGGCCAATGCGAAGAGTCTGCAGGGCGGTACGTTGCTGCTCACCCCGCTGAAGGCGGCGAACCAGCAAGTCTATGCCGTGGCGCAAGGGCCGATTTCGATCGGGGGATTCCTCGGGGGAACGGGAGGGGCGGGCGGTTCCACCGTGACCAAGAACCATCAGTCTGCCGGGATGGTGCCTGGCGGGG
>JAPLLI010000166.1 GCA_026387615.1 Nitrospirota bacterium
GACGGAACTGGAGGGAGCGGTGATGGAAACACCTGTGGCCCGTCCGTTCAAGCTCGTGCCGCCGAATACCGCTTGCCCCCCGGCATTTTGGACGTTTCCGAGCTGCTGGAGCTGGAGAAAGAGTTGCCGGACCTCCTGCGCACCGATTACCCGATCTGACGCGCTATTGGTATTGCTGGCGAACTGGACGGCCAGTTCCTTCAGCCGGCCCAAGGCGGTGGTCACACCGCTCAATGTGCTATCCGTCAGGTCGAGACGGTTTGTCGCGACGTTCAGGTTACGGATGTGTTGATCGACCTTCCCGATCGATCCTTTGGTCGACACAATGTTATCAAACGCACTGGCGTCATCCGACGGTTGGACCACTTTCTTGCCGGTTGAAATTTCCACCTGCGTGGCCAAGGCCTTCGCTCTGGCTCGCTGAATGTTATTGACCAGAATGCTGTAGCTCTGTTGATCGGTGACTCTCATGGGCCTCGAATCTCCTCGTTACTTGATCATGCCCAGCAACGTTTGCATCATCTCGTCCGTCGCAACGATGAGTCGTGATGCCGCCTCAAAGGCCCGCTGATACTTCATGACGTTGACCAGTTCCTCATCGGTCGAGACCCCGGATGACTGGGCCCGAAACGAGTCCAATTGCTCCTGCAACATCGTTTGAGCTTGAAGTTTGTTGGTCGCAGACTGCGCCGCCACGCCCACGCCCGTGGCAGCGGAACGATAGGTATCATTGAACGTGGCGCTACCAATGGTAGACACAGCTTTCGTTTGCAAGGCAACCAGCGCCAATGCATTGTCGTTATTGCCTGGCACTCCGGCACGCGTTGAGGAGGCGGCGACCTTGCTGGCGTTCGTCAATGACATGCTCATCGACTTGGCCGCATCTTTATAGGAATTGAGGGAGAACACGTCACCGGATGCCGTGGTCCCACTTAGAGTAACCTGCATACCGTCCACCGTGAATGTTTGTGGATCGCTATAGGTCCCGGACGCGGCCGTACTGGTTCCCGTGCTAAGCCCAAGTGCCGTTTGCGCCGTCCCCCCGGTGACATTGACCGCCGAGGTCGAGGCCGATGAATTCGAGGTGATAGTGAAGCGGTTGGCCGTCTGGTCAAAGGTGACCACGACGCTTTTCCCTGCCGCGGTCAGCGTAGCGTCGGCATTGATCTTCGTTTGCAGCTCCGTCGCCAGAGCGGCGCCACTCGTATACGATTGCCCCGGTGAGGTGGCACCGGTCAGGGTAATCGTGCCGGACGCAGTGCCGTCAACGGTAACCGTGAGGGTATCGTTGGTGCCGGTCACGATATTCACCGGCACATCTGTGGTCGGCGCCGTGAGAACTGTACCGGTATAGTTCCCCTTAATCGTCGCCCCGGTTGTCTTGTTCACGATGGAGTAGGCGGTCGCGGACGAAAATCTGACTTCGTAATCCTGAAGCGTCAGCAGGCTATTTGCCGTCACCGCTCCGCTCGCCAGGGTGGCGCTGCCTAGATTGGTAGACTTGGCTTGAGTCGTCACGGTGAGCGGCGAAAAGAAATCGAGCCCTGTCGACCCGTCGAGCCCGTACCCTTGACGGTGAACCTGGTTGACCTCGTTGACGAGGCTAGCCGAGAGCTTATCGAAGGAGGTTTGCAGCCCTGGGAGGATCGTGTCGCGAATCGCGATGAGCCCTCCGAGCTTGCCGCCTGAAATCAGCGACGTAATGTCTAATGATCGAGAACCACCCGTGTCATATTGGACGTTCACTAACCCACTGTTGTCGAGCGATTGCACGGCCACCAAGTTGCGCGAGACGGTGTTTTCAACGACCACTTGTCCACGCCCGACAAATACCGAGAGAGCGCCATTCCCCCCGTCAATGACGGAAATGTCAGCGCGTTGCGCCAGGTCGTTAATGGCCTGATCCCGTTGATCGCGTAAATCGTTGGCATTCTGTCCGGTCATCTCGGCGGACACGATCTTCCCGTTTAGCGCGGCAACCTGCGCGGTCAGACTATTGATTTCCGTGATCGTCTGTTTCACTTGATTGTCCACCGAAGTCCGACGTGCGGTCAGTTCGCCCGCCACCTGATTGAACCCTTTGGTGAGAAAGTCCGCCTTGGCCAGCAGCACCGAGCGAGGCGTGACGTCGGATGGGCTGGCCGCGACATCCTGGAGACTGCTAAAAAAGTCGGTCAGTTGCGCGCCGATGCCTTGATTGTTGGAATCGCCAAAGATGTTCTGAATCTGGGACAGTTGGTCCTGAGTGATATTGAGCTGACCGAGCGATGAATTGGAGGACGTGATTTCTCGATTAATGAAATTGTCGACGATACGACGGATCTGTGTCACCTGGACGCCGGTTCCAACCTGGCCCGGCCCTCCATTCACCGGATCCCGCTCAGTCACCACTGCTTCCTGACGGGAATAGCCAGGTGTGTTGACGTTCGCGACGTTGTGGCCGCTAACCGTCAGTCCCTGTTGCGCTGCGCTGAGGGCGCTTTTCCCGATATCCAGTAATCCGTCGAGTCCCATAATCTGTCTCTATCCTCTTTGCCTGAGCATGGCGCCACCGAGCCCGACCCGTTGCGATTCCCCGGAAGCCGAATAAATACCCTGCTCCGGCAAGGCCTCCATCGAGAGGTGCATCGCCTTACGACACAGGGTTTGGATGCCGGCCATGAGAACCGCGTTCACGGCAGTATCCTCCCGCAACGCGCGAACTTTCGCCGTGAGCCGCTCATGACAGCGCTCGACATTTCGCTTATCTGGTTGGTCCAGCCGACTGATGACGACCTGCAGGGTTACGGTCTCGCGGGGGAGGCCCCAGGCCTCTGCGAAACGGTTGACCACGGCCACGCGTTCGGATTCTAGCGATTGGAACTGCTGAAGATTTTGAAGCCGTTGCTCGTTGAGTGAGGGGAACTCGGTCACGGACAGGCGGCGAAGTGCGCTCCGTTCCTGCTGCAGCGTCTGGCACAGCAGGTCACAGTGCGCTTCTTCACGAGTGAGGATATCGAGAATGGATACAGCGGCTGACGCGTAGTTAGACATGTGCCTCTTTCTGTCGAGATTCGTCTGAGTCAGTATGGGCCCTCGCCGCCACCTGCTCAGATCGGTTTCCCGAAACAGAGAGAGGACGGACTTAGAGCACGGCGTCGATCAATGCGTGACGAATAACCGCATCTCCGACCTTGCGCCCGGGAACATTGTGCGTACCGGCTTCCACCGACCGGCTGATCTGATCGATCCGCTCTGCGCGGGCAGTATCCGGCTGATCGGCCAAGGCCCTGATCTGCTGCATGGCCTTCGCCCGCTGAGACAGCTGCACGCGATCTTTGCCCCCCTCACTGGGCGCAGGACGCTTGGATCCGACCGGGGCGCCCTCCTGGACACCAAATAGGATGGTGGCAAGTTGATCGGCGTTGCCATGACCTGAGATCTGCATAACCTTCACTCCTCTCCCTAAGTGAGTCCACCATGCTCTACGTCGGCGACGCAGAAAGCGGGACTTTACTACCTGTCGGCTCCTCTATCGGTTGATGAGCCGCAGGACTTGAGGGGGAAGATGCATTTTTTTCCGTATATTCATGAATCATTCTGGCCAATCCGAGCCCGCCAGCCTCTGCGGACAGCCGGCCGATCTCCTGGTCATAGAACGAGTAGAAATAGGCACCGCCTTTATTATCCAAGGCCCCCTTCGGGACCGTTTCTCTCATCACTTTCAAAAGGTTAGAGATAAAATAGCTTTCAAACTCCTTCGCGGCGCTATTGAGAGCCGCCATCTCTGCCTGGCGGCCCTGGCCACCAGACGCTGAAGGCCGCGACAAGCCCATGCTGATGTCGGCCGTTTGCCTGATTGCGCTGAGCCCTGCGAGATCGTGATTCACAATGCCACCCTCTGTTTACGGACGAAACAATCTAAGACATGCAATGAAATCAATCATTTACCTAGATAATATCCAGGTTGGCCTGGAGAGCGCCGGCCGACCGGAGCGCCGAGAGAATTGCCACCAAGTCCCTCGGGGTCACACCGACTGCATTCAGCGCTCGCACCACTTCTCCCAGCGTCACCGTTTCATCCACCACCACCAGGCGAGACTCCTGCTCCTTCACCTCCGTCTGCACGTCGGGAGTCACCGTCGTCTGGCCACCGGTGGACCCGATCAGCGGCGCGGAAGGCTGCGACACGTTGAGCGTATTTTTGACCGAAATCGTCAGGTTGCCATGAGAGATGGCACAGGTGGAAATCCGCACATGTTCGCCCAGGACGACGGTGCCGGTCCGCTCATTCACCACCACCCGCGCCGACAAGTCGACCGCCACATCCAACCCTTCGATCGTCGCGATATACTCCACGACTCGGCCACGAAAGTTTGCGGGAATAGTGGCCCGGACCAGCCCGGCATTGACGGCGGTCGCGCTCCCCTTCCCGAAGACCCCGTCGATGGCTTCAGTCGTCCTGATCGCGGTCGTGAAATCCGGCTGGCGCAGGAGCACCGACACGGTTTC
>JAPLLI010000239.1 GCA_026387615.1 Nitrospirota bacterium
GTAGATAATATCATTTCCAAACAATGTTAATGACCATAAAATGCTGCAATTTATCTTTCGTACAAGTGACAAGCGCCTTACGTTCTTTGATCTAATAAAAAACCACCGACTTGAGCTTCCCAAAGAGTTTTATATATTCCCTTCATAGCTAGTAATTCAGTGTGAGTGCCATCTTCAACAATTTTACCCATGTCAAATACAAGAATACGATCCATATGCAAAAGTGTTGATAAACGATGAGCAATCACAATTGTTGTTTTACCCTGCATAAGATCCCATAGACTTTGCTGAATATCACTTTCAACAACAGAATCAAGAGCAGACGTAGCCTCGTCTAAAATTAAAATAGGTGCATTTTTTAGAATAGCTCTTGCTATAGCAATTCTCTGACGCTGGCCACCTGAAAGCTTTACACCTCTTTCGCCAACAAGTGAATTATAGCCTTGTGGTAGTTTAACGATAAATTCATGTGCATGCGCTTTTCTTGCAGCCTCAACCACGGAATCATCATTAGCATCGATACGTCCATAGCGAATATTTTCTATCAGAGTTCGATGAAACAATGATGGATCTTGAGGAATCATGGCAATATTCTTACGAAGACTATCTTGGGTACATTCACGAATATCTTGCCCATCAATTAGTATACTCCCCCCGCTTACATCATAGAGCCGCAAAATGAGATTCACAAAGGTTGATTTTCCGCTACCTGAATAACCTACTAAACCTACTTTCTGCCCGGCTTCAATTATGATTGATTTGTTATGGAATAAAGGCGTTACTCCTTTGTAATGAAATAATACTCTGTCAAAAGAAATAGTACCTTTAGTTACTTTTAACTCATAAGCTCCTGGCAAATCTTGAAATTCTGGTTTATCTAAAACGATTTTTAGGGCTTGAGTAATACGACCTAGTAACTTTGAAAATTCTGAAAAATCCTTTGTTAGCTCCCAGAAAAAATCAGCAATTGAAATATTAATAAGTAAGACAACAGCAAAATCTCCTACTGTAATCCAACCTTCTTCCCTACCTTTGATCAGGAAATAAAAATTGAATGATTGTAATATGAGAGAAGAAACTGAAATATAGATCCACATCCAAAGATATGCCCATTCTAGTTGCCGCTCAGCATTAACGGCATCTTGGAAAACACCACCTAAAGATTTTTGCTCTTGCGATTTAGCACTAAATAATCGTACAGATAAAATATTTGATAAAACATCAACAAGATTGCCCGTAATAGTTGAAGCAGATTCTGACCACTTAATAGCTAAAACACTTATGTGTTTCGAATAAATCCACGCCCCCGTAATCAAAACTACTGCCCATATTAGCATGCCAAGAGCAAAGTGAATATTTACTTGCCATAAAGTAATAATGGCTATGAATAAAGCTAATCCGTGGCTAAAAAATCGATCAATAATAATTCTTACAATTGCCGGAACAGAACTTGTTAAATCATTGACTTTATTAGTCAAACTGCCTGAAAAATTATTTTGGTAAAAATTTTGGCTTTTATCAACCAACAGCTCTAAAGCATCGTTGGCTATTTTTGCACGCAGAGCTGGAATCATTTTAATCTCAACAAAATAATTATAAAGACGAAATGACATAGAAAGTAAGAGATATAGCCCTAGGTAGAAAATAATAGGCACTATTAAATTAACAAAAATATTATGTTGCTCACTAGAAGCTAAACGGTTTAAAATAACTTTTAATAAATATGCTCTAAGCGAAAGATCTACTGCCCATATTACCGCCGCCATCACCATGCTAAATATTGGTAAAGGAAAAGGTTTTATGGCTTTAACAATATAAGTTAAAATTTGTTTTGCTGAGATGTTATTCACAAGATACCACTATCATTCATTATTT
>JAPLLI010000096.1 GCA_026387615.1 Nitrospirota bacterium
GCGCCCGGTCACGCCGACACGCGCGCATCCGTGGCGCAAGCGCCTGCTGCCGGAAGGAACACGACACGCGGCGGCGGGCATCACATAAACCGGACATTTCTACTATGGGAGAAAGAGGACATTTCTACTGTGGTTTGACAAGCCAGCAATGCCGCATTGACTAGGTCCTGACGACGAGGTATTCTCATCACCACACTATCCGAACTCCCCCCTGAGGTTCCATGTCGCTACATGACCGATTGACTGAAGATCTCAAACTCGCCATGAAGGCCCGTGACCAACTGCGGATGGACGTCATTCGCATGGTCAAAGCCGCGGTGATGAACAAGGAGCTGGAGCTCAAAAAGGATCTCGACGATGCGGAAATGAGCCGCGTCATGACGACCATGATCAAACAACGACGGGAATCCGTCGAGCAATTCGAAAAAGGCAACCGCGCTGAACTCGCCGCCAAAGAACGACAGGAAATCACCATCCTCGAATCCTACCTCCCGCAAGCCATTTCTCCGGAACAACTCGCCAGCATCGTCGACGCGGCCATTCAAGAAACCGGCGCGCACTCCCTGAAGGAGATGGGAGCGGTGATGAAGGCCGTCATGGTCCTGGTCGCGGGCCAAACCGTGGACGGCAAACAGATCAGCGAACTCGTCCGCGCCAAGCTCCAGTAGCCCTATTCGCGTCTGCTATACTGGAAGGGATTGCTCGCACATGGTGTGCGAACGCCTGACAGGAATCAGCATGGGCATTCTGATCGTCGACGACTCCTCAGACCAACAAGCACTGCTCCGTTCCATTCTTGGGCAGGCCGGCCACACGAACCTCCTGAGCGCCGACTCGGCCCAAGCCGCATTCTCCCTGCTCGACATGGACGGCCAGGCACCGCCCTCCCGGATCAACTTGATCCTGATGGACGTGCTCATGCCGGAACTGGATGGGGTCGATGCCTGCCGCCAGATCAAAAGCCGACCGCATCTGTGCGATATTCCCATCATCATGGTCACAGCCAAGAGCGACCTTTCCAACCTCCAGGCGGCCTTTGCAGCCGGAGCCATCGACTTCATCACCAAGCCCGTGAACCGCATCGAGCTCCTGGCGCGCGCCGCCTCCGCGCTGGCCCTGAAAAAGGAAATGGACTGCCGCAAAACGCGCGAGGAAGAACTCCGTCGAAGCAATGACGAGCTCCAGCAAGCGCTGCGGGAAGTCAAAGTCCTCAGAGGACTCATCCCCATCTGCGCCTCCTGCAAGAAGATCCGCAATGACAGTGGATTCTGGCAACAGTTGGAAGACTATATCGGCGAACATACTGAAGCCGAATTCAGTCACGGCATCTGCCAGCCTTGCGTCAAAAAGCTTTACCCTGGAGTTTACCAGGAATAGCTGCTACGCTTTCCCTCTAGTTTCCACGCGTATTGACTGGATACAACAGGCATGAGCATCTTGATCGTTGACGACTCGCCGGACGAGCGCATCTTGATCCAGGCGATTCTCAAGGCAGCCGGCTACGACCATATCCTGGCCGCCGAATCAGTGCCCGCCGCCTTCCGCATACTTGGACTCGACGGCACCCCGCACGACTCCGCTCGCGTCGACCTCATCCTCATGGACATCATGATGCCGGAAATAAGCGGCATCGAAGCCTGCCGCAGAATTAAAGCGGTCGAACGGTTCCGTGACACGCCTATCATGATGGTCAGCGCCAATACCGACCCTCTCGATCTCCAGCTCGCCTTTGCCGCTGGCGCGCTGGACTACATCGGGAAACCCATCAACAAAATCGAGCTCCTCACGCGCATCCGCTCTCTCCTTCGGCTACTCCATGAAATCGATCGACGGCAGGCTCGCGAGCAGGAACTGCTGGAAGTCATGCGTCAGCTCCAGGAAGCGAACCAGATGCTCCTCCGCCTCTCCTCGCTTGACGGCCTCACCGGCATTACCAACCGCCGGCAATTCGACGACTTCCTGGAACAGGAATGGCGCCGGTCGGTTCGTGACGGGACGCCCATCTCACTGATCATGCTCGATATCGATCGCTTCAAACCCTACAACGATAGCCAAGGCCATACGGCTGGCGACGAATGCCTCCGGCAGGTGGCCACAGCCATCTCGGGAGCGGTCAACAGACCGGGCGACCTCGTGGCGCGCTATGGCGGTGATGAATTCGTCGTCGTTCTCCCCGGCACCCGCACGGAGGGAGCGACGCAGATCGCGAACACGTTGTGCCAACGCGTTCAAGCGCTCGGCCTGACGCATCCCGACGGAACAGGCATCACGATTAGCGTCGGCTTTGCCAGTATCATCCCGAGCCGGACCGCCACCGCTACCGATTTAATCAAGGCGGCAGACCAAGCGCTGTATCAAGCCAAGCAAGAGGGCCGCAATCGCGCTAAACAAGCCGGCACCCTGACGCTCGTCCCGCACTCCAACAAAACCTAACGGTGATCGGTCCTGCAGAAGCAGGCACCCACAACCTTGGCCCTGGCAACGCACTGACCATGTCCCACAACATGCCCAAGCCCCTCTCTCTCCCCACAGCCAGCCAGCCGCACCAGCCGTTGGCGCAAGCGCCACCAACACTGACGCCAACGCAAGGCGCCGGCTCTGACCCAACACCCCCCACCCAGCTCAAGGCACTACATATCTTGCTGGTGGAAGACTCTCCGGACAATCAGCTCCTCATCCGCTCCTATGTCAAACAGACCCCCTATCGCCTGGACATCGCGGACCAGGGCGCCATCGCATTGGAGCAGTTCAAAAAGAACGACTACGACCTGATCCTGATGGACATGCAGATGCCGGTGATGGACGGCTATGACACGACACGAGCGATCCGGGCCTGGGAGCGGGAGCATCACCGCCCTCCCGCGCAGGTGATCGCCTTGACGGCGCTGGCACACAAAGAAGACGGGGGCAAAATCCTCGAAGCCGGCTGCAATGCCCATATGACCAAACCCATCAAAAAACAGGCCCTCCTGGAAATCCTCCAGGCTTGCACCGGACGGAGCACCTCATGACCATGGAGCCGACGAACACCCTGACCGTACACGTCGATCAGTATCTCGAAGAAATCGTGCCGGGTTTTCTCGAAAATCGTCGACGGGACGTGCAGACGCTCACCACCTCATTAGCACAGAGCGATCTGAAGACGATTCATCTAATCGGGCATCGTATGAAGGGGGACGGAGGAGGCTATGGGTTCGACGCCATCAGCGTGATCGGCGCCGCCCTGGAGCAAGCCGCAACCAAAGAAGACCGGAGCGCGATCCAACACCAGATCGACGCACTCGTCGACTTTCTCGCCCGTGTCACAGTGGTGTATCGCGGATAACAGGAAAGAACAACGCGCGGCACAAAGGAGCCTGGGCTGGCGCGAGGAGGAGATCCTGACGAAACGTATCCCGCTGCATCGCGTGGCAATCCTGTCACCAAGCCATTGGGTTCATGAGCCACGGCACGGGCAACAGCTCGCGCCCTCTCTCATGGCCACGACACGGAAGACTTCGACCCGGCCGATCGAACAGGTGCGGGATTCGTCGTGGCTGCACCATTTGACTCCCTGCCAGATGCTCGCAACAGGGTCCGGAGCCATGCCGGCACAGGGTGGCGGATCCATTACAATCGAATGACCGCCTCCTCCCGTACAGCCCCTTGGAAATTATCGACATAATGATGTCTCGGCTCCTCACATGGTTCGACTGGCCGCTCAAACGATGGCGTCATAGCCTGGAGTTCCGGGTCACGCTCGGGCTCGCTAGCATTGTCTGTGCCATCATGCTGGCCGGGGTCGGGTTCGTCATCGCTCAACAAGGCGAGATCATCATGCGCGCCGCTGAGGGGAACGCTACCGCCTTCTCGCGCGCCTTTGCCATCATGGGGAAAACGGTTACCACTGACAACCTCTTCCGCATTCAGGAGGCCATGACGCCGTACCTCTCCGATACGGAACTCCTGGAACTCGACGTCATTGCCCCCGATAACAAAATCGTCTCGGCAAAACACACGGCACGTATCGGCACGGTGCTGACTGACCCTGACTGGATCCTGCAACGCAACCACACGGCCGAGCATATCTCGTATGGACAAGCCCGGATCGGGGATCCATTCCTCGTCATCGTGGAACCGCTCGATGGCGACCACGGTCCTGTGGCCTGGGTGCGGGTAACCTACTCACTCGGGCAAGCGCACCGGGAGCGGCTGCACATGGCGAGCGAGCTGACGGGAGTATGTCTGCTCCTCATCGTGATCATGGTGTCCATTCTCCGCATCACGATGCGGCATGTCGTCCTCATCTTCCAGAAGAAATTGAGTCCGCTTCAAGATACCCTCGACACGTTGGGAGGGAAGGCAGCAACACCTCTGCACCAATTCGACTCGTCGATCTCGGAGGAGGGGGAGATCGAACGCCTTGCCCAGGTCGTCTTTCTGACCACGGACATATTGAAAACGCAAGCGGAGGATCTGCACACCCTCAATCGGTCGCTCGAAGTCCGGGTTCGCACGCGAACGACTGAATTAAACCGTGCCCGCCTGGATGCGCTCGATGCCTTGGCGATCAAGTCGGCCTTCATGTCCACGTTGAGTCACGAGATTCGGACACCCATGAATGGCGTGATCGGCATGACCGGCTTCCTCCTCGACACCGAGCTCACGCCCGAGCAACGGGAATGCACCGAGATCGTCCGCAGCAGCGGCGAGCACCTGCTCATGCTCATCAACGACATCCTCGACTTTTCCAAAATCGAATCCGGCAGAATGAACTTGGAAATTATCGATTTTGATCTTCGCGCCACCGTGGAGGAAGTCCTGGATCTGATGACCGAACAGGCGTTCAGTAAAAAACTGACCCCGGCCTGCCTGGTTCATGCCGACGTGCCCTCCCAACTTCGTGGCGATCCAGGGCGGCTCCGTCAGATCCTCATCAACCTCGTGGGAAACGCCATTAAGTTTACGGAACAGGGTGAAGTCGTCGTGTTCGTCAAACTGGCCTACCAGACTGATCAGGATGCCACGGTGCGATTCGAGGTCAAAGACACCGGGATCGGGCTACCCCCGACCGCCCATGCGCATCTCTTTCAGGCGTTCCACCAAGGGGACAACTCCACCTCGCTAAGTACGGAGGCACGGGCTTGGGGCTGGCCATCTGCAAACAGCTCACAGAGCTCATGGGCGGCCAAATCGGCGTGGAAAGCCGAATTGGGGAAGGCAGTCTGTTCTGGTGCACCGTCCAGCTCGCCAAGCAACCGCCAGGCCCTCCATCAGAGATAGACATGGCCTCCAAGAGCCTGCAGGGACTGCGACTCTGCATCGTGGACGACTATCCCATCAACCGACGCATCATGGAGGTCTACGCGACAAAATGGGGCGTCCAGTGCCTGCTGGCGGAGAATGGCCAGCACGCGCTGGAACGATTGCGCACGGCGGCAGCAGATGGAGGCGCCTGCGAGCTCGCCATCATTGACATGCAGATGCCGGGAATGGATGGCCTGGACGTGGCGCGAGCGATCAAAGCCGATCCTGCGTTAGCATCAACTCGGCTGGTCCTGCTGACGTCCCATGGCCAGCGCGGGGATGCTACGGCTGCGCAGGCAGCCGGATATGCCGCGTACCTCACCAAGCCAGTGCATGAGTCACAACTGCATGACTGCCTCACAGCCGTACTGAAACTACCGGCTCAAGGCACCACCGACCCAGAACAATCCGAAATCCGGACAGCCCCTCCAGGACTGATCACGCGCCATAGTTTGGCCGAGACGAAAGTTCGCTCCAGCAGCCGGATTCTGGTTGCTGAGGATAACCCCATCAACCAGATCGTCCTCGTACGGATGTTGGGAAAGTTAGGCTATCGCGTAGACGTTGTCGCCAATGGCAGAGAGGCCCTCGACGCCCTGTCACGTCTTCGCTATGCCGCAGTCTTGATGGACTGCCAAATGCCAGAGATGGATGGGTTTCAAACCACGGCCGAGATCCGTCGGCAGGAAGGGGCTGGCGCCCATCTTCCTATCATCGGCGTAACGGCGAATACCGCGCAGGAGGATCGAACACAATGCCTGACCAGCGGCATGGATGACTTCCTGAGTAAACCCGTGAAGGTCAAAATCTTAGCAGAGGTGCTTGCGCGCTGGGTTAGCGCACCAGAGCCGCCCTCCCGGCAATAGCCTTCTAACGATCGCCCAGGACGGAACGGCCAGGTGATTCCCCCCTCGCTTCGCACGGCGCGTACCCTTAGCCAGCCAGTCTCAGAGAGCGCCTGGACCGGCCTATCGTTTGTGAGCCAATGATGGAGAGGGGACACCCAGTGATGGCGTCACCGCAACTGGGGCTTCTGATCGGGGACTAACTGGTGCGGAGGAAATCAACGATGGTGGTGGAGGGCACGGGAGTTGAACCCGCGACCCCTACGTTGCGAACGTAGTGCTCTCCCAACTGAGCTAGCCCCCCACTCGACACCATGGAAACAATAAGACGAACGCCTCACCGTCTGTCGCATTATACACAACCGCTCCCTGAGTCTCTACCAGGCTGCTGAAAAAGTCCGCCAGCAGCAATTCGCCTCGACAGAACTATGAAGGGCCGATTACCGCCTCGCCGACTGGCTTCCCCTGCTCGACGAAGACGCGCCGCCCCTCAACCCGCAACCGCCCCTCGGCAAAGAGCTGGACCGCCCGTGGATAAATCTTATGCTCCTGCACAAGGATCCGAGCGGCCAAGGTGCCGGCGGTATCGTCATCCAGAATCGGAACCGCCGCCTGAAGAATGATCGGCCCCTCGTCAACGCCTTCTGTCACAAAGTGCACTGTACAACCGGCCAGCTTGCAGCCCCACTCGATGGCCTTCTGCTGCACGTCCAACCCGGGAAACGAGGGCAGCAAGGATGGATGGATGTTCATCATCCGATTGGCAAAGGCCTCCACGAGGACCCTGGTCACAATCTTCATGTACCCGGCCAGGAGCACCAGCTCCACCTCGTGCTGTCTGAGCAGGGAGAGAAGCTCACGATCGTAGGATTCGCGGCTATCAGGTTGGCCGACATGGGGCTTGGGATCGACGAAGAAGCAAGGCAATCCATGCAGGCGGGCTCGCTCTAAGGCCGGAGAGTCTTTCTTATTGCTGATCACCGCGACAATCTTAGCCTGAACCGTTCCCGCTTCGATCGCGTCGATGACCGCCTGGAGATTTGACCCACGCCCGGATGCCAAGACCGCGACTCGCAGCACATCCGTCCGTTTAATCGACATACCCCACCAATGGCCCCTCGCCAGTTGATGGCACGATGGTTCCGATGTGGTAAGCCGGATCTCCCAACGCCGTGGCACGCGCGATCACCGCCTGAGCCGCAGAAGCCGGCACCACCAGGATCAAACCAATGCCCATGTTGAAGACGCGATACATTTCCTCGCGCGCCACCTCGCCAAGCCTGGCAATCGCCTGGAAAATAGGCGGCACAGACCAGGCGCTTCGCCGCACCTCTGCCCGCACGCCAGCAGGAAGCACGCGCGGGAGGTTCTCGGTGATACCGCCGCCGGTGATATGGGCGATGCCTTTGATGGGACAGTCCTGGATCAAGGATAGGACCTGTTTGGCATAGATTCTGGTCGGCGTCAGCAAGACATCCCCCAACGGCTGATCCAGCTCAGGCAGGCGACTGGTCATGCTGAGCTGAGCCTTATCCAACAACACCCGGCGCGCCAGCGAATAGCCGTTGCTATGGAGACCGGTCGAGGCCAATCCGATCAATACATCGCCTGGCACAATACTGAGGCCATCGATGATCTTGGGTCGATCCACCACACCGACGGCAAACCCTGCCAAGTCATACTCGCCCTCCGCATAGAAGGACGGCATCTCGGCGGTTTCCCCGCCGATCAAGGCGCAACCAGCCTGGCGGCAGCCCTCGGCAATCCCCTTGAGCACCGCTTCGGCCTTGGGAACGGCCAGCTTTCCCGTCGCAAAATAATCTAGAAAGAACAGCGGCTCGGCCCCGCTGACCACGATGTCGTTCACGCACATGGCCACCAGATCGATCCCGACCGTATCGTGGCGATCCGTGAGGAAGGCGATCTTCAGCTTCGTCCCGACTCCATCAGTGCCGGACACGAGGACCGGATCGGCATAGCGATGGGCCTGCAACCGAAACAATCCGCCGAAGCCGCCGATGTCCGTCAGGACCTCCGGACGGAACGTGGACCGCACCAACGGCGAAATGCGGTCGACGAATTCGTCGCCCGCATCCATATCAACTCCGGCATCTCGATAGGTTGTCATAAGAGGGCGCATCTTAGCGGACGACCCTTGCAGAGGTCAAACCCGCTGACAGCAAGCGACTACTTGCCCCTTACTTACTCTCTTTAAGGATGAGGACTGATTATCTCCCACTGCGCGCGTCCAACGAGGGCCTTCTGAGGCCGCGCGTTGCGCGAGCACAGGAGATAGTCCGTCCCCATCCCCTAGGCTTCCGGCCGCATCTCCACTTCCAGCAGCTTGATCTTCCGATGCAGATGGCTCCGTTCGATCTTCAAATCTTCAGCCGTGCGGGAAATGTTCCAGTGATGTTCACGTAACTTGCGCCCGATATATTCTTTCTCAAACGCGTTACGCGCATCCCGAAGCGAGTCGTAGGGCTGCGTAAATAGCGGGCTGGACAGAGGAGCCGCGGACTGGGCCGCCGGCCCGCCAGGACGCGCCTGCAACGAGAGGCTCACTTGGGCCCCCTCGATGACAGGCCCCGGGACCATGATCATCAATCGCTCGATCAAATTCCGCAGTTCGCGAATATTTCCCGGCCAGTCATATTGCTGAAACACCACCATCGCTTCCGGCGAGATATCTTTCATGCGCAGCCCCTGCTCCTCCGCATGGACCTTCATGAAATGACGGATGAGCAACGGGATGTCGTCCCGACGCTCCCGGAGGGGCGGCACGACAATCGGCACCACGTTGAGACGATAGAAGAGGTCTTCCCGAAACGTCCCTTTCTCGATTTCCTTGAGCAAATCCTTGTTGGAGGCGGCCAAGACCCGGACATCCACCTTCAGCAACTTCGTCCCACCGACACGCGTAAATTGCTGTTCTTGGAGGACCCGCAGCACTTTCGCCTGGGTGCTCAGGCTCATGTCGGCGATTTCATCCAGAAACAGCGTGCCTCCGTCCGCCTGTTCGAACTGCCCGCGCTTCAGCGAGGTCGCACCGGTAAAGGAGCCCTTTTCATGTCCGAACAGTTCACTCTCGATCAGAGTCTCGGGAATGGCCGCGCAGTTCACCGCCACAAACGGACGGCCAGCCCTGGCGCTCCGAAGATGGATCGCCCGCGCAACAAGTTCCTTCCCCGTCCCATTCTCTCCGCCGATCAACACGCGACTATTGGTCGGTCCGGCGGTCTCGATCAACTGCCGCAACTGTTGCATCGCGGAGGACTGTCCCACCAACTCGAACTTCCGCTGAACGGTGGTCCGGAGGGTCCGATTCTCTTGCTCCAAGCGATATTGGTCTAAGGCATGTTTGACGCGGAGGATGACGTTCTCGAGCGACAAGGGCTTCTCAATATAGTCATAGGCTCCCAACTTGATCGCCTTGACCGCCGTTTCAATCGAGCCATGCCCGGACATCATCATCACTTGTGCCGTCGGCGCCAATTCCCGGATCCGACGCAGAGCTTCCATGCCGTCCATTTCCGGCATCCAGATATCAAGAATCATCAGATCTGGTGGATCCAAGGCGTAGGCCCGCAGCGCTTCTACACCGTTCTTCGCCACCGCGACCTCATAGCCTTCATCCCGCAGAATGCTGCTCAAGGAGGTGAGAATCGCCTCTTCGTCATCGACGACTAAAATGGATGCGGACATGCCCCCCCCCCGTACAACATGGACAGTGACGCGTGAGCAGTGACGAGTGATCGGTGAGGCGATGCGAGTCTTGCAGCTCATCACCCGTCACCCATCACTGGTCACTGCTTCAATTACACCGGCAATTCGAACGTAAACACAGCCCCTTTAGGCTGATTCTGGCTGGCCTGAATCTGCCCGTCGTGATCGGTAATGATACGCCGCACGATGGCCAGGCCCAACCCCGTCCCCGTCTTCTTCCGCGTAAAGTATGGCACGAACAGCTTTTCCTGGTCCTCCGGTGCGATGCCCGAGCCTTCATCCGCCACAGTCACGACCGCCCGCCGACGTTTCGTATCATACTTGGTCGAGAGCCACACCCGTCCTTTTTGCTGCATCGCCTGGATCGCGTTGTCCAGCAAATTAACCAGTACCCGCTTGAGCTGCTCGCGGTCGAAATTGAGCAACGGGAGCGTATCGTCCAACTCCACGATCAACTCGATATCTTTGTGGCCCCCTCGATAGAGGGCCGTCACGTCATTGATCACATCGTGGAGCGACTGCTGCGCCATCTGTGGGACTGGCAGCCGGGCAAACTTCGAAAATTCATCAACCATATGCTTGAGGCTCGTCACTTCGTTGACGATGACGGTGGTCGTCTCGTCAAAGATCGCGTCGAAATCAGGCGACTTCTCAAAATACTTCTTCCGCAACCGCTGGGCAGACAATTGGATAGGGGTCAAGGGGTTCTTAATTTCGTGAGCCACCCGCCGCGCCACCTCCTGCCAGGCCGCCACTTTTTGCGCCTTGATCAACTCGGTGAGATCTTCAAACACCAGCACGACCCCGAGATCCTTGTTCGCCTCATCCTTCATCCGCGACCCATGGAGCCCGATGGTCAAGAATCGACCTTCGATATCCATCGGCCCCTCAAGCGCCATCGTATCGCGCTGATCGGCCAGCATCCGGTCATACACCGTCTGAAACAGATCAAGCCGAAACTCTTTGAATACCTCATTGGCCTGCCGGCCGCGGAATCGATCTGCCGCAAGCCCGAGTATCCGCTCACCGGACGGATTGAAATTCGTGATCAGTCCGTTTTTATCGATTGAGAGCAGGCCTGCGGCAATCGTCTCGACCACCGTTTCGATGTAGGCGCGGCGGCGATCCAATTCCAGATTGCTCTGACGCAACGAGATATTGGCCTCTTCGATCTTGGACTTGCTCCCCTGCAGATCGGCCGTCATCCGGTTGAACGACTCGATCAAGGTGCCGATTTCATCCGTCGCCTTGGCATCGATCCGGACGGAAAGATCCCCTTGAGCAATGGCTTCCGTCGCCTCAGCCAACCGTTGGATCGGCACCGTAATGCTTCGCGCGACATAGAACCCGAACCAGGTGGCCCCGAACAAAATGAGCACCGTGATGACGGCAACAAAAAGATAGGCCCCGGCCTTGATCGGATTTTTCATGGCCTTGATCTGCTTATATTCGTCGTACTGACGGCCGATCCCCTCCATCTTCGCCAGTAACGATTCAGGCACAAAGGCCTCCACGACCACCACGCCACCGACCTCGCTGCCGCGCCCGCTCACCGCAATGGGAGCTGCGGCCCGTACCAAGCGCCCGGTCTGGGCCTCCTGCACCGCATTCACTTCCTGTTTTCCGTTGATCACTTGGAGGACCAGTTGGCCGATCGGCAGATCGAGCGCCGAGGACGGCACCTCAAGATCCAACGCCTTGGTGAGCATTTCCATCTTGGCGGAGAAGACTTCAATGCCTGCGACGCCGAACTCCGCCCGCTTGCGGGCCATGGCGGCCACCAGCAAATCGCGCTGCTCCGGCAGCAGCATGTCCTCCCGATAGATCTCGTGGCTGATGGCTCTGGCACTATTGACCGCAAGGGTAATATGACCGGCATGTTGCATCCGCGCCACATCATAGGAATCCCGCATCACCTGTTCGATCTGATCGCTGAACCAGACTTCCACGGCCTTATTCACCAGCCCGCTCGCGACCAGCGCCAGGAGCACCGTCGGAATCAGCGAAAACCCGATGAAGGCCGCCACCAGCTTGGTCCGAAATCCAGCCCCAAAAAGCCGGTGCCGCCGTTCGAAATAGGCCTTGATGAGGTTGCGGGAGAGCAGGAGCAGCAGAACAACAAACCCGATCAGGTCGAGATTGAGCAGGAGGAGCACAAACGCGTAACTAGTCGTGGGCAGGAACGAATCCGTTTCCTCGCCGCCGGGAAGCACGACCTGGGAATAGTAGAGAGTCAGCGCCAGACAGGGCAGCAGAAAAATCAGAACAGTCCAGACCGGCCGCAAATGCATCTTCCGCCGCTCCGGCTCCGGAGTAGGCCCGGATCCACGGGAAGACCGGCCGGCCCCGGCAAGAGCCGCAACCCCGGTCACGGGACCACGGCTCGCCCGCGTCGCGGAAAGGGACGCTGTGTCTTGGTTGCTATCGCTCACGTCCGGTATCCCCGACTGTCAACGCCTCGGCGCATGGAAGGACGACCTCCTCACAATCATTGAATCAGGAAAGCGTCTCACCACGTCGCGTGAAACAGAGTGGCAGACAGGCCCATCCGGGGTCGACGGGCAAAGGCGAGACTACGGCTTGGCAGTTAAACTCACGTACTTCATTCGAAGGGCGTAAAG
>JAPLLI010000180.1 GCA_026387615.1 Nitrospirota bacterium
CGAGACAATACTGGGCTAGTGGCCAGTCTAAGCTAGCCGGTGGGCGTGGGTGGCTGCGAAATTAAAACGATCGGCTAAACATGTAGATTCGTTGTGCTGAAGGTCTTCGGACCCGGGTTCAACTCCCGGCGCCTCCACCAATGTGCGGTGATACGATGTCCTGCGCAGCAACTAAGCCCGCGTCAATGCGGGCTTAGTTTGTGGTTTGTTTCGTATCTTGTCCGACTTCTCCGGTAGCAATCCATCAATCTGGATGGTGTTCCTTAGCCGCGATAGCTCTTTACCCAGCGTCTGTCTCACTGCCGTAGCATGTTTGGTCTTGCTATGGTGGCGCTACGCGTGTGCGGACCAAGTCCGAGAAGGCTGGTCCTATCTACTGATAGAATTGGTGCTTGTTGCGCCCGCTCTGTTTGGCGCGGTACATGGCGGCATCACTGTGTTTCAGCAATGTGGTTGAGTCGTTCCCATCTGACGGGAACAGCGCGATGCCGATACTGGCACCGATCTGAAGTTCCTGATCGTTGATCGTGACCGGTTCCAGTAATTCGTTCAGGATCTTCTGCGCGACCGCCTCCGCATCCTTGGCTTCATTAATATCCGTGAGCAAGATAATGAACTCGTCCCCGCCTTGCCGCGCCACCGTGTCTTCGCCTCGTACTGCGGCGGTCAGCTTTGTTGAGACACATTTCAAGAGTAGATCGCCCGCATCATGCCCCAGCGAGTCGTTGATGGTTTTGAAATGATCCAGGTCGAGGAAGAGCACCGCGAGTTTGTTCTTGTTGCGGCGAGCATGGGCGAGCGACTGCGCGATGCGATCCTGTAATAAGCGCCGATTGGGTAAGCCGGTCAAGGCGTCATGTGTGGCCATTTCTATGCTTTGCTGCTCCGCCTTCTTGCGCTCGCTGACATCAATCCGCACCGAGAGGAAGCGGAAGATGTTTCCTTCGTCATTTTTGAGCGGCACGATGGTGGAGTCGACCCAATAGAAGTCCCCATTCTTCTTCCGGTTGCAGATTTCCTGGTGCCAGATGTCGCCCCGTGTAATGGTTTCCCACATGTCGACAAATAAGTCTTGGGGATGTATGCCTGATTTGAGGATACGGTGATTTTGGCCAATCAACTCTTCTTTGCTGTATCCGCTCACCTCGCAAAACCTGTCATTGGCATGGATAATTCGACCACCGCGGTCGGTGACGGATACCAGCGCAAGTTGGCCGATTGCGGCAATATAGCCATTGAGCTCGGCCGACAGTTTCTCGGCATCTCCTTTGGCCTGCAGGAGCGCATGCTCTGCGCGCTTGCGTTCTGTGACGTTCCGGTAAATGCCCCGTAGCACCACAAGCTTGCCATCTTCAAACTCGGCGGTCACGTTTCCTTCCATGTCGAGAATTTGTCCGTCCTTCGTCCGGAAGGGGATCTCCATCAGCCCCACAGCTTCGCGTGCTAGGAGCCGTCGTACGATCGTACTCCATTGCTCGCAGTAGGACGGGCGAATGATGTCGTAGATATTCAGCTTTGCCATCTCTTCATTGGAGTAGCCCAGCAGGGTGTGCCAGGCACGGTTGGCAAACAGAATGCGCCCGTCTGCTGAGAGGCTTTGAATCAGGTCGCTGCTGCCGTCGAACAGATTGCGTAATTGTGCTTCACTTTCTCGCAGTTGCTGGGTCAGGCGTTTCTGCCGTAGCGCAATGTCGATCCGGCTGGGCAAGAGCGTGAGATAGCCGCGTTGGGTGTCTTTGATCAGGTAGTCGTGTATGCCGGCATTGATCGCCCGGGCGGCAATCTCCTCATTGCCGGAGCCGGTGAGAAAAATGACCAGCTGCCCGGCAAAGGCATCTAGCAGGTCGAACGCGGTGCCATCAGAGAGGTTATAGTCCGTGAGAATGATATCGAAGTTCTGCTTGGCCAGGACTTGCCGGGCTTCCCCTATTGAGCGGGTAATCGTCATTCGGTAGGGCAACGCATTTTCAGTGACAGCCCTGCTGAGCGCCATCTCATCCACCTGATCGTTTTCGATCAGCAGAAGGGAGCTGGGACTTGTCCGGTCGTCAGGGGCCTGGGCAATCATGGCGTGAGCGCTCCCGATGCCGATTGTTCGCTGGTCATCCAATAGTCGCGAATGACGCGCATGATTTCAACGAACTGGCGGTAGTCCACCGGTTTGACCATGTAGCCTGCCACGCTTTGACCAAAGGAGTTCGTCCGGTCAATTTCTTCATGCGAGGTGGTCAACACGACGACTGGGATCTGCTTCAGTGTCGGGTCGCTTTTGATTTCCGTCAGAAATTCGATGCCGTTCATGCGCGGCATGTTGAGATCCAGCAGGATCAGTCCGGGGCGATGGTTGGCAGGATTTCGCAGAAAGGCCAACCCTTCCTCGCCATTTGTCGCGCAGTCCAAGGGGTGGCTTGCACCCAGGTCTTTTAGTGCGCGGCGCACGGTCATGGTGTCAATATCGTCGTCTTCAACCAGCAGAATGTGATCGTGCAGTTTCATTGTCTCGCGCTTTCATTTGGCATCATGTGATCCGGGGTCATGCAGGGCAATGTGAAGTGAAAGGTCGTGCCTATGCCGGGTGTGGACTCTACCCATATTTTTTGATGTTCAAGCTCAAGGATTTTTTTCACGATGGAGAGTCCAACGCCGGTACTTTCCAGCGCATCGCGGCGGTTCAGGGTCTGAAACAGCTCGAAAATCTTGTCAAAGTATTTTGATTCAATGCCTGGGCCGTTATCCGAGATCGTCACATGACAGCTGGGTCCCTCCCTGACGCAGCCCATCAGTATTTGCCCGGCTGGCTTGTCCATGAACTTGATGGCGTTGGAGAGGAGGTTTTGAAAGATTTGCTGGGCTTTGAAGGGTTCCATGCTGATAGATGGGAAGGGGGTGGCGATCTGGATGGCGATGTGAGGCGGGGGGGCCAGAAGCTCGATCGTGTTGTGCAGGAGCGCATTCAGATCCACGGTCTGGCGATGTTCCTGGTTGCGCCCGGCACGGGAATAGGTGAGGATGCCACTTATCAGTCCGTTCAAACGTTCGACCCGGTTGGCCATTAAGCCCAGCTGTTTTTTCCCCTCGTCTCCTAGTTGATCTCCGTAATCATCGATCAACCAGCCAGCCAGCGAGCTGATGCCTCGCAACGGCGCCTTTAAGTCGTGCGAGACGACGTAGGCGAAGTTGGTCAGCTCCTTATTCACCGCTTCAAGCTCTTGCATGATGGCCGCATTTTTTTCCTCAAGCTGTTTGCGCTCGGTGATTTCCGCACGGATGGCAATGTATTGGGTCGGCTTCCCGTCTTGATCTAGGAACGGCACGATGGTGGTGTCCACCCAGTAGGTGGAGCCATCCTTTGCACGGTTCTTTAGCTCACCTTTCCAGATCTGCCCGCTTTTGATCGTGTCCCACAAATCACGAATGTATTCCTTCGAGTGATGGCCCGAGTTGATCAGTCGATGATCCTTCCCCAGCAATTCCTTTCGGGAATATTTCGAGATGGCGCAGAATTTGTCGTTGGCGTAGGTGATTTTTCCGTTTGCATCGGTGATGGCGACAATGGCATGGGCATCAAGCGCTGCCTTAAAATCTGACAGAGCGCTGACGTTCAGAGACATGGGCGTCGTTGCAATGGAGTGTATGTTAGCCAATGGTTGCACGGCACGTGTTGTGCCATTTTCGACTCGAATATATTCTGAAAGTCGACCAGTATGCGTTTGTTCGTTGTTGGATTCAGGGAAGTGTATCCACAAACGCTAATATTAAAAGTATATCAACTTTCATTCTGAAGTAAACCGTTATGTGAGAGAGGGGCTATAGCTACTGAGGCAACGAGTTGCGCCTCTTTCTGGCGCATGCGGTTAGTTTGTGCGGCAGAGGTTTGCCACATGATGGTCAGGTATCGTGTCCCTGTTGTGAGATATATCGGGGGATGAGCGCTCTCTCCTGGATTTCTCCTCTCAACTTTCGGTACCCTGTTCAGGTGCTGGTCTTCAGAAGGTCCTTGCCGGTGGGTGGAGATGGAGATCGATGATGCGCGCGATATTGTTTTGCTCGTTGTCACTGTGGTGGATGGCCGGCGGTCTTTCACTGGCGATAGAGCCTCCCGCTGTCAAGCCAGAACTGGCGCCAGCGCCGCTCAAACCCCATGCCGTGGAGAGTGAATCGAAACCCACGGGGAAGGTGCATTCTCCATCCAGCCTGGGATCGGCATCAAAGCTGGTCAGTCAGCCTCAACCTCCTACAGAGATTCTGGGGAAAGATGCCGCTCCCATGGTGTTGGTTCCGGCCGGGGAGTTCACGATGGGGAGTGACAAGGGCGATGACGATGAGCAACCGAGTCATCGTGTATTCCTTGATAGTTTTTATGTCGATAAGTTTGAGGTGACGAATGGCCGGTTTGCGAAGTTCGTGGAGGCGATTCAGAGTGAGCCGCCCTGGGGTTTTGCAGACAAGGAGACGCCGGTTCTCCACTCGGATCGTCCGGTTCGCTGGGTGAACTGGATGGAGGCGATGGGCTATTGCCTGTGGGCCGGGAAGCGGTTGCCGACCGAAGCGGAGTGGGAGAAGGCGGCTCGGGGTACGGACGGAAGGGTCTACCCCTGGGGGAATGACCAGCCGACCGCGGCCCACGCGGTGTTCGGGTTGAAGGAAGGGGCCGATATGGTGTCGCCGATCGGCAATCGTGACAAGGGGAAAAGTCCTTATGGCGCCCATGATCTCGCCGGTAATTTGTATGAGTGGGTGATGGATTGGTATGACGAAGCGTTCTATACGAAGAATCCTGCCATCAATCCGCGAGGCCCAGCCGAGGGCACTGCAAAGGTGCAACGGGGTGGTTCCTATATCAATAATCCCTATCGGCTCCGGTCCTCTTTTCGGACAAAGGGTGATCCCACCGAACATGATCCCAACGTCGGATTTCGCTGCGCCGAAGATGCCCCGAAACTTCCTTAGTTTTCTCTCACCACTGAGTAGGTGGGTATGGTTTATGCCCCGCGAGCCATCACCGGAAACATTAATTGTTCTGTTCCCCGTTGACATGATTTTCTAATGGGCGTAAGTAGAATTTACGGCCCATTCATTCGATCGGGGGAACAGGACAGTTCGCGCGGCTGTTAACTGGTTCCTCGCCAACTTTCTCACGAAAGGAGGGTAGCGATGGGTGATTTGACTCCACCTGACCATTCAGGCCCGCCGACTTGAGGACGGGCTTCTGATCGTTGCGATAGCCGCTCCTCCGATGGCTGTGCCATGAAGCACCAAAGACCAACTGGTTCTCAGCCATGATTCCATCATGGAGCACGTGTTGCTGTCGCGAGGCCCGTAAGTGCCGGGGATACAGCCTTTCTCCTCTGATCAGACACCCAATGCTTTCGTTGTCGTGCGGGCCTCAGTTTTTTGGGCCGTGACATTATCACTGCAATTAGGCGTCCTAAGCGCCAGACACGGGCGACCTCCCACCTAGTAGAGGGTCGCCCGTGCTTTATCTGCTTCTGCGAACCGTCACCTTCACATGACCCTGTGATTTTCTCCCTGCTCGGTTCGCCACTAATCGGTCGATGCCTGTGACCGACGCCAGAGGATATAGAACGGGATGCCGCTCAAGACCGTTGCGGCGCCGAAGAGCGATTCAGCCGGTCTTTGAAATAGACCATAGAGTACGATCGCGAGGGTTCCCGCGATCAAGGTGGCCGGCAAGAACGGATAGAGCGGGGCTTGGTAGTGATGTGGGCCTGTGGCTGGCTCGCGGTGAAAGTGAAAGAGGGTCGAGAGGGTCAGGGCCATGAAGAGCGCAAGAACGAGGCCGCTGTAGACGATGAGCTGCTCAAACGTTCCGCTGAGAATGAGGAGAGAGGCCCAGGCGCTTTGGAGCAGGATTACGCGAACCGGCACTCCGCTCTTCGCATGGAGTTTGGCGAGCCAGGGGCTGATGACTCCGTCATGGGCCATGGCCCAATAGATACGAGGCCCGGCCCAGACCATTGCGCTGACGGCTCCGACGATCGCGAGGCAGAGCAGCGCTGCCACGAATTGTGCGCTTCCAGGTCCCCACAGGGCCGCTGCCGCTTTCTCCGCAACCGGCAGGATCGGTTCCTGGGCTAAGCTCGTGATCGGCAGGGCATAGAGATAAACGACGTTCAGCAGTAAATAGAGCCCTGCCACAAAGGCGGTTCCTCCCACCATGATTTTTGGCAATGACCGTTGCGGGTCGGCAATGTCTCCGGCCAGGTAGCTTGCCACATTCCAGCCCAGGTAGCTGTACATCACGAACAGAAAGGAGATGGCAGCGGTTCCGAGCGAGGGCTGCGATGTAGGGGCTGGGACTGCCAGATGTGCCCATTGGCCTGATCCGTAGAGCAGGCCACCGAGGATGAAGCCACAGATGGCGAGGACTTTGGTGGTGGTGAGCAGCCGCTGCATGAAACCGCCCGTTCCGATTCCTCCACAATGTACCAGTGTGACCGCCCATAAGAGGCTGAGAGCGAGCCCCTTGACCCGCCATCCGCTTTCGTCAGTGAGGGGGATGACGCGAAGGGCGTAGGAGGCAAAGCTGACGGCTGATGCAGCGAGGGCTGCACCGAAACCGATGGTGAAGGATGTCCAGCCACTGAGGAAGGCCACCAGCGGCCCATAGGCTTCTCGCAGGTAGAGATAATCCCCCCCCGCATGGGGCAGCGCGGCCCCCAGCTCTCCATAAACCATGGCGCCACCAAGGGCGAAGAGCGCTCCGACGAACCATAACAAGAGAATCAGCACCGGATCGCCCAGGTCCCGTGCCATAAATCCCGTCGTGGTGAAGATCCCTCCGCCGATGATATTGCTGACAAGCACGCAGGAGGCTGTGAACCAGCCGATCTTTTGCTGTGAGAATTTCGATTCTGGTTCGCTGATCGGAGGGGTCATGCATCTTCTCCTGTCCTTCCCTACCATACTGCGCGATGGCTGGGAAGCAGCTCTAAGGCTTCTTAGCCGTGTGATTTCCCTGCCTTGCCCTTCCTCTCAAGGCCCCTTTAGAATACGGTCGTTCTAGGTGTGGGTGGCGGTGTGGGTTTCCCCTCCGGAGGTGGACATGAGCCTTGCTGAACACAGCTGTATTCCTTGTCGCGGGGGTGTCCCTCCTGTCACGGCTGACCGCGCGCAGGCTCTGCTAAAGGAACTGGGGCCTGGGTGGTCGCTGAACCAGGCTGGCCATCTTGAGCGGTTGTATCCGTTCAAGGATTTTGCCCAGGCCCTGGCGTATGTGAACAAGGTCGGTGCTGTGGCAGAAGCGGAAGGTCACCACCCAGATCTCTTTCTGGCCTGGGGCAAGTGCAAGGTCGAGATTTGGACACACAAGATCAATGGCTTGACGGAGAGTGATTTTTATTTGGCGGCCAAAGCTGATCGCGAATTTGAACCATTCAAACTGTGAGCGGTGAACGATGAGTGCAGAATGATAAACGAAAGGCCGCTCTCGGCCTCCACCGCTCAGCGTTCCGAGATCATTGTTCTCCATAGGTTTGTCTATGCAAAATGATAGACCGGCGGTGGCGCTCGTCAACATGCCGTTCAGCTACTCGAAGTATCCCTCGATTCAGCTGGGCACCCTCTCCGCCTTGCTCAAGTCGACGGGTATCCCCGTCGATTGTCACCATCTGAACGTGCGCTTCGCCCACCAGATCGGTGTGCCTCTCTATGAAATGATCTGCGAGAAACGGGCTCTGTTCGGCGAATGGATTTTTTCGTATCTCCTGTTCCGCGACAATCCGAAGCGTGCCGAGTATCCCCGTTTATTCAAACCGGTTTTTGAGCAAGTGGCTAAGGAGAGCGGCCATCCTGTTTCCTTCTTCGAAGATATGGCGACGAGGACTGCTCCGCAGTTTTTGACCGGAGCCCTGACCTCCATTGACTGGGGCCAGTATAAGATTGTCGGATTTACCTCCACGTTCGATCAAAACGTCGCAAGCCTGACGATGGCGAAACTTATCAAGGATTTGTACCCCGATGTGACGATCGTATTCGGCGGGGCGAATTACGATGGCGAGATGGGGCTGGAATATTTCCGGGCTTTCCCTTTCATCGATCATGTGGTGGTGGGAGAAGGGGAAGAGGTCTTCCCGGAACTGGTTCGCTATCTCCTCGGGGGGAAGTCAGGGACTGTGCCCAATGGGGTGACCTATCGAGAGGGAGCGACACCTGCCTTTACTCCGAACCATGCACTCTTCTCGGATTTCGCGAAGACCGGTCCGCCGGATTATGACGATTACTACCATCTGTTGGCTGAATTGGGCGAGGCGGCGCAGGGGCTTGATCGGATTCTTCTCTACGAAGGTTCGCGGGGCTGCTGGTGGGGAGAAAAACATCACTGTACGTTTTGTGGCTTGAACGCCCAGAGCATGAAGTTTCGGGCCAAGTCGTCCGAGCAAGTGGCCCGTGAGATGGCCTACCTCTCCAGCCGGTACGATACGGCGCGCTTTCGCCTGGTGGACAATATCATCGACATGAAATATGTGGAGAACCTTTTCGGCCGGTTTGCGGCGGACCATTGCGATCTCGACCTGTTCATCGAGACCAAGAGCAATTTGCAGAAGAGCCAGATTCGCACGCTCGCGGTCGGGGGCGTGAAGTGCATGCAGCCGGGGTTGGAAAGTCTGAGCGCCAATCAGTTGCAGGCGATGGATAAGGGCGTCACTCCGATGCAGAATATTATCTGCCTCAAGTGGAGCTTCTACTACCATGTTGCGGTGTCCTGGAATATTCTGCTCGGATTTCCCGGTGAAACCAACGAGGACTACCGTCGGCAGATCGATCTGCTTCCGTCGCTATTCCATCTGCAGCCGCCGGAGTCGACGGGGAAGTTCTGGCTGGAGCGGTTCAGTCCCTACTACACTAAGCCACAGGAATATGGGGTCCGTATCACTGGTCCAGGCACCGCCTACGAGTACGTCTATGACGCCAGGCAAGTGGACCTGAAGAAAATTGCGTACGATTTCGAATATGAGCTGGACACTTGGCCGGTGGACCAGGAGGTCTATCAGGAATTGGTAGATCTGGTACGGGAATGGCAGAAACTGGTTGCCTCGAGCGATCGACCATTTCTTTACTATTCGAAGGCGATGGACTATGTCACGGTCTACGATGGCCGGAATCCGAAGGCGCCGATCAGGCGGCGCTTTGATTGGCCTGCGGCTGGAATTATCGAGGTTTGCAATGAAGCGGCGAAGAGCGTCGACCAGATCCGCAGCCTGTTGGCCGGTCGGCCTGGGCCGATCGTGAGCAGTGACGCAGAGATTGACCAGGCGCTTGCTGCTTTGACGGCTGCAAGGATTCTCTATGCAGAGCGTGGTAAATACTTCACGTTGGCCATCCCGGAAAACACCTACCTCTAATCCACTGAGACAAAAGTTTCATTACATCGATAGTTTGTCTGCGACGTTGCGCATCTGGACACCATGCGCGAGGGTGGCGCCGCCTCGAATGGCGCAGGCGACGTGGACGGCTTCTGTCATTTCTTCTATGTTGGATCCCTTTTCAAGGGAGGCCTGTGTGTAGGCATCGATGCAATAGGGGCATTGGACTGCATGGGCGACCGCGAGGGCGATGAGGGCCTTCTCTCGCTCCGTCAAGGCTCCCTCCGCGAAGACGGCGTTGTAGTAGGCCATGAATTTGTCCCAGAGGCTTTTGTTGCCCTTGCCCATCTCGGCGAACTTGCCCAGGTCATGAGGATGATAGTAGGTCTCCATGGCGGTCTCCTTCTTGTTACGGATGACAAGAGCGGTGGAACGAGGTGTGGGCATCTTCTCGCAGGTTGTGCGAGTGCGAGAGGGGCTGTACGACAGACGTGCTGTTCTCTGTGCACGGGTCATGCAGGAAAATATCTGACAGGAGCATAGCGCGAGGCTGGCGGACAGACGAGGTGGATCCAAGTTGTTCCTGTCGCTCGCCCTTTCAGCCTTCTGCTACGCGTTGCTGGGTGGTTCGGGATCGGCCTGCGCCAGCACTTGCGAAAATCTGGTGCCGACGATTCCGGTCACTTTGGCCATGAGGTCCGTGACCTCTTGCCATTCTTGCGGCAGCAGATCTTGTTTCAGTTGGGGATGAATCGCCCATTGGGCATCGACCTGCGTTCCCTTTCGGCTCACGAGGACCCGCAGCAGCTCCACTTCCCTGTTGTGCGAGTCGGTTTCTGTTGCTTGGGGCGGATTGCCGTTTGATTGTCCCGATGGAGGCGTTGAACGTGCCATGCAGTAATGTCCTTCCCGTTTGTACGGGAGAATATACCCCATCGTCCTTCTGTCTGTATATCTTCCAGGGGCGCTCTTGTGGCTGGTTGATGGGAGCGTGGGCTATACGTTGCCGGGAGTTGCTTCTTCCCGGAGTACGTCCAGCATAGATTGATGGAGGATTCCGTTACTGGCGACTAATTCTTGTCCGTAAATGGAGTGAGAGCGACCGGTGAAGTCTGACACTTTCCCTCCGGCTTCGAGGAGGATGACGACTCCTGCCGCCATGTCCCAGGGGTTCAGTTTCACTTCCCAAAATCCATCGAATCGGCCGGCCGCGACATAACAGAGATCCAGGGCTGCCGTTCCGGTTCGTCGCAATCCCTGTACCTTTAAGGCGAATCGGGCAAAGTGATTCAAATTATTGTTTGGGTTCTCGCGAATGTCGTACCCAAATCCTGTGACGAGGAGCGCGCGATCGAGATGATCCGCTGAGGAGACGGTAATGGGCATTCCGTTCAAGCGAGCTCCCTGCCCGATTTGCGCGGTAAAGAGTTCGTTCCTAGTCGGGTCGTAGACGACCCCGATAATCCCCTGGCCGTCGCATTCCACCCCGATGGATACACAGTAGGCGGGGAACCCGTGGGCGAAGTTGGTCGTGCCGTCCAGGGGATCAATGACCCATTTATAACGGGATGGAGGCTGCTCGGTCAGACCTCGCTCTTCTGCTAGTACGGGATGAGTTGGGAAGGCCTTGTGGATGACGTCGATGATGCATTGTTCCGCCTGGTGGTCGGCGTCGGTGACCAGGTTGATGAGTTGCTTATGCTCAATGCGAAAACCGGTGCGTGTGCATTCAGTTAAGACCGCTCCGGCCTGACGGGCTGCGGCGGTGGCAACGGAGAGGAGTTCATCGAGGGGAATGTCTTGGCTCGAGGATAGTGGCATGAAGCGGCATCATAGCATGGGGCCTTGTTTCTGCAATGTGGGTGAGACCTTCGTCGTAAGGGGCCTGTGGTTTACTGTAGCAGTGTTGAGTGCTTTGCTTCTGAATGATCAAGCACAGATTAGAGTATTTTATCCAAGCATTGAGTCGTATTAAAGCTATCGTGCCACGCAAGCTACGTAGCGAACAATTTCTATTGACTTGCTTTGCAAGCAATGCTATAAAGCAAGCATGCTTCACCTGGGGGCAAGACAGTGGAAGAACTCACCGACATCCTGGTTGGTCTTGAACAGCGCATTAGCGCATACAAGAACCGGCTGCAAGAACTCGAAAAGAAACGTCGCCGTTTGGACGACGAAATCGCCACGATCAAAAAATACTTGGAATTGGCAGAAACGCTCTATCGCGTCGAAGCTGACAAGGCCAAGCTCGCCAGCCTGTCCAGTCAATTCTACTCCGATGAAAAAGGGGCCCGGCAGCGACCGACGAATACGGATGTCACCGACCAGTCGAGGGAAATCCTCATGGGGCGGAGTAAGTATTCAGGGAAAAGCGTGGCGGAGGCCGCCTACGAAATGCTCCGCGAGGCCAATCGCCCGATGCATGCCAAAGAGCTGGTGCAGCGCTTGGTTGAAGGGGGACTCCAGATCAAGGGGAAAACGCCGCTGACATCTGTGGCTACCTCGTTGAAGCGGGATAAGCGGTTTAGAAAAGTTGGTCCGAATACGTTTGAGGCATTGGAAGAAGCGTTGATTCACGCAGTGTAGGATTTCCGTTTCCGTCTACCCTACAATACTCGAAGGGGGGTGAGAGTCTTGGCGACGAAGAAAGCAGCAAAGAAGAAGAAGAAGTAGTTCCCGCCTTGATTCTAGCGTCGGGGGCAAGGCCACTTGCTCCCGACGTTAAATCGCACCGCAAGTCTCCAGACACGTCACATCGCATTGGCCTGCTTGCAGATCCACGCGCAGAGTTCTATTCACAAGGATTAATATTAGGAGGCTTGGAGGGCCACCATCGATGCGGATCGAGGTGCGGCCATGGCGGAGCGTGACTCAGGCGCGACAACTGGTTCGTCAGCGTTGAGCAATACCCAGCTGTCAGGGTGGTTGAGAATCTGTTGAACCAGCCGCGTGTGGATCGCATGTCCCGTACGTTCGGCGATGATGTGGCCGATAAAGGGCACGCCGAGCAACGAAAAGTCTCCGATCAGATACAGGATCTTGTGGCGGACGAACTCATTGGGAAAGCGAAGTCCTGACTCATTGAGGATTCCGTCCTGCGAGAGGACGATCGTATTGTCCAGGTTGCCGCCTTGTCCAAGCCCGCGAGCCCACAGGGCTTCAACTTCCTGCAAGAATCCGAATGTTCTGGCCTCCGCGATCTCACGCTCAAACGCAGAGACCGAATGTTCATAGGTGTAGGCCTGAGTCTGGATCAGCGGATGATTGTACTGGATAGAATAGGAAATCTTCGTTGTGGCCGAGGGCTCGATGCGGACCCGGCGGGCTCCATCGATCACTTCAAGGGGCCGTGTAATTTTCAGATAGGGTTGCCGGCGGTTTTGTTCCGCAATTCTGGCTGAGCGAATCAAGCGAACGAAGTGGGCCGAGCTGCCGTCCATGACGGGCGCCTCGCTGGCATCAACCTCGACGTAGACATTGTCGATCTCCAGCCCTGCCAATGCCGCCAGAATATGTTCGATCGTCTTGACTTGAAACCCGTTGCCGCTGATCGCGGTACAGAGTTCTGTTGCGACGAGATGCTCAACGGAGGCTGCGAGCGTGGCCCCATCTTTCCCGTTGCGGTTGACAAAAACCACGCCGGTATTGACTGGAGCTGGCTTGAGCGTAAGAGTGACAGGCTGGCCAGAGTGAAGTCCCACTCCTGCACAGCTCACCGTATTCGCTATTGTTTGCTGAACCCTCACTTAGTCACCTCAATAATCACACTGGGGTATCAGCAATTTATGTGCCATGATAGATTTGCGCATCAAATAGTGGCATATCATTGATAACGTTACACAAATATAGAAAATTCTTGTAAGTATACCTGTTGTATAAAAAATACAACTGTGGGTTTACGGATGGCTTACTGAGGCTCCAACAGGCCAGGTCATGGGGCCATCAATATGGAAGCAATCTTACAGTACTGAGCTATTGGCAGGAGGGATCCAGGATTCTATTATAAACACAGAGGGAGCCGTCATACTCGTTTTTGGTGTGGAGCCCCGTTTGGTGCTTCTATGTATTGTTAGGGCCTCGGGTCCAACTCGATGAGTCCTTTTCGAATGGCCAAAATAGCAGCTTGCGTGCGATCGTACACTTGGAGCTTATGGAAGATATTCCGCACATGGTTTTTGACGGTCTTCTCGCTCAGATCTAAGTTGTTGGCGATTTCCTTGTTCGTCTTCCCGTCCGCGACCAAACGAAGGACGGTGATTTCCCGTTCCGTCAGGTCATGCTCGACCCATCCAGGCTTCTTTCCCTTTTTTTGGGACATCAGGGAGAACTCCGCGAGGATCTTGCTGGCGACGGAGGGGTGGATCAGTGACTCGCCTTTGTAAATGGCCCGAATGGCGGCGACGATTTGTGAGGACTCGGAGTCTTTCAACAGATAACCGGTGGCGCCGGCCCGTACCAAATCGAAGATGTATTGCTGTTCGTCATACATGGTCAGGGCGACGATTCCGATATGAGGGAACTCGCGCTTGATCTGTCTGGTCGCTTCGACCCCACCCATCCTGGGCATGCTCACGTCCATCAACACCACGTCAGGGACCAGGGTCTTCACCTTCTCGACCGCTTCCATGCCATCCTGGGCTTCTCCCACGATGAGGATGTCGTCTTTGGTTTTGAGGATGGCGGCCAGTCCTTCGCGGACCACGCGGTGGTCGTCCGCGATGAGTACTTTAATCTTTTCCATCGAGTATCGTCTCCTTTTTCACGAGCGGGACGTCGACGACGATGGTCGTGCCACGCCCTTTTTTTGATTCGATTTTGCCTTCACCGCCTACGAGCTTGGCCCGTTCCAGGATGCCGCGAATGCCGAAGTGATCCCATTTATCCGGGTCACGCAATACGGTGTCCATGTCGAATCCCACGCCATTGTCCCCGATGGTGACCCGGAGGCGTTCCGGGTCGATGTCCAGCCCTACGGTGACCCGTGTCGCTTTTGCATGTCTCTCCACATTGCTGAGGGCTTCTTGCACAATGCGAAACAGGAAGATCTTGGTCCGAGGAAACAGGATCTGTTCATCGCCGGAGACGCGGAATTGCGTCTTGATGTGATACTGGGTTTCATATGAGGTGAGATAGTTGGTGAGGGCGGGAAGCAGCTCCATCTTGTCATAATGGAGCGGGCGAAGATTGAAGATGACCTGCCGCGCCTCCTGGATGGCCAGTTTCAGCTGGGCTTTGCTTTCGCGCAAGGTGGCCAGGCTGGCTTTCGGATCCTTTCGAATCAGTTGCTGGCTTAGATCCAGCTTGAAGTTCACCCCGGCCAAACTCTGCACGAGGCCGTCGTGCATTTCGCAGGCAATGCGCGTCCGTTCCTCCGTCACCGCCACACCGGTTTCCTTGACGTAGAGCCGATAGAGCGATTGGTATTTATTCAGGGTCTTCTCGATCTCCGCCGTCGCCCGGATGCGGGCTCCGATGAGCTCCCACATGAATTTGGCGCTGGCCCCGCCGATGATGGTGACGCCCATGCGGTGAAAATCCTGAAGGAGTTGCCAGACCTTGGCATTACCCGAGACGTCGATGATGAGATCCACACGTTCCAGGTCCAGGAGTTTCCGGTAATCACGGGTCACGGGAATGCCGAGCCGTTTCGCCAGTGCGATGCCCGGGGCATTTTTCTGGACTTCGGCCACCCCCACGATTTGCACCAGCGGATCTGTGGCGAAGATTTCCATCAACGCGGTGCCGCCGCGGCCTGCGCCGATGATCGCCACGTGCGTGCCGCTGGGCGTTCCTGGTTTGCGTGGTCGTTTGGGAGATTTAGCTTTTGTTGCCGGCATTGTGACGCCTACAGGCTGAGAGATTGTACCATGTTGCTGACGGATTGATGGTGGCAGGAGAGGGAGCGGGCGATGAGGAGAGGGGCGTTCCGCAGCCTTTACCGATCACGCCGTTGTTGGGCCAACGTTCTCAACTCGTCCATGAACTGGTCGATGTCTTTGAATTCGCGATAGACGGAGGCAAAACGAACATAGGCGACTTGATCCAGCTGATGCAGCTCTTTCATCAATTCTTCGCCCACGACCCGGCTTTCGATTTCTGTTTCGCCCATCTCTTGAATGCGCTTTTCGATGCGATCGGTGACGGCCTCGATGGTCGCGGTACTGATCGGTCGTTTTTCGCAGGCCTTCTTGAGGCCGGCGAGAATCTTGGAGCGGTCGAACGACTCCCGGCGTCCGTCTTTTTTCACCACGACGGGGAGGATTTCCTCGACGCGTTCGTAGGTGGTATAGCGGCGCTTGCAGCCGAGACATTCACGGCGACGGCGAATGACCTCGCCCTCCTTCGCCATGCGCGAGTCAACGACCTTGTCTTCGAGTTCATCGCAGAACGGACATTTCACTGGCGGTGATCCTGTCCCGTTTGGCGCGGGTTAGTAGGTATGAAAGATGGGAAAGCGGTTACAGAGCGTTTTCGCCTGCGCGCGGACTTTTTCCAGCATCGCAGGGTCTTCTCGATGTTGCAGGACCTGGTCGAGCAAGTCCACAATTTCTTTCATCTCGGTTTCGCGCATCCCACGGGTCGAGACGATGGGCGTGCCCAGTCTGATGCCGCTGGCGATGGCCGGGGGCTTCTCGTCGTAGGGGACGGCATTTTTGTTCACGATGATGCCGGCGGCGTCGAGGGCCGCGTCCGCTTCTTTGCCTGTAATGCCTTTGTTCGTCAGATTCACCAGCATCAGATGCGTATCTGTGCCGCCCGACACAATTTTATAGTCACGGTCGAGGAGCCCCTGGGCCAGCACCTTGGCATTGGCGATGACCTGCTGTTGGTATCGGGTGAAAGCCGGTGAGAGGGCTTCCTTGAAAGCCACGGCCTTGGCTGCGATCACGTGCATCAAGGGGCCGCCTTGCATGCCGGGGAAAATAAACTTATCGACGGCTTTGGCATGTTCCGCCTTGCACATCACGACGCCGCCGCGCGGGCCGCGCAGGGTTTTGTGCGTGGTCGTGGTGACAAAGTCGGCGTAGGGGACGGGATTGGGATGGAGCCCCGCGGCGATCAGGCCGGCGATGTGGGCGATATCGACCATGAGATAGGCGCCGACCGATTTGGCGATCTGCTGGAACCGCGGGAAGTCGAGGGTGCGGGCATAGGCGCTGGCGCCCACGACGAGCATGCGGGGCCGGCATTCCTCTGCCAGCTTTTGCACTGCATCATAGTTGATGGTTTCGGTCTCACGGTCCACGCCGTAGGAGAAGGCGCGAAACAGGATCCCTGAGAAGTTGACCTTGCTGCCATGGGTGAGGTGGCCGCCTTGGGCGAGGTCCATACCCAGGATGGTATCGCCGGCTTTGAGCACGGAGAAGTAGGCCGCCATGTTGGCTTGCGAGCCAGAGTGCGGCTGCACGTTGACATGTTCCGCGCCGAAAATCTGCTTGCAGCGTTGAATGGCCAGATCTTCGACGGTGTCGACGTGCTGGCAGCCGCCGTAGTACCTCTTGCCCGGGTACCCCTCGGCGTACTTATTGGTCATGAGGGAGCCCTGAGCCGCCAGAACGGCAGGGCTGGCGAAGTTCTCCGAGGCGATCAGCAGGAGCTTGTCGCGCTGCCGTTCTTCCTCTGCGGCAATCGCGGCATAGACATCCGGATCTGTGGCCTTGAGTGCCTCTAGAGAACCGACCGCATCGTTCATCACAGCTTGTTCCCTCGTTAGGCCTCGGCGGGGGCCGCTTCAGCGTCCTGCTTCTTCACGACATGGATGACGACGGTTGCGGTCACATCTCGCGGCAGTTTGATCGGGACGGTGACGGTCCCGAGTTCTTTGATCGGCTGGTCCAGCTGGATCTTGCGCCGATCGACCGTAAAGCACTTCTCCGCCAATGCTTCCGCAATGTCCTTGACCGTGACGGCCCCGAACATCTTGTCATCCTTGCCGACCTGGGCCTGGATGGTGAGGGACACGGCTGAGATGCTTTTGGCGTGGGTTTCGATCTCTGACTTTTCCTTCTTTGCCCGTTCGCCGGCGACGCGTTTGATATGCTCAAACGCCTTGATGCTGCGGCTGTCGGCCAGCACGGCTTTTTTGCGCGGAAGCAGGAAATTGCGTGCGAATCCAGATTTGACATCGAGGAGATCGCCTAGATGGCCGACCCCTTCCATCGTTTCTTGTAGAATAACCTTCATGCCCTGACTCCTTCTGTTGGAAAGGGAGTGAGCATACTGGGGGGGCGTAAAAAAGTCAATTCGCAAAGTCTCGATCTTGTCCAGGATGAGTCGTTCCCTTGCGGGCGTCCGTTCTCCAGAAGGAGCCCTGGAATGGCCCCAGCATGTCTGGTGTTGAGTTATGGAAGGGACGGTGTCCCCCTCGTTGACAAGCAGGGGACCCGATGGTACCGTCCTCGCCCATGTTGAATTTTCGATTCGTGCCTTTGTTGTGGGCGATCGTCATCAGCCACAGCCTGGTTGCCGCACTTCTTATTTTTGCTGCCTCACCGATCGAGCCCCTTAATATCGTGGTCACGATCCCTGTGTTGAAGGACCTGACCGAACAGGTTGGTGGTTCCTATGTCCGCGTGACTTCTCTCCTGAGCGGGTACGAAAACGAACATACCTATTCTCCCAAGCCCAGTGACCTAGTCGCCGTCCGGAAGGCCCGTCTGTTGTTTGAAGTCGGGATTGGCCTTGAAGTCTGGGTTTCCTCGTTGGTGAAGAATGCGGGGAGTGCATCGCTCCTGGTCGTGACGACTTCCAAGGGCATTCCGTTGCTTCGCGACACAGAGCATGAAGGTACGGCTCATGCCGGTGAAGAAGGCGAACGAGGCAATCCTCACGTCTGGATGGATCCTGAGAATGCCATGACGATGCTGCAGCACATCGCCGACGCGCTTATTGCGGTTGATCCGGCCCATGCGACGGAGTATCGGGCCAATCAGGCTGCGTATCTCCGGAAGCTGGCCCAACTGCGAGTGGAGCTGAGTGAGCGGGTTGCGCGTGTAACCGACCGGCGATTTATCGCGCATCATCCGGCCTGGCCGTACTTCGCCAGGCGTTTTGGCTTCCAGATTGTGGGAACGATCCAGCCTCAATCAGGCAGTGAACCATCGGCGCTCCAGTTGCACGGCTTGATCGCCACCATCAAAAAGGACCGGATCAAGGTTGTCGTGTCTGAAGTGCAGTTGAGCCGCAGGATTCCTGAGCTCTTGTCGAAAGAGACCGGCGCCCGAGTGGTGGTGCTCACGACGCTTCCCGGCGGTCTTCCTCATACGGACACCTACCTCGACATGCTCCGTTATAATGTGCTCCAATTGGCCAACGCGCTGGAAGGACTCTAGTCGAACGTCGCAACGTCCAAAGGTCATATCGTCGTCGGTCGGAAGATTAGGAGACGTGAAGACGTTCGAACGCGATGACTTTCAGACCCCTCATTATGTCGACCCCTATCATACATTTCGATCATGCGACCTTTGGGTTTCCCGGGGTGATCGCGCTTGAGGATATTTCGCTCGAGATCCAATCCGGCGAGTTTGTGGGGGTGATCGGGCCCAACGGGTCCGGCAAGACGACCCTCTGCCGCGCGGTTCTCGGGTTGATGGCTCCGCTGAAGGGCCACTTGAGAATTTTTGATTGCGCCTGCGACGAGCTACGATGTCATCATCGGGCCAAGATTGGCTACCTGCCGCAGAAGGGCGTGGTCGATCGTAACTTTCCCGTCACGGTCCTGGAGACCGTCATGATGGGACGGTACGGTGTCTTAGGCTTGTTCACACGCCCATCGGAAAAGGATCGCCAGATTGCCCTCGAGGCCCTGGCTCATGTGGGGATGAAGGAACATCGGGACAGCGCGCTCGGCCACCTCTCGGGAGGTCAACAGCAGCGGGTTTTTATCGCGCGTGCTTTAGCCCAGCAGCCCAAGGTCTTATTGCTCGACGAACCGACAACGGGGCTGGACATCACGACACAGCATCATGTCGTCGAGCTGGTGCGGCATCTCCATGACGAGCTGGGATTAACGGTCTTGCTCATCACCCATGACATCAATATGATCCGTTCCCATGTGGACCGGCTTGTGCTGCTCAAGACACGCCTCTACGCCGCGGGGCCTCCTGCCGACGTCCTGAAGCCGGAGATCCTTAGTCAGGTCTACGGGAAAGACCTGGTGATCACGGAACGGGACACCATTATTGTTGAAGATTATCATCACCATCACCACTGACCATGCTTGATCTGCTGGCGTACGATTTTATCCAACGTTCTCTCCTGGCGGCCGCGCTCGTTGGCGCCCTCTGCTCGACGATCGGTGTGTTCGTCGTGCTGCGGGGGCTGGCCTTTATGGGAGCCGGCACGGCCCATGCGGCCTTTGCCGGAGTCGCGCTCGGGTATCTCATGGGTTGGCCGCCGCTGCTCATGGCGATTCTCTTCGGCCTCGCCACGGTCTGGATCACGGGATGGGTGGAGGAAAAAGGCCGGATGAAGCTGGATGTTTCCATCGGCATCCTCTACACCGCCACGATGGCCCTGGCGATTCTCTTTATTGGCCTGATGAAGACCTATAACGCTGAGGTCTACGGCTACCTGTTCGGGAACGTGTTGGCCGTGACCAGCGAGGAGCTTCGTACGATTGCCGGATTGAGCATCGTCGTTATCGGTGCGATCGTGCTCTTCTCGAAAGAGCTCTACTTCATCGCCTTCGACCAGGAAATGGCGGAAGCCTCCGGGGTGCCGGCCCGGCGCATATTTTTTCTCTTGTTGACCCTGGTCGCCCTTACGGTGGTGATCTCCCTCAAGACGGTCGGCGCGATCCTCGTTTTTGCGATGATCCTGATTCCTGCTTCCACGGCGTACCAGTTAACGCACAGCCTTTCGACATTGACCTGGTACTCGGTCTTGATCGGCATCACCTGCTCAGTCGGGGGAGTGCTCATCTCCTCGTACTGGGATATCCCCTCCGGTCCTGCCATTGAGTTGCTCGCCACGCTGTTCTTTTTTATCGCGGTGCTCTTGTCCCCCAAGAGACAGCGTCGCACCCTTGCCAGCAGCTAAAGAGCCATTTGGCGGAGTTCATGCGACAGATTGGCAGAGAGAAACGAGAGAGTGGAGAGGAAGCTATTCCTGACGGCCCTGTTTGGATCTGGCCCAGACCATCCCGGTCTGTTCCTTTGAGCTAAAGCCGAGCTTTTCGTAAAAGCCAGGCATACGGGTGCAAAGCCAGAAGAGTTCGACTTTTTTGAGGCGGGGATGGTGAAGGATCCGTTGGACGATGTCGGTGCCGACACCACGGCCCTGGTAGGCCTGGTCGACGATCACATCCCAGATGGTGGCCCGGTAGACATAATCCGTTAAGACCCGTCCGAATCCAATCAGGACGTCACCGTCCCAGGCGGTTACGGCCACATCCGTGTGGCGCAACATTTCACGTGCGTCTTCAAGGGTCCGTCCTTTAGCCCAAGGCGCTTGCTGGTAGAGGCGGACGAGCTTGGCTGGGTCGAGGTTTTTCTTCTCGGCGAAGGTGATGGCGGGCTTGAGGGTTGGGGGCATCTTGTACTAGATTATCTCCTGGCTACAGCCATTTAAAACAGGCGGAGTGTACGAGGAACATTATGACAACGCAAGTTCGTAGCTGTCCCAAGTGTTTTCAGCTCATGTGGCTCACCGGGGAGCAGTATGAACTCCTCGATGAGGCGACCGTTCGAGCCAAGTGCCCCCACTGCGGATCAGCCGTTCGTTTCGCGCTTGTCTCGCAGGGGGCCAACGCTGCCGGTCCCAAGATGGGCCACTGATTGAAGAGCTGCCAGCCTACAGCGATCAGCTCTCAGCCTTACGTTGTTCTCTTCGGATGCCCTTCCGGTTCAGAAGCTGACGGCTGATGGCTACAAGCTTCCTGCTCAATCACATTCCCCGTCCTGCGCCGTCCAGCTCCGGCTTGTTGCCCGGTAGAATTTTATTTAGAACCGATCGATACTCCCCCGTACGTTTCTCGTCGATTCGTCCGATTTCGATTTCTTTATCGCGCTGCATCCGTTCCAGATGATCGAGCACTGTGAGAAGCGGCTGAACGGAGCCGAGTAATCGACCGACCTCGAAAGCTTCCAGCGATTCTACAAATAATCCGTTCAGTCCCTTATAGGGAGTGCCGGTGCTTTGGCTCCGGAATCGAGAGACCGTCTCTTCGTATTCTTCGACCGCCTCAAACTTGGGCTTTACTCCGGTCGGCACAGCCGATAGATGGACGATTGGCGGCAGTTTGGCCGCATACACTTTCAGGTGGGCAACCAAACCACCTATCGCGTCCAGTACATCAGCCGTTTGCATGAAGTCATCCTTTGAGGGGGCATTGCTTACGCCAAGTGAAGGGGCCTGTCAAGATCTTCTACGGACCGGTGGAGGCGGGAGGCTCTCGAGGGCCTGAAACACCTGTTCCATATCGGAGGGGAGGGCCTTTGTATATTCATGAAACTCACCGGTCGAGGGGTGTGTGAATCCGAGGGTCCTTGCATGCAACATCACGCGGGGAATCTCGACGCCCTCGACTTCGCAAACCTTCTTTCCTCCGTAGGTTTGATCTCCCAAAATCGGATGGCCCAGGGATGTCAAATGGACGCGGAGCTGGTGCGTCCTGCCTGTGCGGGGATAGAGCAGTACATGGGCGGCCAGTTTGCCGAAGCGGTGGTCGACCTTGTACTCCGTCACAGACTCCTTGGGTTTTGCCGTGTGAGCGGAGAATTTCTTGCGCTCCTTTTTGTCACGGCCGATGGCCAGATCGATCAAGCCATGCCCCTTTTTCGGGACGCCTGAGATGAGCGCTTCGTAGACCCTGGTGATTGTGTGATGTTTGAATTGGGCCGAAAGGGCGCGATGGGCCTCGTCCGTTTTCGCGATCACCATGACGCCGGAGGTATCTTTGTCCAACCGATGGACCAGCCCAGGCCGTTCTTTCCCCCCGATCGTTGAGACCGTGCCGCCGGAGGTTTGGAAATGGTGGAGGAGGGCATTGACCAATGTGCCGGCCCAATGGCCCGGCGCAGGATGGACCACCAGGCCGGATGGTTTATTTAGCAGTAGTAAGACGTCGTCTTCGTAGAGGATTTCAAGGGGGATGGCCTCGCCTTTGAGTTCGAGCGGTTCCGCCTTGGGAATATCAAAGGCAATCGTATCGCCAGGTTTGATCTTTTGACTGGGCTTGACGACCTGGCCGTTGATCCGCACACGCCCTTGTCCGATCAGTCGTTGCAGGGCCGATCGAGACAATTTTGGCTCGCGATTGACCAGAAAGACATCCAACCGTTTGGGCTGCTCACCGGCCGTCACGACAAACTCTGTGACCATAGACGAATTGTCCTCACCTGTACATTCAGGCCACGCTACTGCACGCGAGGCGTAATTGCAATCGGGTGTTGCCGATGGATTGCCCCTCCAGTCGATGGGGGCACGGACTGGCGCAAAGCTGGTTTTTTGGAGGAGTAGAAAACCTTCTGACGGGTCATCCGCCAGAACTCGGCGGGCTTCTGTGAAGACCTTGAGGGGCCTTGGGGCTCAGTCAGTTAAGGCAGGATGGGTGGCCTCTTTGGTTTCGTTCGAGGTGGAAGGGGCTGTTTAGGCGGCTGTTTGAGTTTGGCGATTTCGGACTCCTGTTCTTCCACTCGGCGTGTCAGTCGGTCGATCTCCTCTTGCAATTTGAGGAGAGGGTCTTTGGGGCCTGGATCCTTCTTGTTTGTTGTCTGGTTCGTTGACGGAGGTGTTTGGGGCAGCTTCATTGCCGGCAGCGTGGCGGTTGGCTGCACGAGCGTTGCCGCGGGTATCCGGAGAAAAGCCAGGAAGGCTTGCTGGTCGATTACCAGTTCGCTGGCCGCCGCGGCATGGCCGCCAGACCAGTTGGCGTCGGTGCCGATCGCAAATCGTGAAGATTCAAATCGGAGCGCTCCTCTGGTTCCCTTCAGGGAACGGAGGGGATTGGTGCGGATGGATGCGACATCACTATCAGTTGCCGATGTCGGCTCTTGATGATTGGCGATGACAATATGCAATCGACCATTTTTTATGAAGAGACCACCGGACGTAATGGTCATTTGGCTGTCTGATGAGTCTGACAGGTAGAACGACAGCCACTCAGTGGAACGAGCCATGTGAAATGCGCGTTGAATGGCGGGAGCGAGCTGGTTGATTTCTTTCAGCGAAAATACTGGCTTGGGGGGTCTAGGTGAATCAAAGATGCCCCGTTGCTCTTCAAGCAGGAGCCGGCTCAGAATGGCCGTGAGTTCCTCAGGGGTCCAGGTTGCCGGATGATCGTAGAGATCGGATGAGGATCTGGCCTCCTGCTGGGAATCTAATCGTACGAACCAGGATGGCTCGGTCTGCACCGGTCTGTTCGTCAGGGGTGGCGCTGCGCATCCGACAGTGACGAGCAATAGCGTGGTGAGAATGATCCTGTTGCTGAACCATGATCCTGCCACAGGCTCATCCTCCTGAAAATGGGCCGACCCAGTGTGAGCTGCTCTTCGCGGCTACGCCATCGAACATAATTGAGCGGCCATCATCAGTCAAGGTGATTGGGGGGATCTGGTTGCGCAGAATAGTATGAGGTGACGGGATCTGCGAATATATGCGGATGTGTCAGGCTTGTCGGAGCCGACGGATCGTTTCAAGAGGCGTGAGGGCGAGTGGCGAACCTAGGCGTGGCCGGTCTTGCGGGCGCGCTCAGCGATTTTCTTGCGGAGACGAGCCTTTTCAAGACTGATTTCTGCTTCTTTGACTTCGGAGGGCAGACCGCCAGTCTTGAGTCGCTGTTCGGCTTTCTCGAAGGCTGCTTGAGCCCGTTCCACATCAATGTCTTCGGCCTTCTCGGCGATTTCAGCCATGATGGTCACTTTGGTTGGGGTGACTTCTGCGTAGCCCCAGAGGACCGCCATATGGTTGGTCTGGTCTCCGACGCGATAGCGAAGCTCACCGATGCGTAGCGTGGAAAGGAAATGGCAATGTCCCGGCAAGACGCCGAACTCACCCTCTGAGCCCGGCGCGATGACCTCATCCACCTGCTGGCTCAAGAGCAACTTCTCCGGCGTCACTACTTCTAATAAAATCTTCCCAGCCATATCTCTCCTACGTGCTCATCAAAAGGTCTGAGCAGGCGGGATGCTCTGACGTGCGCGCATCGACCGAGCACCGTTTCATCGTGCGCGGTCTGCGAGCACAAGAGCGCCCGCCTGCTTATACTTTGACTCCCATCTTTTCCGCCTTGGCAATCACCTCTTCGATCGGGCCGACCATGTAGAAGGCCTGTTCCGGGAGGTGATCGTATTTGCCTGCAAGAATTTCCTTGAAGCTTCGGACCGTGTCCTTGAGCTTCACGTACTTGCCTGGCGAGCCGGTAAAGGCTTCGGCTACGTGGAACGGCTGTGACAGGAAGCGCTGAATCTTTCGCGCCCGGGCCACCGCCATCTTGTCGTCCTCCGACAATTCGTCCATACCGAGAATGGCGATGATGTCCTGGAGGTCTTTGTACCGTTGCAAGACGGATTGCACGCCTCGCGCGACTTTATAATGATCCTCGCCGATGACTTGGGGATCGAGAATGCGGGAGGTGGAGTCGAGCGGATCGACGGCTGGATAGATACCCAGTTCAGCCAGTTGCCGCGACAACACGGTGGTCGCGTCCAAGTGGGCAAAGGCCGTGGCCGGCGCCGGGTCGGTCAGGTCGTCGGCCGGCACGTAGATGGCTTGGACCGAGGTGATCGATCCCCGCTTGGTCGAGGTGATGCGTTCTTGGAGTTGTCCCATCTCGGTCGAGAGGGTCGGCTGATAACCGACGGCGGAGGGCATACGACCGAGCAAGGCGGACACTTCCGAACCGGCTTGGGTAAACCGGAAGATGTTGTCCACGAAGAGCAGCACGTCCTGGTTCTCTTCGTCGCGGAAATATTCCGCCACGGAGAGGCCGGTCAAGGCGACGCGCAGACGGGCTCCCGGTGGTTCGTTCATCTGGCCATAGACCAGCGAGACTTTCGACTTGCTGAAGTCCTTGGGGTCGATGACCTTCGACTCCTGCATTTCGTGCCAGAGGTCGTTGCCCTCACGAGTCCGTTCACCGACGCCGGCGAATACGGAGTAGCCGCCGTGGTGCAAGGCGATGTTGTTGATGAGCTCCATGATGATGACGGTCTTGCCGACTCCGGCGCCGCCGAAGAGGCCGACCTTGCCGCCCTTGCTGTAGGGTTCGAGAAGATCGATGACCTTGATGCCGGTTTCGAGGACTTCGGTCTTGGTGTCCTGATCTTCGAGTCTCGGGGCAGGCCGGTGGATGGGATAGGTCTTGGCCGTTTTGATCGGGCCCATCTCGTCGACCGGCTCACCCAACACGTTCATCAGTCGGCCCAATGTTTCACGGCCCACCGGCACGGAAATCGGCGCCCCGGTATCATGCACATCCATCCCGCGGGTGAGACCGTCGGTCGTGGACATTGCGATGCCGCGGACACGGTTTTCACCGAGATGCAGCGCGACTTCAAGCGTGATGCGGACGGCGGGGGTGCCGGTCGCTTTATTCTCTTCTTGAATCACTTTGATCGCGTTGTAAATGTTCGGCAGTTGTCCGGGAGGAAACTCCACGTCGACGACCGGTCCGATGACCTGAATGACTTTTCCTATGCTCACGGCTCACTCCTTCTTCAACGTGGCGGACTATTTCAGCGCTTCGGCGCCGCCGACGATATCCATCAGTTCTTTAGTAATCGCGGTCTGGCGGGTCTTGTTGTAATGCAAGGTC
>JAPLLI010000231.1 GCA_026387615.1 Nitrospirota bacterium
TGTGGCCGCATTCTCGACCTTCACGGACAAATCCTTGCAGATGAAATGCAGCGACTTGTTCCGGAGCATGGCCCCTGGCAGCATCCCCGCTTCGAGCAGAATCTGGAACCCGTTGCAGATGCCGAGCACCATTCCTCCGCCCTTCGCAAACTCCTTCACCAGCCCCATCACAGGCGAGAACTTCGCGATGGCGCCGGTCCGCAAATAGTCGCCGTAAGAAAACCCGCCCGGCAGGACGATCGCATCCAGCCCGGCCAACGAGGTCTCCTTGTGCCAAATCATCTCCACCGACTGGCCCAGCACATCCTTAAAGATATGCTGACAGTCATGGTCGCAATTACTGCCGGGGAACACCACCACGCCAATTTTCATCGCAACACCCCCGTGATGCGTGATGTGTGATCAGTGATGGGAGAGCATCGGCAGGGCACAACCTGCTCGTTCCGTCCAGACTCTCGCCTCACAAGCTCATCACCCATCACAGATCACTCTTCACTGCAGTTCGTATGTGAATTCTTCCACAATCGTATTCGCCAGCAACTTTTCGCACATGGCTTTCACTGCAGCATCGGCTTTCGCCTTATCCGTTTCATGCACTTCCACTTCCATATACTTCCCGACTCGCACGTGGCCCGCATTCTTGAACCCCAGCGAACCGAGCGCATGCTCAATCGCCTTCCCCTGCGGGTCCAAGATTCCCTGCTTCAGCGTCACATGAATTTTCGCCTTCACTGTCCCCCCTTACCAGGATGCTGAAAAAGTCCGCCAGCTTCGTTCTCGGCTCATCGAAATCCTCAACGTGCCCCTGAGGGTACGCCTCCGGTTTCGACTCACCTGCGGCCTTGCTGGACGGCCTTTTTGAGCATCCTGCGGAAATGATTTCCCCACCAGCTATTCGCTCCGCCCTCACCCCTCAATGAAGGGCGATATGGATGCTCTCACGTGCGCGCGTCAAACGAGCACATTCTGATCGTGCGCGTTCCGCGAGCATAGAGAGCGTTCATGTCGCCCTTCCCCCCTCGCTCCCCTGCTCGGATGCTTCAGTCTGCCTATCCACATACTTCCTGATCCAGAAAATCGCTGCGATCGTCCCGAACCCGACGAACACGAGCACGACAAAAGCCCAACGCCAGGGCGATTCGTTCAGGCGATAGGCCATCATGCCCACCACCGCCGCCCACACCAGAACGGACGCCACCAATCCATAATTCATATACAACCGCAAAAAACCCTTCACTCGTTTCCTTCTTTCTTCCCTTCCCCTAGAGGAAGGATTGGGAAACTTGCAAGGGGATGGTGAGATTGTCCTCGACTGCGCGCGTCCAACGAGGGCCTTCTGAGGCCGCGCGTTGCGCGAGCAAAGAGGGACGGCCTCACCGTCCCCTACGTCCCCTCACCCACAGACTCGCTTCAATACTTCTTGATACGCCTCTTCAATCTTCCCCAAATCCTTCCGAAACCGATCTTTATCCATCGACTCTTTCGTCGTCTGGTCCCAGAAGCGGCAGGGATCCGGCGAAATCTCATCCGCCAGAATCAGCTGGCCGTTATGCAGCCCGAACTCCAACTTGAAATCGACGAGGATCATCTGTCGCTCGCGGAAGAACGGCTGCAAGACTCCATTCACTTTCAACGCGAGCCGCTTGATCTCCGCCATCTGCTCCGGCGTCGCCAGCTGCATCAATCGAATATGTTCGTCGGCAATGAGTGGATCGCCCAGCCCATCGTTCTTGTAATACCATTCCACGATGGCCGGCTCAATCGGGTCACCCTCTTTCAACCCCAGCCGCTTGGCCAAGCTGCCGGCCACGACATTGCGGACCACCACCTCGACCGGCACGATCGCCACCTTCTTCGTGAGCAGCTCCCGGTCGCTCAGCCGTTTGATAAAATGCGTTGGCACCCCGGCCTGCTCCAGCAGCACAAACAGCCGCTCGGATATCTTGTTATTGATGACGCCCTTTTCGAGGATCGTCCCGCGCTTCTGCGCATTGAACGCCGTCGCATCGTCCTTGAAGTACTGGACGACCTGATCCGGCTTATCCGTGGCGAACACCTTCTTCGCCTTGCCTTCGTAGAGCATGCTGCCGATAGTCATGATCTGCCCCTTATCCCCGCCATCACGAATACTACTGCGCCAAGACTTCCATGATCTCGGGCAACGACATCGCCGTGCCGATCAACGTCGGATGCCCGAATCGTCTCACGTACTGGAACTCTTTCACCTTCTCCAGCGAAAGAATCAGGCTGTGAAAATCCTCCAGCTTGGAGGCTTCAAAGTACGTGATGAAATCCAGATCATCGAGCCCGGTGGAGTGATAGAGCTTGCGCTTCACTGTCTTCTGATAGGGCAACGCGGCTTCCGTGTGCTCCTTCATCAGCGCCATCCGCTTGTCCTGATCGAGCGCCCACCAGTCCGCGTTCTTCCTGATTGGAATGACGATCACATAGGGCTTGGGTCCAGGCTCGCTGGCGGTCTTAAGATCGGCCTTCATCTGGTCCGGGAGCCCCGGCACATAGTTCGCCTTCTTGGTCAATCCGTGCATGATGCCGGCCGCCTTGAGATGCTTGCCAAACAGGCTGCTTTGAAGATCGAGCAGAAACTTTTGTGTCTCGCGCAGCTCAACGGCATGCACGCGAAACATCACATCCGCGTGATCCGACAGGCCCCGCATCAAATAGAGGTCAATGGCCACTTTCTCGCGATGCTGTTCGACGACCCCCCTCAGCACCGTCAGATGCGCGATCCGCGTCGCCTGATCCTCTTTGGCCCAATCCTCATCCAGCGTGAAAGCCGCAAAGGTACCATAGACACCTGGCTCACTCAGCAGCTTGTCGCGATCGGCAGCCTCAGCAACCGACAGCAGCCCGACCAACAGCAATACAGCAAAACCCATGAGCCTTGCGATACAGAATCTCATCGTTTATTCCCCTTCGCCGGCTTACGCGGGCTTGGTCCGAACACCCGCCTGAAAATCTGATCGAGATGACGCAGGTAATACTTCGGGTCGAAGCACGATTTGATTTCTTTGGCCGTGAGGTGCTTCGCGATAAAGGGGTCCTTCACGACTAAGGATTGCAGCCCCCCCGCCCCTTTCCAGGACGCCATGGCATGGCGCTGGACCGCTTCATACGATTCCTTCCGCTGCGCGCCCTTCGAAATAAGCTGCAACAGCAATCGCTGCGAGTAGACCAGCCCCCCGGTGAGGTCGAGATTCCGTTGCATGTTGGCGGGATAGACCACCAGGTTCTTGATGACGTCGGTGATCCGCGCCAGCATATAGTCGATCAGGATCGTGCTGTCCGGCATGATCACGCGCTCGACGGACGAATGGCTGATGTCCCGCTCATGCCACAGCGCGACGTTCTCCATCGCCGCAAGACTATTGCTCCGCACCACGCGCGCCAAGCCACAGAGATTCTCCGACGCGATCGGGTTCCGCTTATGCGGCATCGCCGAAGAACCTTTCTGTCCTGCCGAGAAATATTCTTCCGCTTCCAGCACCTCGGTCCGTTGCAGATGGCGAATCTCCGTCGCAAACTTTTCGATGCTGGCAGCCAACAGCGCCAGCGCCGAGGCATAGGCGGCATGGCGATCGCGCTGCACGATTTGATTGGAGACAGGATCCGGCGTGAGCCCCAGCTTGGCGCAAACATACTCTTCCACTTCAGGCCCTTGATGCGCGAAGGTCCCCATCGCACCGGACAGCTTGCCCACGGCGATCTCCTGCCGCACGTGCGTCAGCCGTTCCCGATGGCGGCGGGCTTCTTCATACCAAATGGCCAGCTTGAACCCGAACGAGATCGGTTCGCCATGGATACCATGGGAGCGACCGACCATCACCGTATCCTTGTACTTCAGCGCCTGTTTCTTCAACACGGCGATCAACTCGTCGAGCCCCTCGATGATAAGGTCCATCGCCTCGGTCATCTGGACGGCCAAGGAGGTATCCACGATATCCGACGAGGTCAGCCCCATGTGGAGGAACCGATGCTCCGGTCCGACGGAATCCACGAGCGATTCCAGAAAGGCGATCACATCGTGCTTCGTCACCTTCTCGATCCGCTCGATCCGCTTCACATCGACCTTGGCTTTCTTTCCGATCCGGGCCGCCGTGCCGCGCGGAACCTGCCCGTCCCGCTCGAACGCCGCGCAAGCGGCCAGCTCGACGTCGAGCCAAATCTCGTACTTCCGTTTCAGTTCCCAGATGGCCTTCATCTTGGGACGGGTATAACGCTCAATCATGAGTTCCTCGTCACTCGTATCTCGTGAAGCGTCGTTCGCAGAATCCAACGGCGAAAACTTCTTGCGAGATACGCTTCACGCTTCACGCTTCACGCTTCACAGATCCCGCTTCGGCCCGTTTGGCGGACAGGGTCAACTCCTGGTTCAGGACCTTGTCCAAAATGCCGTTCACGAACTTTGACGCTTCCTCGTCGCCGAAACTTTTCGCCAATTCAACCGCTTCGTTCAACGTCACCTTGGCCGGCACATCATCCATCCAGAGCAGTTCATAGACGCCGGCTCGCAGAATATTGCGATCCACGATCGGCATACGGCTGATTTTCCAATTGGTCGCGTATTGGCTAATCAAGGCATCCAGCTCCGACTTCTGCTCCAACACCCCTGCCACGAGCCGTTCAGCAAAGGCCCTCGCCTCGTCCGTGGCCTCGTTCTCTTTCCAGAACACATCCAGCCAGAGGCCAGACCTGCCGTGAATGTCGTACTGAAACAAAATCTGAAGCGCCCGCTCCCTGGCTTGATGACGGGATCCCATGGTTAGGCCCTGCGCTTTCGCGGCGCCCGCTTCGTGGCTGACGTTTTATGCTTCACGCTCACCGGAGTCTCCTCACCAGCCCGCAACAAACGCATGACGGTCGCCATTTCGATCGCAGACTTCGCCGCATCCCCGCCGCGGTTAAACTTGGTCGGCTCAGCACGCTCAATCGCCTGTGCGATCGTATGTGTGGTCAGGACGCCAAAAATGATCGGCACGTCGGCATCCAACGCCGCCTGCCCGATCCCGCGACTGGCCTCTGCGCTGATGTAATCGAAATGCGGCGTGTCGCCTTGAATGACCGCCCCGAGGCAAATCACCGCATGAAACTGTTTCGTCCGCGCCATCGTCCGCGCGACCAAGGGAAGCTCGAACGCCCCCGGCACCCGCACCACCTCAATGGCGTCGGCATGGACTCCCCGCTCGGTCAGCTCCTCAACGCAGGAACTCAACAACTTCCCCGTGACAAACTTATTGAACTTCGCGACAACAATCCCAAACCGTAATCCCGTCGCATTCTGTGACCCCTTACGCAGTTTCATTCCTTTGGACTTCTTCCTTTCCCCTGGCACATTCGCCCTATCTGCGCACATGCGGAGGGTCGGTTGGGTTGGGCTCACTGCGCGCGTCCAACGAGGGCCTTCTCAGGCCGCGCGTTGCGCGAGCAAGAGACCGACCCAATCGACCCTTCTCACACCTTCTTCAGAATGTGCCCCATTTTATTTTTCTTCGTTCGCAAGTACTTCACATTCGACGCGCCGGGCTGAATCTCGATCGGCACACGCTCAACCACTTTTAATCCATACCCCTCGATACCGACGATCTTGCGCGGATTGTTCGTGATGATCCTGATCCGGTGCAGCCCGAGATTCACGAGGATCTGCGCGCCCACGCCGTAATCGCGCAGGTCCGCTTTAAATCCCAACTGCAAATTCGCCTCAACCGTATCGCAGCCCTGGTCTTGCAACCCATAGGCGCGGATCTTGTTGAGCAGGCCGATGCCGCGGCCTTCTTGATTCAAATAGAGCAGGACCCCGCGCCCTTCTTTCTGAATCATGTCCATCGCCTTATGGAGCTGATCTCGACAGTCGCACCGGATGGAGCCCAACACATCGGCCGTCAAACAACCGGAATGCGCCCGGACGAGCGTCGACTCCCCGCTATCGACTCTCCCCTTCACCAGCGCAATGTGCGTGATGCCGTCCACTTCATTTTCAAACGCCACCGCCTCGAAGTCGCCGAAGGTCGTCGGCAACCGCGCACTGGCCATCCGCCGCACAAAGGTCTCGCGCTGCATGCGGTATTCGATGAGGGCCTTGATGGTGACCATCTTCAGCTTATGCACCTTGGCAAACTTCGTCAGCTCCGGCACGCGGGCCATGGTGCCGTCTTCGTTCATGATTTCGCAGATCACACCGGCGGGATTCAGTCCGGCCAATCGCGCCAGATCGACAGAACCCTCCGTCTGCCCGGCGCGCCGCAACACACCGCCCTGCTGTGCCTTCAAGGGGAAAATATGACCGGGCTTTGCCAGATCGCTGGGCTTCGACTTCGAATCGATCGCCACATGAATGGTCGTGGCCCGATCCGCAGCAGAAATGCCGGTCGTAATGTCTTTGCGCGCATCGATGGATACGGTGAAGGCCGTGCCGAACGTGGCGGTATTCTCCGCCGCCTGCTGCGGCAGCTGGAGCTCCTCCACCCGCTGAGGGGTCAGGGCGAGACAGATCAATCCACGGGCATGTTTGGCCATGAAATTGACGGCCTGGGGCGTGATGTGTTCGGCGGCAAT
>JAPLLI010000120.1:0-8413 GCA_026387615.1 Nitrospirota bacterium
GATGCTCGAAAGCAACCTGAATCCTGGCAAGCAAAGCTGGCAACAGGGGAAAGCCCTGGCCCATGGCGTTTCCATCACCGATGCATGCCTTGGCTGGAGCGAAACAGAAGCGCTCCTCAACGAACTGGCCGACACGATCGTAACTAAGCCCGCGTAGGATGCGCGACGAGCGGGAAAAGCAGGACGGGCGAGATAGGTGAGACAGGGAAATGTTCGAAGTTCAAAGTTCGAGGTTTCAGGAACTTCGTTTCGCGCTTTTCTCGCCAGGCTCGCCTGAAACCACATGCTTCCTGAACAGCCAGGCTCCATGCTACGATGCCGCGGCATGTTGATCGACACCCATACCCATCTCGACGATGCCCGCTACAATGAGGATCGAGCGGCCATGATTGCCCGCGCCAGGGAAGCAGGCGTCGAGGCCTTCGTGACCATCGGCTGCGATCTGGCGACCAGCCAAGCAGCGGCGGCGCTGGCGACGCAACATCCCTTCGTCTATGCCTCCATCGGCGTCCACCCCCATGAAGTGAAACATATTCTCGATGGCTGGTACGACGAGCTCCGCCGTCTGGCGCAAAACAAGAAGGTCGTGGCCTACGGCGAGATCGGCCTCGACTACCACTACAACCACTCCTCGCCCAAAGAGCAGCGAGAACGATTTCGCGAACAGATCCAGCTCGCGCGCGAGCTGCGCCTGCCCGTGATCATTCACACGCGAGAGGCCCAAGAAGATACGATTGCGATTTTGAAAGAGGAACGAGCCTCGGAAGTCGGCGGGGTCTTTCACTGCTTCTCAGGGGATGCCTGGCTGGCCAAAGAGGCGCTGGACCTGGGATTCTATCTCTCCTTCTCCGGCATTCTCACGTTTCAGAGCGCCGCAACGCTCCGGGACATTGCCAAAACCGCTCCGCTGGACCGGCTCCTGATCGAAACCGATTGCCCCTACCTCACGCCCATCCCTCACAGGGGCAAACGCAACGAACCGGCCTACGTGGCGCTAGTCGCGCAGAAGCTGGCAGAGCTTCACGCCGAAACGCCCGGCATGTCGATCGACACCATCGGGCGCATCACGACCGAGAACGCGAAGCGCCTGTTCAAAATCGCTTAAGCTGCCGGCTGCGCTGCCGTTGGGCCTTAGGCAACTTCCTCGGATTCCCGCGTTTCTCAGGACCCCGCTTCGGACGAAGATCCTCGCCTGTATCCAGCTCTTTATGTATCGAGAGGCCTGGTGCGCTCGATGCCCCTTGCAGTTTCCCGACAAACTCCTGGGCCTTCATCACAAAGGCTCCCTGTGCCCTGGCAAAGTCGACAATCTCACGATCGGAACTCACCACCGCGCAATCTGATCCATATTCGGCAGCCAGCCGCTGGATTACCTGATCGGCCTTTTCTCCCCGTCGAGAAAAGATCACTTCAAGACCCAATCGATGCTCATGCCGTTCCGTACCCCAACCCTGCTGCCACCCGTCGAAGACTACGGTGATGGCATGGGACTTTCGCTGACGATAGGCAGCCAGATCGCGCAAGAAGGCCTCACGCGCTATTTCCGAATGGAGACTCACTCCTCCACCGGTCCGGCTCGCCTGAGCCAGGAGATTGTACCCGTCGACGATCAAGTGGAGTGCCATGGCAAGAAACCCTACCGCTCGCATCTCCCCCTGTCAATCGGCTCCGTCTCACGTTCGTACGGCCAATCTCCTTGACAACGGCGCAGACATCTGAGAAATACTCTGTATCCCTTCACAGACAGTGAACATCCATGCGATTAGCCCTGTGGCGCACCCTTACCATCGTCATCCTGGTCGGACTCTTCGACCTCCAGGGTTTTACCCTCGATCCGTTTCACCCAAACCATGCCGCTGCGGCAACGGGTGAGGCTCGCCGGGAATCTCCAACTAAACCCAAGAAGTCTGCCCGCGCCCATGCACGGCTCACCACTCCAACGAATGGACTGACAACCGTTCAGAACATCCGGACGGCCAACTCACCGGAATCGACGAGGCTCGTGCTCGATCTCGACACGAAAGTCCGCCCAGGCACACGCCCCCTGCGTCAAGCAGAGGGAGTCACCATCGTCATCCCCAACGCCATTTTGGGCCCCTCCGCCAAGATGAAACTTGCCTCTGGCAAGGTTGCCAAGCCGTTCATCATTACCCAAACCTCGGAACGCACGATCGAGATTACTCTCCCTGCCGGTTTATTTCTCAGCTACAAGGTCCTTACGCTGGCCAACCCCTCCAGGATGGTCATCGATATCGTGCCGCCAAGAGAGCCCCTAACGGCTCCGGCAATCGAACCACCGCCCGACTCAGCGGCGGTACTTGCGCTTGCACAGCCACGCCCATCCCCCACTCCTCCGCAGCCGGCTCAACCACGAACCAGGTCGATAAAAACCGTCGTGATCGATCCTGGACATGGAGGGAAAGATCCTGGCGCAGTGGGGCAGCGGGGAACGGAAGAAAAGGACATTACGCTGAAAGTGGCGTTAAAACTACGCGATCTCTTAAGCCAGAATTCTGGAATCCGCGTGCTCATGACCCGTGAACGGGACGAGTTCATCGAGCTGGAGAACCGGGCGAAATTTGCCAATGGGCAGAATGCAGATCTTTTTGTGTCGATCCATGTCAATTCGCACCCCCACCGCTCCGTCAAGGGAATTGAGATCTACCATTTCGGCGCAGCCAAGGATCAACGGGCGCTGGCCGTTGCGGCCCGCGAAAACGGCACCCCGCTCAACAGCACCGGTGTCGGATGGGAATATCTCGTGGCCGACCTTCTCACATCGAAGAAAATCGAAGAATCGCTCGAACTGGCCTGGACCGCCAAGGAGGCCATGGTCTCGAACCTGAACAGCCACTATACGCTGGTGTACCATGGGGTGAAGACCGCGCCATTCTATGTCCTCCGCTTCACCGCCATGCCCAGCATCCTGGCGGAAATTGCCTATATCTCAAATGCGGATGAAGAAGAGCTGCTCCGAAGCGGCATCTTCACGACCCGCGTCGCGGAAGCGTTGGAAGAAACCGTCAACACATTCCTCACGTCTGCAAAACTGTCCGCGCGATGATCTCCACCATGCTTTGTCTTCGGCATCAATGCCTACCATCAAGCTAGTCATCGAATACGAGGGCACCAGCTACGCCGGTTGGCAGCGCCAACCGGATCAGCCCACGATCCAAGCGGCCATCGAACAAGCCATCCACCAAGTCAGCCAAGCCAGGGTCGCCATCATCGGCGCAGGCCGCACAGACTCCGGCGTCCATGCGCTCGGACAAGTGGCCAGCTTCCGTACAGACAGCGATTGGCCGGCATCCCGCTGGATGAGGGCCCTCAACGCCGTGCTGCCGAGGGATATTGCCGTTCGCGCCTCAGCTATCATGGATGACCATTTTCATGCCCAGCACAGCGCACGAGGCAAACTCTACACCTATCGAATCCTCCATCGCTCTGCCAAGCCCACCATCAGCCGTTCATTCGTCTGGCACATCTACCGGCCGCTGGATGAAGCGGCCATGCAAGCGGCCGCCGCAATACTGATCGGATCACAAGACTTCTCTTCCTTCGAAGGAAGCCTCACGGACAACACCAATCCCGTTTGCCATCTACAGCGCCTTGCCGTTCTCCGCCAAGGCGAGGAAATCCACATCGAGGCCTACGCGGACCGGTTTCTGAAACATATGGTCCGCGCCATGGTTGGCACCCTCGCCGAAGTGGGGCGAGGCAAACGGACGCCCCAAAGCCTCACAGAGGTCCTGAAGGCCAGGGATCGATGTGCCGCAGGCCAGACCGCGCCTCCTCAAGGGCTCTGCCTCATGCAGGTAGACTACGACTAGCGGACATCGAACAAGTCCGCCAGCTTCTCACCGGCACAGCACAACGCGATAGCGACAGACAAAGAAGAAACCACTGCCAAGGGATTAGATAAAGGGAAGAGAAAAGTAGGGAAGGGGGGCGAGGGGGCGGAAGGTAGCCTAGAAGAGGCGGGGGGAGTCCTGCTTGTCCACCTTTTTGCGGAGTTCGCTTAACTCCTGCTCCAAGGCAGTAAACCGATCCATGATGGGATCCGGCAGATTCGTATGGTCCATGGTGGCATCGGGAACCCGCTCACCTTGAGTCTTAATCACGCGGGCCGGTACCCCGATGACGGTAGAGTTCGGCGCAACATTCTTGAGCACCACAGAATTGGCGCCGATCTTCACATTGTCGCCAATTCTGATCCCGCCGAGAATCTTGGCCCCGGCTCCGACCACGACGTGATTCCCCAGCGTCGGATGCCGTTTACCCCGTTCCTTGCCCGTTCCGCCGAGCGTCACGCCTTGAAACAGCGTCACATAGTCCCCGATCTCCGCCGTCTCGCCAATCACGACGCCCATGCCATGGTCGATGAAGAACCCATTGCCGATCTTCGCCGATGGATGGATCTCAATTCCTGTCAGCCAACGAGCGAGCTGAGAAATAAACCGAGGAAAGAACGGAACACGATGGATCTTGAGCCAATGGGACAGGCGATAGGCCAATAACGCGTGGAAGCCGGCGTAGGTGAGCACGACTTCCAGCCAGCTGGTCGCCGAAGGATCCCGGTCGAATACGGCGCGGAGATCTTCTTGAATGGTTTTGAATAGCATAGAGGCTCAGTGTCCTTACGTCATCAAGTCACAAAGTCGTCAGGTCTCAAAAATAAAGATTACATCACATTGGGTCCTTGGGAGCCAAGTATGTGATGAACCCTGATAATGCCTTTGCCACCACTTCAGATCTTGCACGAAGATCTTCGAACTCATCGGGCGTAAGGTAGCCCAAGTCCAGCGCTACGAAGAGATGACTGCGCACTTCTCCTGCCGAGCCCTTCGCAATATACAGAAAACGGCAAAACTCTTTATCGGAGCACCGCTCAAACCCCTCGGCGATATTGGACATCACAGAGACGGATGCCCGCCGAATCTGATCACGCAGACCAAAATCCTTCTCGAACTTTCCCCGCCCACTGACTCGATAGACAACTGAAACCAGATCCCTGGCTACTTGCCATGCCTTGATGTCCTCAAATCGCCCTATCGTAGCCATCAATCCACTCACCAACCTGGCGACTTGCTGACTTGACGACTTTATGACCTGACGACTATTACGCCTTCTCGATCAAACAGACCGCCTGAGCGGCGATCCCTTCCTCCCGACCGATCATGCCGATCCCCTCTCCGCTCTTGACCTTCACATTCACAAGATCCGGCTCCACCCCGAGCACCAGCGCCATCTGCTTCTGCATGGCAGGCAGATAGGAACCAAGCCGTGGGGCCTGCGCGATAATGATGGTATCGACATTCACGATGCGGTACCCCTTCCCCCGCATCTTCCCGACCACATCCTCCAACAACTTCAGGCTCGAAATATCTTTGAACCGCTGATCGGAACTGGGATAATGCCGACCTAAATCCCCCTCCCCCATCGCGCCAAGCAGCGCATCGCAGAGGGCATGGACCACGGCGTCTGAATCGGAATGGCCCAACAGTCCCTTGCTGTGCGGCACTTCAACCCCGCCGAGGATCAGCTTCCGGCCAGCCCCCAAAGGATGGATATCGTACCCGCAACCAACGCGCATCGTCATAGATTCTCCTCGTAATTCACTGCGCATCGCTTCCCGCGAGAATTGCGGGACTGGCGCGAAATGCGAGACGTGTCAGTTTTATTTCTCGCATGTCCCGCGCCTCTCGCTCGTCCCGCCCGTCTCGCATTCTTTCATCCTCGACGCCAGAATGGCCTCGCCGATCACTAGATCTTCAGGCCTCGTCACCTTGATGTTTTCCCCGCTCCCCTCGACCACCGCCACAGAATGCCCGAGCCATTCCAGCAAGAACGCATCATCCGTGGCCCGCACCCCTTCGGCATAGGCTTTCTGATGAGCGGTCTCGATCCAGCTTCGCCGAAAGGCCTGGGGAGTTTGGGCGAGCCACAAGGGCGCGCGATCGACTGTTCGTTCAATCATCCCATCCTGGCCGACTTGTTTGACCGTATCGCGCATGGGAAGGGCGACAATCGCCGCGCCATGTTTCCGCGCGGAAGCCACCACCTCGTCGATCATCTGTTGAGTCAGAAACGGTCTGACCGCATCATGCACCAACACGATTTCTGTGTTCGAAGGGACCTCCGCCAGCGCATGCCGCACCGAATCTTGCCGCTCGGCGCCACCGGCCACCACCTTTGTCACTTTCGTAAATCGATGCCGCGAGACAATCTCGCTCTTACAATATTCAATGTCTGCGGAGGGTACGGCAAGAATGATCTGGTCGACCACCGCGGCGGCTTGCAACGCCCGTAAAGATTGGACGATGAGCGGCTCACCACCCAGCGACAGAAACTGTTTGGGAATGGACCCGCCCATGCGAAGGCCGCGCCCGGCAGCGGGCACGAGGGCGACGACTTGATTTACCACGGATTCCTCTCGCTCAGGATCTTCCACAGTCCTTAGGGCCGAAGCGTGAGATAGATGGACCGGCCCTGCCGCTTGACCAACAAGAGGACCGCTTGATCTTTGGAAAGACCGGACAGAACCCGCTCATAGGTCTTGAGCGAGGTCACAGCCTTTCGATTCACTTCCAGAATCATGTCGCCTTCCCGCACGCCCATTTCTTCTGCTGTGCTGCCGGGCTTGACGCGCGTCACGACCACGCCTCGGTCGGTCGACTTCAGCCCATACCGGCCGGCCAGCTCCTCCGTCAGTTCATGGACCTCAAGATCGGACAGCACTCCGGTCGGCGCGATCGACTCCCCGCCCTCTTCTGCGCCAGACTGGGCCAGCGATTTCGGCTGTTCAACGATCGTCACCTCAAGCACCTTGGGCTTCTTCTCTCGAATCAGTTTGATCGACACTTTTCTCCCGAGCGGGGTTTGCGCGACGGCATTGCGTAAATGGGTGGGGGAATCCATCGGCTTGCCATCGAATTCCACAATCACATCCGCCCGTTCGAATCCCGCTTTCTTCGCAGGGCTGTTGTCCATCACATCGCTGACGAGCACGCCCTTCGTCTCCGTGATGCCGAATTGTGCCGCCAACTCAGGCGACAGATCTTGAATCGACACGCCCAGCCATCCACGCACAACTTTTCCTGTTCGGACCAGCTGATCCATGATCGAGTGGGCCAAATTACTGGGCACGGCAAACCCGATCCCCATGTTCCCGCCGCTCTGACTGAAGATGGCGGTATTAATGCCGACCAGCTCTCCACGGACATTCACCAGAGCCCCGCCTGAATTGCCAGGATTGATCGCGGCATCGGTCTGGATAAAATCTTCATATTCGGCAATCCCCATGCTGGCTCGCCCGACCGCGCTGACAATCCCCATCGTCACGGTCTGGGTCAGGCCAAAGGGACTGCCCACCGCCAGCACGAATTCCCCGACTTCCAATTGGTCCGAATCGGCCCAAGCGATCGGCAACAGGCCCGTCGCCTCGATCTTGATAACCGCAATGTCCGTCTTCGAATCCGTGCCGATCAATTTGGCTTTGAACTCGCGTTTATCGGACAGCACGACGCGAATATCATCGGCCTTATTCACCACATGGTTATTGGTAATGATCACGCCGCTGGGATCCACGATGACTCCGGACCCCTGGCCCCGTTCCTTCCGTTCCTTCGGCATATCCCGTTTGAATTCGTCCCCGAAGAAACGCCGAAAAAACGGATCGTCGAACGGCGACCCTTGAGGGCTCTCTCCCGCTTTCCCTGTACGCGTCGCCGCAATGTTAACGACCGACGGCTTCACCGATTTCGCGATCTCGACGAAGTTCTTCCCGTTCCCTCCGGTCATCGGCACCTGTGGCGCCGTGGCGACAGGGCGGACGAGGGGGGAAGGAATCGGCTCTGGCCCGGCAGTGCCATTCGGCAGCCAGCCCATATCGGACGCCACCACAATCCCGATGACGATGCCAACGGCAATCAAGATGAACGGGACAAACCAGGGCCGACGTGACTTCATAAATGCCATCTATCCTTTATCCCTTATCCAACAGACAAATCCAACAGGTGAGAAATGGTCGATTCCTCACTTACCCTCGCCTGAATAAATTCCCATGATCGTATGGAGAAACTTAATCGCCTCTGGCTTGGCACGTTGAAACGAGTTCCGCCCGATGATGGAACCGAACCCGCCACCGTCACGAATCGCACGCGCTTCTTCAAATACGTTCTGGTCTTCGCTCTTGGCGCCGCCGGAAAAAATCACAATCCGCCGGCCGTCGAACGCACTCTGCACCACATGCTTCACCCGATCTGCCAGCGTCTTGATCGGAAGCTGGGTTGCTTCATACACCTTCTTCGCAGCCGCCTGTTCCTGATGAGCCGTGGGAAGCTTGACCTTATTGATATGGGCGCCTAGCTGGGCCGCAATCTGGGCCGCGTACGCCACCACATCGATCGCCGTT
>JAPLLI010000120.1:8424-11896 GCA_026387615.1 Nitrospirota bacterium
CCCTTCCTTGCTCAACGCGGAACCACGGGGGTACGACCAGACGACGACCGCCAAGCCACAGGCCTTGGCGTCTTCTGTGATCTCGCGGAGCTGCTCATACATCGCATTGCAATGGACGGATCCTGGATAGATCGTGAACCCCACGGCGACGCAGCCCAAACGCAAGGCATCCGAGACGCTCCCGGTGACGGACGGCATGGGATCTTTGTCGTCATGCAAGGAATCGTGGCTATTGAGCTTCAGGATGAGAGGGATTTGCCCGGCATACTGACAGGCCCCTGCCTCCAGGAACCCCAAGGGAGCGGCATAGGCGTTACACCCGGCGTCGATCGCCAGCTGAAAATGATAGAGGGGATTATAGCCCCCTGGATTGACGGCAAAACTCCTGGCCGGGCCATGCTCGAATCCCTGGTCCACTGGCAGAATCACCAGTTTGCCGGTCCCAGCCAGCTTGCCATGCCGCAACAGCCGAGCGATATTCGTTTTTGTCCCGGCATTGTCATTGCTGTACCAGCTCAGAATCTCTTGTACACGATCTGCCATGTCTTTCCTCCGGTGAATTCGTGAAACGGTATCCGCTAATAGCTATTCAGGCTGAAGGCATTTAGGCTGACGGTCGGAACTCCGAGCACTTCAGCCTGAACACCTTCTGCCTATCCACCTGAACAGTTACATTCGTCTGCCCTGGATGAACGATTCCGCCTCTAGCACGTCGTCCGCACTGCCAATGATCAAGGGTACTCGCTGATGGAGCTGCTTGGCCTCCACGTCGAGGATACGCAGGGTGCCGGTACTGGCCCTCCCTCCTGCCTGTTCCACGACCCAGGCCAAGGGATTGGCTTCATACAACAGCCGGAGCTTCCCCTCAGGCTTGTCTAGCTCACCGGGATAGAGATAGATCCCTCCCCCGAGGAGCATCCGGTGCACATCTGCGACTAAACAACCGGAGTAGCGCCCACTGTAGGGTCGCCCGGTCGCCTTGTCTTTCACTTTCAGATAGTCGAAATACTTCTGCGTTCCGCCAGGCCATTTCTGATAATTTCCTTCGTTGGCCGCGTAGACCTTCCCCCGGGCCGGCATGGTAATCGCTTTATGTGAGAGCAGGTACTCCCCAATCCCCGGCTCAAGCGTAAACCCATGCACCCCCTGGCCCACGGTATAGACTAGCATCGTGCTGGCGCCAAAGAGCAGATAACCCGCGACGACTTGCTCGGTCCCTTTCCGAACAAGATCACGCTCGCTCAGCGGTTGATCAGGCCTCTGATTCCTGACGATAGAAAAAATCGAACCGAGCGGCATGTTCACATCCGTATTGGATGAGCCGTCCAACGGATCAAACAGGACCATATAGGATCCCTGTGCCCCATCGCGCGAGAGGATAATCGGTTTCTCCATCTCCTCAGAGGCTAAGGCACAGATCAGCCCGCTCTGCTGCAACACCCGGACAAACGTCTCATTCGCGATCTCATCGAGCTTCTTCACCGCTTCGCCCTGGACATTGGTCTCCCCCGTCGTGCCGAGGATATCGAGGAGACCGGCGCGACGCAGATCATGAGCCAGGAATTTCCCAATGAGGCCAATCTGGGACAGCAGGCCCGTCAAGGCGCCAACCCCGCCTGGAAAAGTTGGCTGGTTGAGACTGATAAACTGTTCAAGTGTAAGAATCTGCTGTGCCATCAATCAGTACCCATGTCCTTACGCGCCACAGAATTGCCAAGAGTGACATAACCTGGCGCAAGTATAGCTGTTTCAGGAGAGGTGGGCAATGGAACGTCCGGTTCTTTACTTCCCCATGACTGCTGAGGGAACCCCGCTCACAAGGTCGGCCACAATCGACCCGATAATGACTTTCGCCTTCATCCTGACCGGAATGCGACGCTCATCGTTCGTAAACCACACCCGGATGTTGCCCTGGTTCATGAAGAGGCCTTGGAACGGCATAATAACCAGAACACGGGCCGCTTCGATCTCCCCCCAGGAACCGCTCACCGTCTCAATCTCTTCAACGCGCACATCCACCTTCCGATTCTTCTTATCGTGGTAGATGTTCATCGTCAGGGAGGAGCCAGGCTGGAACGACAAGGTGCTACGCGCATAGTAAAGACAGGAGATGATGTCGTGGGTGCCAGGAGGCATCTCCAAGGTTTCAGCCGTCCCGCCTTTGAGGACCGTAACCGTCCCCTCCTGCTGATGGAACAGATACTCGATGTCTTCCTTCTTTTTCCCTTCCCGCCGCTTGAACATCAAATGTTCCGGTAGCAACGTGGCTGGGTCCAGGAGCGATTCCACTCGATTGTCCACGGGGAAAAATCTGGTGATGGCAGGCCGCGACTGAGCCGTGGTGATCAGTTTCGCCAGAGGCCTGGCTCCATCCGACCCGGCAGCAGTAACAGACATCACAGCTGTGCCGGCTGTGATATTCAACCAGGAGATCTCGTAGGTAAGTTGTTCCCCGACTTGGAAGGATCGTGCAGAGGAAGAATCGCCGCTGGCTACGCTATTCACAGCGCCCATGGTCAGGCAGGCAAGAACGAACCAGGCGCGAAATGGCGGAGTGGCGCGCGACAAGCGTGAGGGGCAAGACTCGCGTGACGTGTGAGACGAACGACGGTTCGATGTCCGAAGTTGGAGGTTTCCGGAACGTTGAGCCCAGAACTTCGAACTTTGAGTCGCGCGTTTCCCGCCAGTCTCGCCCGGCTCGTTTAAATCAGGCATCGGCAATTACAGCAGAAGTACGGTGTTCATGAATAAAGCGGGTCAGCAGCCAAGGGCTTGCTTGGCCAAAGCCAACTCGCCTTCGATGACTGAGCGGATTGTGGCCAATCGCTCCGTCGAAGTGGCTTCAAACCGCAAGACGAGGGCCGGCTGGGTATTCGAGGCTCGGATCAGGCCCCACCCTTCATTGAAGATGGCGCGGACCCCGTCAATGGTAACGACATCGCGCAATACCAACTTGGCAGGCCCAAGTTCCTCACGAGTTTTCAAACAAGTTGCTAGCCGATCCTGCACAAGCCTGACCAACTCAAATTTGACAGAGTCAGACACGTCGACCCTGATCTCAGGAGTCACAGAGGTCTTCGGGAGATCTGCCACCAAGGCAGAAAGCGGGCGAGGGCTCTTGGCCAGAATCTCCACCAATCGGCAGGAGGCATAAATGGCATCGTCATACCCGAAATATCGATCAGCAAAAAACATATGCCCGGACATTTCTCCGGCCAAGACCGCCTGTTCGCTCTTCATCTTTGCTTTGATCAAAGAATGGCCGGTCTTCCACATGATCGGGCGCCCCCCCTGCTTCGCAATATCGTCATAGAGGCTCTGCGACGATTTGACTTCAGAGATGATGGTGCTCCCAGGCATGGCCGCCAGAATGTCGCGCGCGTAGATCACCATCAGGCGATCGCCCCACAACACATCTCCCTGTTCATCGATGGTCCCAATGCGATCGGCATCTCCGTCATAGCCGATCCCG
>JAPLLI010000058.1 GCA_026387615.1 Nitrospirota bacterium
ATTTGTTTTGTTTCTCTTGTAACGTGTTGGCATGGGATGAACGGAGGCATGGAGGTCCATGGGCGGCTCCTGGCGAGAGCCTTGGTCGCAGGGGGGCATGATGTGTCCATCATCTCGTCCCGCCATCCGTCAGGGAAAGAAGTGGAAGTCGATGGGGGCGTCAATCTGTACTATCTGGCACAAACGGAATTCGGTTCTCAGCGGGGGAACTGGTCGGCGGCCTGTGCCAGGCAGTTCGACTTCCTCCAGAGACAGAAGCCGTTTGACATCCTCTGCTCTCAGCAGGCCGTGGTGCCGGGGCAAGTCGTGAGGAACGCCCGTGCGGCCAACGTGCCGCTGGTCATGATTATGGAAGGCCTCGAAGGGCTGATGCTGCTCTCGGAAATCAGACAAATGATGAGCCATCGCAAAGACTATGGCCAGTTGGGCCGGCGGCTGTTCTCGTTTCTCTACTATTACCTCCGGTGGGAGTTGCCCCTGGCCAGGACCTGTGATGCCTTCATTGCTGTCAGCGATGAGGTGGCTCGATCCATTTCACGCTGGTGCGGTGTCAGCGCGGCGAAGGTCAACCGGGTGTATAACGGCGTGGACGTCACTGCCTTTGCGCCGGACCGGAAGGCACGAGCGGCCATACGGACGCAATATGGCGTCATGGAAGACGAACGGTTGATCGTGTTTCTGAGCCACGTCACCAGACAAAAGGGACTCCATCTCTTGTTGAAATGTATGCCGGCTGTGTTGGCGCAGCAGGGCCGGACGAAAGTCCTGGTGGCGGGAACGGGGGATTATCTGGATGAAGCGAAACGTCTGGTTGACCGCATGGGACTGCAAAGCCAGGTGCTGTTTGCCGGGCATGTCCCGCACGAACGGACGGTGGACTACTTGAACGCGGCGGATCTCTCTGTGCTCCCGACGTTGCGGCAGGAGGGGTTGCCCTTTTCCCTGGTCGAAGCCATGGCCTGTCAAAAGCCGGTGATTGCGTCTCGTATCGGAGGCATCCCTTCAGTCGTGATACATGGCCTCAATGGGCTGCTGGTCGCACCAGGCGACTCCCATGAGCTGGGTCAAGCGATCGTGCGGCTGCTGGCAGACACCGAGCTGGCCGAGCGCCTCTCCCGGAAGGCGCGGGAGACGGTGGTGGCTGGCTATTCCCTGGAGAACATGGTGCAGGGAACCCTGGACGTCTTTGAAACGGTTTTGAGCAAGCAGCGGATCGCGGTTCACCGGAGACAGGACACCCATGTCTCCTCGTGAGCCCTTCGTCTCTATTTTCATCCCTTCCTATAACGATCAGACCGATCTGGCCGCTTGTCTGGATTCCTTGCGCCTGATCCAATATCCCAAGCAGAAGCTGGAGCTGGTGGTCTGGGACAACGGTTCGACCGATCGGACGGTCCCCATGGTTGAACAGCGGTTTCAGGAGATGGCAGGGGAGGGCTGGGCATCGCTGCGGCTCATGCAACACAGGAAAAACGACGGCTGCTATGTGCCCTATAATCTGGCCATGCCGCTCTTGTTTCCAAGGACAGAGTACATTCTCGGCCTGGATGCCGATATCGAGATTGCTCCAGATGCCCTCGTGCATCTGGTCGAGGCTATCGGAGGGGAGCGGGTCGCCGTCGTGGGGGCCAGATCGGTCGTGTTTCACAATCAGTCTCAGACCGCCCATGGCGAGGGATTTGTGAACCGCTGGACCGCCCAGTACCGTGACCGCGATGCGCGCACGCGGATCGCCTGCGACTATGTCATCGGCTGCTGCTGGCTGTTTGAGAAAAAAGCCTTCGAAGAGCTGGGCGGGTTTTCTCCCGATTTTTTTATTAACCATTGGGAAGTCGACTATTGCCTGCGCGCGAAAACGCGCGGCTGGCTGGTGCTCTATGAGCCGAGGGCTGTGGCCAAGCACAAAGTATCCTTTCCGCCAGTCTGCGCTCCGGACCGTCTCTACTATATGTTTCGCAATAAGCTGCTGCTGATTCAGCGCAGCCAGTACTTCGTCAATGGCAGCGTGACGACCCTGCTCTGCGCAGCCGGGTCGTTGCTACGTATTCTGATCATGGGGGCGAGGGAGCGGCATTGGCGCAATGTAGCCAAGGCTATGCGCGGTCTCTACGACGGAATTAGAGGGGTGACTGGGCCAGTCTCCGGTGTGAGCTGAATGGTCGCATCACTCAAACGGTTGTATCGATTCCTGGTCCGGTCCCAGGAGGAGGGGTTGAGGACTCACGAGGCCGTGCTGTCGTTGCTGGGCCATATCGATCAGGCGGGGAGTCTCCTGGATGTCGGCTGTGGAGACGGGAGCAGGACGTTGCTGTATGCCCAGAAGGTGGGCGTCGTAGCTGATCATGTGCTGGGCATCGAGCAGGATGTGCAATACGTGGAACAGGCGCAGGAACGGTTTCCGGTTGCCCGGGTGGATCTTGAGCGGGAGCCGTTTCCCTTTGCCGATCACGCGGTGGATGTGATCGTCTGCAATCAAGTGTTGGAACATCTCAAAAATATTTTCCTGCCCCTGAGGGAGATGGCGAGGGTTGTGACTGTGGGCGGCCACCTGCTGATCGGGATCCCAAACCTGGCGGCCATTCAAAATCGGTTGCTGCTGCTTGTGGGCCGTCAGCCGATGTGCAACGTCATCGTCGGACCCCACGTCCGCTGTTTTACGACCAATGACTTTGCCGAATTTTTGCAGCGGAACAAAGATTTCGAGCTGGTCGCGGTGACCGGCGCCACCCTCTATCCCTTTCCCTATCCGATGGTGAAATATGGAGCGGCCTATTTCCCCGCTTTGTCCTCCTATGCATTTTATCTCTTGAAGAAGGTGCGCCATAGCCCGGTTCACCGGGGGTGGGAAGAGCCGACAGCCGATACCTTGTTCTGATGGTTGCGTTCACAGGGGAATCGTAATGGATTGCATGGGAACTGTTGCAGAGGGCGTGCGGGGGCGTGAGGCCTCGTCCGTGCTCCGCACATGAACAGGATCACGGTGCTTCATCTCGCAGGGTCTGGCGGGTGGGCTGGGGGGGAGACCTACCTGCTCCTGTTGGCCAGGCATCTGGACCGCGAGCGGTTCCGCTTGATTGTCGCGTCGCCAGAACCGGGCGCGCTGGTGGAAAATCTCAAGGCCGAGGGGATCGAGACCCATGTCCTGGATATGGACCCGCTGGGAAGTCCCGCCCCTCTGTTTCGCCTTCGCAACTTCTTGCGAGAACAGCAGCCGGACATCCTTCAGTCTCACGGAGCGCGGGCCAATGTCTACAGCAGAATCGCCGGGCGGCTGGCTGAGACGGGGGCGATCGTCTCGACCGTCCACAATTCCGTCCACGACTATCCGATCGGCCGGATCAAGAAGTGGTTCTACCTGGCTTGCGATAGACTCACGGCGCCTTTGGCCGACTGTACGCTCTGCGTGGCTGAATCGCACCGGCAGGAATTGATCGCCCGGTATGGGTTGGATCCAGACCGGGTCGTGACGATCCCGAACGGGGTAGACCTCGCGACGTTTCAGCCTGGCCCACGGAACCAGCGCCTTCGCGAAGAGCTGGCCATCAGCGAGGACGCTCCGGTGCTAGGCATCGTCGGCAGGCTCACAGACCAAAAGGGCCATGTCTATTTGTTGCGGGCCTTGCCCTTGTTGCTGGAAAAGTTCCCCTCTCTCCGCTGCCTGGTGGTGGGGGACGGAGAGTTGCGTGAAGCGCTTCAACAGCTTGCGGCGGATCTGGGCCTGACCGACCATTGCCTCTTTCTCGGGGTCCGGCAGAATATTCCCGAGGTGCTGGCCGCAATGGATCTGTTAGTCCTCCCGTCACTGTCCGAGGGAATGCCCTATGCCGCGCTTGAAGGGATGGCGATGGGAAAGCCGGTCGTGGCGACGGCGGTCAACGGACTGCCGGAACTCATTCAAGACGGGGTGACGGGTCTGCTGGTTCCCAGAAAAGATCCGGTCGCGTTGGCCAAGGCGATTGAATCAATCCTGGACGATCCTCATGTTGCCGCATCGTACGGGCTGGCGGCCCGCCGCCTGGTGGAACAGACCTATTCCATCGAAGGGTGGATTGAACAGATGGAATCGTTGTACGAGAGCCTCGTCGATCACGAACATTGCTCCTGCTCCCATGACTGACTCCCTGCTCCCATGTCCCTGCGGGCTGGCGCCGCTTCGTCCCCTCAAGCTGGGGCGCGCAGGAACATTGCGCCGTTGTCACCGCTGCGGGCTTCTGACCAGAGCGCAGATGCCGTCCGATGAAGACGTGACCAAATTGTATCGGGAGGACTATTGGCAGCAGTATCGCGATGAACAGGTTGGAGCGGCTCGTCGCAACGTGCATGAGCATGCCTTGGCCTGGCTGGAACAGGTGATGCCCTGTCCTGGAGCCCTGGTTGATGTCGGTTGCGGGGGAGGGGCCCTGCTGGCCCTCTGTCGTGATCGAGGTTGGAAAGGGCGGGGGTTCGATCCCTCCATTCAGGCAGCAGCCTATGCGAGGGATCGCGGATTGGACGTGCAGGCTGAAATGTTTCCTCCCTGCTCTCTTGCCGATGCCACCGTGGATGTCGTGACCTTCATGAACGTCCTGGACCATCTCGTGGATCCATTTGCTGCATTGCAGGAGGCCTGGCGAGTGCTTCGTCCGGGAGGCTTGCTGTACCTCCGCGTTCCGAACGGACCCTTTCATGCCGCCCTGCTGGCTCTGCCGGCGGTGTTGCGAGCGGATCGTCTCGCGGTGTTCCACCTCTATGGATTCGGCAAGTCTTCGTTACTGCATCATCTGCCGAGGCTCGGGTTTGACGAGATCATCGTGCGCACCGCTCCCCCCAGTCAGAGCGATCCCTACGGACCATCAGGTGAGGAGCCGGAGCGTGGCAGGTCTATCCTCAAGGGGATCGACCAAGCGGGATTCCATCTGTTGCAAGGGCTGGGACTGACGCGACAGGCTTGGGGCCCCTCGCTCGAAGCGCTGGCCCGCAAGGGGAGCTCCGGTGCGAAGGCCATCGAAGCAGGAAGGCAGGGTTTGCGCTGATGTGTGGGATTTGTGGGATCGTCGGGACCGGAGACGAAGCGGCGCTCGATCGGATGATGCGCCGGATCGTGCATCGGGGGCCTGATGAGCACGGTAGTCATCGGGAGCCGGGAGTCCTGCTGGGGATTCAGCGGTTGCGCGTGATCGATCCCCAGGGAGGGCAACAGCCGATCGCCAATGAGCAGGGGACGGTCTGGGTGGTGTTCAACGGAGAGATCTACAATTATCGCGAGCTGCGAGAAGAATTGATCGGCAAGGGCCATCGCTTTGCGACCCATAGCGACACGGAGGTCCTGGTTCATCTCTATGAGCAGGAAGGCGAGGAGGGAGTCAGGCGGCTGAAGGGGATGTTCGCCTATGCGCTCTGGGACCGTGAGCGAGAGACCTTGCTCTTGGTCCGGGATCGTTTAGGGATCAAGCCTCTCTACTATGCGACCTGGCCTGGCGGCCTGGCCTTTGCCTCGGAGTTGCCGGCCCTGTTGGAATCGCTTCCCCCCCGTTCCGTGGATCCAGGGGCCATTGCGCAATACCTGACCCTGCTCTACGTCCCTGGGCCCGGCACTTTGTTCGAGGGGGTGCGTCAATTACAGCCGGGGGAGTGCCTCAAGGTCGTTAAGGGGAGGGTCGAAACCAAACAGTATTTCCAGGCGACGGATGTGCCTGGTTCGCGGACCAGGCTCACGCAGGCCGATGCGGAAGACCGGTTCCTCGAACTCTTGCGCGATCGGGTGCAGGCCCACTTGGTAAGCGATGTGCCGCTCGGGCTCTTTCTGTCCGGCGGGCTCGATTCCGGATCGATCCTGGCCATGATGCGACAGGTGACGAATGGACCGATCCGCAGTTTCTCGATCGGGTACGAAGAGGAGGCGGACCGTTCCTATAACGAGTTGGATGGGGCCAGGCTGCTAGCGGACCACTTCGGCGCCGATCATACAGAGGAGAGACTCCGACCTGATGCCGTGACTCTGCTGCCGGAGGTCGTCGCAGCGATGGGAGAACCCTTTGCCGATTCCTCAGCCATTCCCACCTATCTGGTTTCAGAGCTGGCCAGACGTTCAGTCACGGTTGCCCTTTCCGGCATCGGGGGGGATGAGCTGTTCGGCGGCTATCCTCGCTATCTGGGCGTTCGTGCTGCCTCGCACTATGCTCGGATGCCTCTCTGCCTGCGAAGATGGCTCGGCACCTCTGTCGCGTCCAGGATTCCTGAAGGGACCGGCAGCCGCGATCAGCTTGGTCGGGTGAAACGGTTTCTGCGGGACGGGCATCTGCCGGTGGCAGAACAATATTGGCGCTGGACCACGTTTGTGCCTCAGGAATGGGGCTCGTCGGCGTTTTCGCCGGACTTCCCAGGGCTGGAGGGAGTCATGGCTCTTGCCTCGGACTATCGCCGCCTCTTTGAGCACTGGCCATCCGATGATCCTTCCGAGCGGGCCATGGGGCTGGATTTGCAGACTTACCTGCCGGACGATCTTCTGCGCATGGGAGACCGTCTCAGCATGGCCCATTCGCTTGAACTGCGTGTGCCATTTTGCGATCCTGAATTGCTGTCGTTTGCCTGTTCGCTCCCTGCCTCAGTTCGGCTCTCCGGCTGGCGGTTGAAGGGGTTCATGCGCAAGGCCCTGAGCCCGGTGCTCCCGCCTTCCATTCTCAAGGGCGCGAAGCTGGGGTTTCGGGTTCCGCTCGCCCGTTGGCTGCGCGAAGACCTCCGCGAAATGGTCAGGGATCTCTTGTCGGATGTGGCGATCACACGGCGTGGCTATGTCCGGCCCGAATATGTCCAATGGCTGCTTCGGGAACATGAATCGGGCCGCCGGAACTTTGCCGACCAGATCTATGCCCTGCTGGTGCTGGAATTGTGGCATCGTGGGCGAGAGGCCTCCTGATGGTTGACGCGTCATGACAACGAGACCGATGAAGATGCTGATATTGGCAGAGGTCTCTGCCGCCAAGGTGATCGGGGGAGCCGAACGGGTGCTTCGCGAGCAGGCGCTCGGGCTCGCGCAACGAGGTCGCCAGGTCGGGCTGGTCGTGCGGGCTCCTCTTGAGGATGCACGGGCTCAGGTGGCAATTGGTTCGGTGACGGAGCATCGCTATGGAGTGGTGCGAGGGAATCAAGGGGCTTTCGTCCTGTCGTCGTTCTTCCGGTCAGTCCGGGCATTTGATCTCGCGCGATCTCAGGCTGCGCTGGATATCGTGTTGGTGCATCAATCCATGGCCGGCCTGGGGCCCATTCTGATGCGCAGGGCTTCGGCCAGCGGCTGGGTCTATGTCTGTCACTCGCTGGCACATGAGGAATATCTCTCTCGCAGCGGCGAGCACCCCGCTCTGCTCAGCCGCCTTTCTCGATCGTGGGGCGCGAAGCTGCGTCGCTGGTGCGAGCGGCTGGTGATGCGACGTTGTGCGAGGGTGATCGTCCTGAGTGAGTTCATGAAACAGCGTGTGATGGCTTTGCACGACATCGATGAGTTCAGGATTCGTATCGTCCCAGGGGGCGCCGATCCTGTGACATTTCGTCCGGCAGGGGATCGGGCGGAGGTGCGGAGACGCCTTGGGATTCCCGCTGACCGGGTGGTTCTGCTGGCCGTGCGGAACCTGGTGGCACGGATGGGGCTCGATCGGCTGATCCAGGCGATGGTGACGGTGGGGCAGGATCATCCGGAGGTCCTCTTGTTGATCGGGGGATCCGGCCCCTTGCGCCAGGAACTCGAGCAACTGATTGCCGATCTGCATCTGACCAACCGGGTGAAGCTGCTGGGGTTCATTGCCGAGGAGGAGTTGCCGGACTATTACCAGGCGGCAGACCTGGTGCTCATGCCCACGCATGAACTGGAAGGGTTCGGGCTGGTGACGGTCGAAGCCCTGGCCTGCGGCACACCGGTCCTCGGGACTCCGGTCGGAGCGATCCCGGAAGTCCTGGCTCGTCTGGACAAGGAGTTGCTCGCGACGGGGAGCGATCCTGACTCGTTGGCCTTGGCGATCACGAGAATTCTCAGCCGCTTCCGTGCGCAGCCTGGAGAATGGGACCGGTTGTCGCTCAAGGGGCGGACCCTTGTGACGGAGGAGTACAACTGGGGCAAGCATAACGAGCAGCTTGATGGTGTGTTGCAAGAAGCCTGCGGCAGGGCGTCGCGCTCATCGCGGGCTGGTGTCATGGTCCCGCGTACAGTCATGCATGTGATCACGCGGTTGGATCGGGGTGGATCGGCGCAGAACACGATGATCACGGCCCTGGGGCATGACCGGACTCGTTTCAAGCCTCTGGTCGTGGCGGGCCATGCAGGCCAGTGGGACGATCAAGGAGGGGACCAGGCTACAGACCAGAGCCGGCGACGTCTGGAATCGTCCGGAGTGCGCTGCCTGCTCATTCCGACCCTCACGCGCGAAGTCCATCTGTTCAAGGACCTGGCGGCGTTGGTGACCCTCATCGCCATCCTGCGGCGGGAGAAGCCGGCCCTGGTCCATACCCATACGTCGAAGGCCGGAGTCCTGGGCCGGCTGGCTGCATGGATAGCCGGAGTGCCCGTCGTGGTCCATACGCCCCATGGCCATATCTTTTACGGACATTTTGGGCCGGTGGCCTCCTGGATATTTTTGCAAGTCGAGCGGCTCTTGGCCAGAGGAACGACTCATTTGATCGCGCTGACTGAGTCGGAACGGGATGAGCATCTGGCCGAAGGGGTCGGGCGGGCCGATCGGTTTTCGGTGGTGCCGAGCGGGATCGATCTGGAGCGGTTCAGAGGTAAGGTCGGTCTGTTCGGTAGTCGGCCTGCTGGCATGAACTGTCCCTCCGATGCGATCGTGGTAGGTTCGGTGGGTTGGCTGACCGAGGTCAAGGGACATAAGTTTCTGATCGAAGCCCTGGCCCGCTTGAAGCCGCAGCATCCACGACTCCATGTCGTGATTCTCGGGAGCGGCCGGTTGCGGGAAGCGTATCTGGCCTTGGCGGAACAGCTGGGAGTGGGGAATGCGCTGCATTTGCTGGGGGAACGGCAGGATGTGCCGGATTGTCTGGCTGCGATGGATTGTTTCGTCTTGCCGTCGCTCAACGAGGGGATGGGCCGGGCTCTGGTCGAAGCGATGGCGGCGGGCCGGCCGGTGATTGCGTCGAACGTCGGAGGTATTCCAGCGATTGTGGAGGACCGGCGCACCGGGCTTCTGGTGCCGCCTGGCGATGCCGTTTCATTGGCCGCGGCTATCGAGCAATTGCTCGCGCGGCCCGATTGGGCCAGAGCCATGGGGGCTGCGGCCAGCCACAGTATTGGGGCCAAGTTCGGAGCTCAATCCATGGTCCAAGCGGTGGAAGCCGTCTACGAAACAGCCTTAGCGAAGGGTGGGATGTCATGAACGGTCTCTTCGGAAGAACGATAGGCCTCTCCTGTCTAGCCTGGCTCCTGATGGCGGCTTGGGGATGGGCCGGTCCAGCGATCGGCGCGGGCGAGGCAGGACCGGAGTTCCGGCCCTTGGTGACCGCGTTTCACGTGCATAGTACGGTCAGCACCGGCACCCTGAGTCTGGACGAGCTGGCCGAGCGGGCTGAGCGGCTGGGGATCGAGGCCATCGTGCTGACCGATAATTTTATTCTGCGTTATGAGTATGGACTCTTTCCTCTCCGCGGATCGATCAGGCATACCTTTAGGCTGCCGTCTGTACTCGACTATGGGCTGGAGCGATACTTCGCGGACGTGGCTGCGGCGCAGGCGCGCCATCCCAACGTCTTGCTGGTGCCGGGCGTCGAGGTCGTGCCTCATTACTTCTGGGATGGCTCCCTGTTTACGCGCAACCTGACCATGCACAATTCCCAAAAGAATATGCTGGTGCTCGGTCTCGCGAAGCCGGAGGACTATGCCACGTTGCCGGTCAACGGCAATCAGGCGTCTTACCATTATGGATGGAGCAGTCTGTGGGACCTGGTCCCGGCGGCCCTCTTTATTCCTGCCCTGTGGCTCTGGCGCCGGCGTACGGTTCGATTCGTGCGCGTCGGGCCGACGAAGTATCAAGAGACGACGAGGCGCCATCGTGGCTATGGAGTCGTGCTGGCTGTGGCGGGAGCTCTGTTGTTGTGCAATGCCTGGCCGTTTGGCCAGCCGCTGTTCAGTGCCTATGATGCGGGGCTCGGCTATCGGCCCTACCAGAATTTTATCGAGGCAGTCACAATGAAGGGGGGCGTGGTGATCTGGTCCATGCCGGAAGCGCCGGACTTTAATCGCTACTCCTATGGTCCCTTGGGAGAGGTGACCGTCAAGACCGATCCCTATCCAGAGGCCCTGGCTTTGACCAGCGGCTATACGGGATTCGGCGGCCTGTACCAGCAGCCGAGAACGGCTGTGCAGCCTGGCGGCATCTGGGATCAGGTGCTGGCGCAGTCCCTGGCAGGGCAGGGAGCCGCGCCTCCCTTTGCCTTTGGCGAAATTGCCTTTCATACGCCTGGCTCGGCCGGGATCGAGTTGGATCAGGTGCTGACGGTTTTTGGGGTGCAGCATCGGACGGTCGATGGCCTGATGGACGCCCTGCGTCAGGGCCGTGCCTATGCGACGGGACCCAAGCTCCGGCTCGACAGCTTTCAGGTCGAATCTGAGGGAGGGCAGCGCAGGGCATCATCCGGAGAGACCCTTGATCGCAGGGGAACTCGCGAGGTAACCGTCAGGCTTTCTGTCACCGCGACCGACAGGGGACCCCATCCGATCTAGGTGACGATCATCCGTTCCGGGCTGGTGATCTCCAAGGTTGCCGGCGTGACCCCGTTCGAACAGGAGTTTCTGGACGAGGCCCTGTCGCCGGGCGGCGAAAATTTCTACCGGTTGGTCGTTGAGGGAGAGGGTGAAATAGTGAGTAATCCTGTTTTCATCGGGCCTGTTCTGGCAAAATCTGATGAGGGACAGCCAGCGGCGATGATCGGGAGCCAGGAACCATTGAACGGGCCGTCTCAGGGGACGGCTGAGCAGTGACAGTCGGGACGTGAGAGATGCGGATCGCCATTCACCAGCCTCAGTTTTTGCCCTGGCTCGGTTATCTGGACAAGATCGATCAGGTCGATCTGTTTGTGATTTTGGACAATGTGCAGTTCAAGAAGAACGAGTGGCAGAACCGCAACCGGATCAGGACGGCCCAGGGCTGTCAGTGGCTGACGGTGCCCGTGTTGCACCGGTTTGGGCAGCGCGTGAACGAGGTGCTCATCAACCAGACAGTTGATTGGTCCAGCAAACATTTGCATGCGTTGGAGATGCATTACAGCCGGGCCGCCCATCGCGACCCTGTGTTGGAGGGGCTCCGGCCGATCTATGAACAATCCTGGCAGAGTCTGGCTTCCCTCAATCTGGCGGTGCTCGAATGGCTGCTGGATGCCTTCGGGATCACGACTCCGTTGAGGCTGGCGTCAGAGATGACCTTGCGGGAGGAGCCGACCGATCGTTTGATCGATATTTGCCGGACGGTTGGCGCGACGCAGTACCTGGCTGGCGCAGGCGCGCCAGGCTATATGGATGTGTCCAGGTTTGAGGCCTCCGGCCTTGCGTTGGAGATGCAGGACTTTCGATCGCCGGTCTATGCCCAATGTTATGAGCCATTCGTGCCGGGCCTGGCAGCCGTGGATATGTTGTTGACGTGTGGCGATGATGCGCTTCGGCTCCTGCGAGAGGCGCGGGTCTCTCGGCAGGCGGTGTAATTGACAGTGAGTAGGGAGGCGGCGATGAGTGAGGGGTCGAATCGGATTCGTGTGCTGGCGCTGGGCGCCCATCCGGATGACATTGAAGCAGGCTGCGGGGGCGCGCTGATCGAATATGCGAAGGCCGGGCATCAGGTCTTTTTGATGGTGTTGACGGAAGGGGAGGCCGGGGGGCAGAGCCACGTTCGTAGGCAGGAACAAGAGGCGGCGGCCAAGCTGATCGGCGTGGAGAAGGTCTATTGGGGCGGCCTCCACGACACGGAAATTTCCGTGGATAGAGCCGTGATCAAACAGATCGAAGAGGTGGTCCGAGAAGTGGATCCTCAAGTCATTTTCGTGCATTACCCGGACGATACGCACCAGGATCACCGCAACCTGGCCACCTGCGCGGTGACGGCGGCGCGCTACACCAGAAACGTCCTCTTCTATGAGGGGCCCACGACGCAAAACTTTGCGCCCACGACCTTCGTGAACATCGATCGGGCGCTGGAAGGGAAAATCGCGGCCCTCTGCGCCCATCGTTCGCAGATCGAGAAAACCAATATCGAAAAACTGACCATCGTGGACATCATCCGTGCCTCCTCGCATTTTCGGGGGATTCAAGGGCGAGTCACGAATGCGGAAGCGTTTGTTCCGCTCCGGATGTTTCTTACGGTTGCGCCGTGACGACTGCACCATCTGTCATTCTCCATTCCCGTCCGACGGTCGGCAGCGACGAACTGCTGGCGCTGACGACAGTCATCGGATCAGGCCACCTGGCGCAGGGGCCTCGTGTGGAGGAGTTCGAGCAAGGGATGGCGGCTCTGTTGGGGCTGGCAGGCGGAGTGGCGGTCAGTTCCGGGACCGCAGCGTTGGAAGTGGCGCTGAAATCCTTGGGCGTGGCCCCTGGCGACGAGGTCATCCTGCCCAGCTACGTGTGTGCCGCGCCCTGGCTGGCAGTCGTGCGGGTCGGGGCTCTGCCGAAGATCGTGGATATCGAGCCGGACAGTTACGCCATCGATCCGGCTGAGGCCAGGAAGGCCTTGTCGTCTCGCACTAGTGCGATCATTGTGCCGCATCTATTCGGGCTTCCCGCCGATCTAACGGCGTTGCAATCGCTCGGGGTTCCCTTGATCGAGGACTGCGCCCAGACCCTCGGTGCCACCGAGGCGGGACGGCCGGTCGGTACGGTTGGCGCTGTGACGGTCTGTTCGTTTTACGCGACGAAACTGCTCTGCACGGGTGAGGGGGGCATGGTCCTCTCGAACGACCGATCACTGCTGGAGCGGGCGAGAGCTCTCCGCGAATATGACGAGGAACCGGTCTTGGACGATCGGGCCTTCAACTATAAGATGACGGATTTGCAGGCGGCCCTCGGCCTGAGCCAGTTGCGCCGGTTCCCGTCCTTTCTGGAGCGGAGAAGCGCCATTGCTGCTACCTATCGGAAGGCATTCGCTTCCATGAGTCTGGGTTTGCCGATCATTCCTCCTGGCCGTTCGCATCGGTACTACCGGTTTGTAGTCCGGCTACCTCGCGAAGCAGGCTCGGTGGCATCGGTGATCGCCAGACTGGAGCAGCGAGGGGTTCAATGTCGGGCTCCGGTCTTTCGTCCGCTGCATCGCTATCGGGATCTGGCCGGCTATCCGGTTACGGAGGAGGCGGTTGCGCAGGCTTTGTCCCTGCCGATCTATCCCTCGATGACCGAGGAAGAAGTCACGCGCACCATTCAAATGGTTTCAGAGGAGCTGAGTCGGTAACCCATGGTCATGAAGCAAGAGGATCAGGACAAGACAGGATGGACGACGTGGCTGGCCCTGGGAGGATTCTGTGCGGTCCTCGTCTTGCTGCTGCCATCGGTGCGCGAGTTCTACATCATCGAAGGGCGACGCTGGCTCTATATTTTCCTGCTGGCCTGCAGCATTACCTTGGCCTTGACCCCGGTGATGATCTATCTGGGACGGAAATGGGGACTGGTGGATCACCCATCGGGGCGGAAGGTGCACCAGACCGCGACGCCGCGAATCGGCGGGATCGCGGTGTACTTGGGATTCGCCGGTGCGGTATTGGCCAACTCGGCCCTGCTTGGCGACATGGGGCCCATCCTCTTGGCCGGATCGCTGCTGTTGGTGGTGGGGGTTTGGGATGACGCCAGGGAATTGCCTGCCTGGGTCAAGCTGGCCGCGCAGTTGCTGGCCACCGGACTGGTCATTCATTCAGGCCTGCTGCTCCATTTAATTCCTGAAGGACCGATCGGGAATGCGTTCAATGTGGCTCTCACGTTTCTCTGGATCGTGGGGATCACGAACGCGTTCAATTTCTTTGACGGCATGGATGGATTGGCGGCAGGACTGGCCATCCTTATGGCCTTCTTCATGGGGCTGGTGGCCTATGAGTCGGATCAGCCGGCCTTGGCCTGGCTGGCGGTGGCCATCATCGGGGCGGCGCTGGGATTTTCCCCCTACAATTTCCGCATCGACAAAAAACCGGCCCTGATTTTTCTCGGGGACGGGGGCTCCACGTTTCTCGGGTTTACGCTCGCCTGTCTCGCGGTGAAAGGCGACTGGGCCGACAATAACCCCATTGTGTCGTTCAGCACGCCCCTGCTTATTTTCGGCGTCCTCATTTACGATATGATTCACATCACGGTCGAGAGGATCGTGACCGGAAAGGTGCGCTCGATCAAGGAATGGATCGACTATGTGGGGACCGATCACATGCATCACCGTTTGGCGAGGATTCTTGGAGGCAAGCGGGCGGCGGTCGATGTGATCTTTGCCGTGACGGTCTGTTTGGGCCTGTCCGCCATCGTGCTGCGCCATGCGGACACGAGGGATGCGATTTTACTTTTGGCCCAGGAGGCGCTGATCGTGCTGCTCATCACGATTCTTGAGCGGAGCGCCCGCCGGGAGTGAGGCAGGTCGCTGGCGGTTGACTCGGGCTAGCAGGAGCCTCTCATTGAAGGCGGGCAGAGGGTGCTGGGGGGCTTCGTCCTCGGGATCTTCATGACGCCTTCAGGCGGGCCTTCCTTCTCTTTTTCCTTTTCCTTCTCACCGGTGACAGCGCCAGGCTTGTCCTTCGTCTCAGGGGCGGGAGCCGGTTTCTCCCCCATGGCACAGCCGACTTCAAGGACGAGCAGAGCCAGGGCCAACGAAATGGTAGTGGCAGTTCGTAGCGGTTGCATGTGTCTCCTCATCGATAGTGAAGGAATCTGGAGCCAAGCGGATGAAATAGTAGCTGATTCCTAGGGAATTGCAAGTCGCTCTGTGCGTAGGGGCCAACATCGTCCCCTGCGCCGGAAATGCCGCACAGTCCTCCTCGCCGTTATTTCTGCCCATCATTCCACAGCGCTCAAGCCTGTACTCCTGTGTTGGCCTTGGCCTGAAGCCTTCTGGTTGCATGCCGTATTTACGCACGTGATGAATTTCCTGAAAAATATCGGTGAGTTAGATTAGCATCTCTACTCATCTGCTATGCTTGATTATCTGATTGATGAGACGATCCGGAGCGCTCTGTGCACAAGGCCACTCAGGTGACAGCGATTGCCAGTCTCCTCCCTTCAGACAGGTAGGAGAACTCAACAGAATACGACATGAGACCCGGGCGATGAGTCCTAGCAGGCTGCGGAGAAACTCGGTGTATGCGAAAAAATCGGCCAACATGCTTCGAGTGGCACCGCGGTGTGAACAACTACAGGATGCTCAAAAAGGCCGTCCAGCAAGGCCGCAGCGAGCGAAGAGGCGAGGCGTACTGGTTGGTACGTTGAGCCTCTTCGTGAAGCGAGAACGCCGCTGGCGGACTTTTTCAGCATCCTGCTAGACAGGAGGGGAGTTCATGAGAGATCACGGGTGCAAGATGAGGGGGCTGGTTCTGAGTGGGCTGTTGCTGGCGTTGTTGGGAAGCGGCCAGGGCTATGCGCAGCAGATCGGCGCGCCGTCATCAACGGAGATGGAGACGAACAGGATCCTTGCGTATAAGGCGGATCTCAAGTTGACGGAGGGGCAAGAGCGTCAGCTTCGCCCGCTTCTGGCCGAGTTAGGGGAGGTGCGGAGCCGGCAGCGGGCGAGGCTCGAACGCGTGACGCATGAATTGACAGAGCTGCTCAAGGAGGGGGTATCGGCGGAACAGGAGGAGGCCCTGCGTGTTGCCCTCAGCTTCCAGGAACTTGACGTGATGGGACGTATCGATGCCGCCCTGTCGCCGGAGCAGTTGACGCATTGGCGGAATATCCAGGACATGTGGCGACAAGGGAAACGTAAATCATGAATTGCCGGCGCCTAACATCTGCACGGCTCTTTTTTTCAGCATTGTTCGGCCCACCTGACCAATCTTAGCGATTTGTCGCATCTTCGCGTCTGACGCCAGAGTCCCGCCATTTGCTGCGGGGCTCTGGCGTGTGTCATCGGCGCAGAACAGACTTCCGCCCCCATTCTTCGTCAGGTAATTGCCAGATGGAATGCACACAGGGTCATCCACTTAGCGGTATATCTTGTTATCACTATTGTGTAAGATTGCCAGGATTATGACGGCAGGCATGACGATAAATCCCTCTGTGCGACGGTATGGGGGAATCTCGTATCTGAAACAGCCATTTGCACGATGACGGATTTCCGCCATAGACTGCAGCAGCACGAATCCACGCTCATACTCTTGCTCGTGCTGTTGCTGGGAGAATCTGGTCTGCCCCCTCTGGCCCACGCGCTGGAACCAGTGCCCGCCGTTTCACCGGAACCGCCCCCTCAGTCACCCTCGCCGAAATTTCTGCTGACAGAACTCAACATCACGGGCAATCAGCTGATCGGTACCGATGTGCTGATGCGTCTGGCCTGTTGTGTCGTCGGCGGTCTGGTGGACCTTCCCGAGCTCGAACGTATCGCCGGCCTCATCACCGATCTCTATCGGCAGGAGGGCTATACGGTGGCGAGCGCCTTTATTCCCAGCCAGGACATTTCGGGCGGGAAGGTGACGATCCTCGTCCTGGAAGGAGCTGTCAGTGACGTCGTGGTGACGGACAACGTCCTCTATTCCACGAAGTTCATCGAGCGCCGGTTCGCGCCGGTCTTGGCCGACAAGGCGCTCAAGAACGCGACGTTGGAGCGGACGCTCCTCTTGTTGAACGAGATTCCAGACCTCAAGGTTGCGGCAAATCTGGAGCCGGGGGCGGAGGTCGGGACCACCAGGATCACGGCGTCGGTCAAGGACCAGCCGGCCAACGCGCCCTCTGCGCTCGCAAAGCGACCGGTGCATATTTCGCTCGGTTATAACAATTTCGATTTCAGACCAGTCTCTCCCAGCCGCTTCGACCTCGGCGTCGAGGTGGGCAATATCCTGCTCGACGGCAGCCTGCTCTCCTACCGGGCCACCATGGGCGAGAAGCCCGACCTGATCCTGTTTCAAAGCGGGGTCTATGAAGTGCCGATCAATAACATCGGAACCAAGCTGGTCCTGTCCGGGTCGCATGGGCATTTCGATGTCACGGGGGCCCTGGCGCAGCTGGGCATCAAGGATAAAATGCAAACCGTCGATGTCTCGATGACGCACCCGCTCATCAAGCGCCGGCTCACGACGCTGCTGGTCGAAATCGGATTTGCGGCCAAGGACAACCAATTGTTCCTGGTGAACGAGAAGTTCACGGACGACCGTCTGCGTATGGTGAAGGTGGGGCTCAACGGAGACTGGCTCGACAGCACCGGCCGGTCCTTTCTCTCGGCCTACGGCTACCAGGGAATCGGACATGCCTTGGGAGGCATGGGCGACCATGACCCGATGGTCAGCCGGCAGGGGGCGGACAATCGCTTCACGAAGGCGGTGCTTATGGGAGGGCGGGTGCAGGCGATTACGCAGGCGCAGTTCCTCAACCTGCGAGGGAACGGCCAGGTCAGTACGGGCCCTCTGCCGTTCACCGAACGGTTTCTGCTGGGCGGCATGGGCGGCATGGGGCCGGTCCGAGGCTATGACTGGGTGGACCAGAACCTCGTGGACGAGGGCTATGCGGTGAGCGCCGAATATTGGGTGCCGGCTTTGATTCCTCAGCAGGTCAACGGGGCCATAGGGTGGCTGTTCGGGAAGGGAGACTTCAATCTCGGGAGCTACATGCAGTTTCTCGCTTTCATCGATCACGGGGCCGGCCGGTCACGGGCTCCCACGGTCGGTGAGCGCCGCACCTATGACCTCACGGGAGCCGGTGTCGGCACCAGGGTCAATCTGCCGTATTCTAGTACCGCGCTGAGCTTCGATGTCGGGTTTCCCGTGGGAGCCAGGCCCTCCTCCGGCGGCGACAATCCGGTGTTCTACATCCAGCTTTCCGGGAAATACTGAACCCCTGTCGTTCTGTTTTTGTCGTTGGTCGCAGGACCAGGACCCACAAATCCCGCAATCCTCTCATGCAAGATCTTCATCTTATCCGGTCCAGAGGAGGGGGCCGACGAGGCTGACTTGACTATTTTTCGTGACTGTCTCGCGCGTCAATGATACGTATAGTTGCATAATGTCGCTCGTGTACGGATGATAACTCAATGAGTTGCGGGTACGCCTCCATCTGGCGCGACCGCTCCGGCAGTCTGGCCCTGTCTGGTCTCCTGCAGGACATGATCGAGAAAGAGACGGAAGGCACCACACACAAGGGGGGCGGCCCCACAGAGGAGGGTATGGAATGAGGCATGACGGATTCAAGATGATCGGGTTGCTGTTTGTGGGGATTCTGCTGGCGCTCCTGGGGAGCGGCCAGGCCTCTGCGCAGCAAGCTGCCGCGCCGGCTGCGACGGAGAAGAACACGATTTTCGATTACAAGGCGGAGCTCAAGCTCACAGACCAGCAAGAGCAGCAGATCCGTCAGCTCCTCACCGAGTTATCGGGGGACCTGGACCTGCAGCGGGCGCGGATTACGATCGCGACCCATGAGCTGGCGGAGATGCTCAAGAAGGAAGCGCCGTTGGAGCAGATCAAGAAACAGTTGGAACAGGAGGCGGCCTTGCGCGCAACCCTCAGTTACGAAGATATTTCGGCCAGCCGCCGCATCAACGCCGTCCTCTCGGCCGAGCAGTTGAAACATTGGCGGAACATTCAGGAGACCTCGCGTCAAGGCAGAAAGTAAGTCAGTGAACAGCGGAGGCGGGACGAGGAGGGCTCGTGTCGCCTCCGCCTGTCGGTCCGCCAGATCAACTGCGTGGTTCGCTCTCCCGGACAGGCAGGGATCGCGTCTTGCTTCTATGCTCCCTGTTGTTCCGTTCCCCCTTCTTTCCCGTTGTTCGTTCACGCGAACAGCACCTCATCGTCGACTGTTGATTTCCACCGGGTCAGGGCTGCAAGAAGGATGGTCGGTGGCGGTTGTCCAGACCTGCTCCAGTCTGGAGATTCAGGCGGAACCAGTTCTCGTCTCAAATTCTACTAGCGGTTGATTCGAAACGTACTAGCCCCCTAGTGGCGAGCAGAATCCCTTCATGTTGGTATGGATCGCTTGTTCTGGAACGGCCCAGGGCTGCGAGGGTGTGCCTGCTGGGCTGAATGCCTCGCCCGCTTCTTCCTGCCCCCCCCCCCCCCCTAGCGACTCGTCAAAATTCCTGTTTCGGGTAGGAGATTGACCGGCAGAGGGGTAGGCTAAACAGACTAGATAATATAGATTAAGTATTGATCTGTATATTTGTAATGGGTGGTTGAGGCAATGAGTCTTGCTCCATGCCGGGGTGTGACTTATCGGCCTCGCCGCGAGGGTTATGACCAATCGTGGGCTGCACCATAGGTTGTCTATCGCGCTCCTCGTCCTGCTGTCCGTTTTGCAGGTCGTGTTGCCGGCGTGGCTCTATGCCTTGCCGGTGGACGGGACGGTGGTGGGGGGCGGTTCGACGATCACTCAGATCTCGCCGAAGATTCTACAGATCCAGCAGACGTCGGACCTGGCGATCATCAACTGGCGGGGCTACAGCATCGGCGTGGGCGAGCTGGTCCAGTATCTGCAACCCTCCGCCTCCTCCATTTCGCTCAACCGTGTGACCGGCGGCGATCCCTCGGTGATCCTGGGGCAACTCCAGGCCAACGGCCGGATCTTCCTCATCAATCCCAACGGCATTCTCTTCGGGGCCGGTTCCGTCGTGAACGTGGCGGGCCTGGTGGCCTCGACCCTGCGGATCAGCGACAGCGACTTCCTCGCCCGTAAGTTCGCCTTTCAGCAAGACCCGGCTGCCGCGCTGGCCACGATCATCAACCGGGGCACTATGACCGTCTCCGACCATGGCTACGTCCTGTTCGCCGCTCCCGGCGTGGCCAACGAGGGCGTGATCGTGGCGAAGGTCGGGACGGTTTTTTTGGGCTCGGGCCAGAAATTCAATGTGGACTTCATGGGAGATGGGCTCATCACCTATGCGCTGGACGGGCCGATCCTGCAGCAGGTCGTGAACACCGAGGGCGTCCCTCTGAGCAGCGCCGTGAGCAACAGCGGCACGATTCAGGCGGACGGGGGGCAGGTGATTTTGACCGCGAAATCGGCCGGCGACATCTTCGCCTCCGTGGTAAACAACGGAGGCCTGATCCGCGCCCAGTCCCTCGTCGAGCGGGACGGTAAGATTGTGCTGGATGGGGGCAGCAGCGGCGTCGTGAATGTCTCCGGCACGTTGGATGCGTCGGGCCAGGGCGCGGGCGATACCGGTGGCACGGTCCAGGTCTTGGGCGAGAAGGTCGGGCTCTTTGCCGGGGCGAAGATCAATGTCTCTGGCGACGCAGGCGGCGGCACGGCCCTCATCGGCGGCGATTTCCAGGGCAAGAATCCCGACATCGCGAACGCGAAATTTAGCTACGTCGATCAGAACGCGACCATCACGGCTGACGCGATGACCACCGGCAACGGCGGCAAGGTCATCGTCTGGGCCGACAATACTACGCGCTTTGCCGGGACCATTTCCGCCAAGGGCGGCAGTCAATCGGGCGATGGCGGCTTCGTGGAAGTCTCGGGTAAACAAAATCTCGGCTTTACCGGAACCGTTGTGACCAGCGCGCCCCAGGGCAAGACCGGCACCCTGCTGCTGGACCCGGATGATCTCTATGTCGGCATCGATCCCGCCAACGGGGCGTTGCCAGATGCGACGGATCCCTTTCAAGCCACGAACGGGGCCAATAACTTTTACGTCCTGGCCTCCAGCCTGAGCGCCAACAGCAATTACACCCTCCAGGCCAGTCATGACGTTATTTTCAATGCGGATCTGCCGTTCGGCACGGCGTCAGGCAACACGGTCTCCGTGACCGCGACCAACAACATCCAATCCACCGGGTTCAGCGTGACCACGGCTGGCGGGGCCTTGACACTCACGGCGGCCACCCTGTCCCTCGGCGCGATCAATACCAATGGCGGCTTGCTGACGATCAATAACTCCGGGGCCGCGAGCCAGTCGGGCGTCTTTGCTGGTGCGGGAGGCTTGACCAAGACGGGCGCCGGGACGCTGACCCTCTCCCAGGCCAACACCTATACGGGGGTGACGACGATCAGCGCCGGCTCGTTGGCACTTTCTGGCTTCACCATACTGTCCGATTCGACAGCGGTGAATCTCAGCGCGTCCGGGGCGAATCTAACGCTGAACAATACTGAAACGATCGGATCATTAGCAGGGGTAGCCGGGACGACTGTAACCTGGTCGGGGAGTGGATCTGGACGAAACCTGATCACAGGGGGTGATGATAGCAGCACGACGTTCGCCGGTGTATTTAGTGGTTCCGGGGGCCTGTGGAAAAGCGGTGTCGGCACACTCAGGCTCACGGGTGCGAATACCTATACGGGCGCGACGACAATCGTTAACGGTGTACTGGAGCTCGGCGTGAACAATGCGATTAGCAGTGGATCTCTGAGCGTGGCTGGAGGCACCCTGGACATCGGCACTTTTTCGGCCACGATAAGCGGAGTGCCGGGAACGGTCACGCTCTCGAATGGCAGCATTGTCGGCACGACGGGGGTATTGACCGGAACAAGTTATACCGTACAAGCCGGCACGATCAGTGCGATCCTGGGAGGCAGTGGAGGGTTGACCAAGAACAACTCGACTCTCGTCACGCTGTCAGGTGCCAACACCTACACCGGCGTGACGACAATCAATGCTGGCACGCTGGAGGTGGGAGCCAATGCGCCTTCGGGTTCGGCGGGTGCGCTGGGTAACGCGACGAGCGCAGTGCTCTTGGGGCGAACGTCTGGCAGCGAGGATGCGGCATTGTTGACCATCGGAGCCTTCACCGTGGGGCGTATCATCACGGTACGGTCTGGCAGTAGTGGGACTGCAACCATTGGCGGCAGTACGGCGGCTAGTTCAACGTTCTCTGGTGGGGTGACGCTGAACAAGGCGGTGATCCTCACGGCGGAAAGCGGTGGCACCGCTACCTTCTCGGGAATCATCTCCGAGGCCTCGGCGGGCCTCGTCGTGACGAAGGCCGGCCTTGGTACGGTCGCACTCAGCGGCACGAACACGTACACCGGCACGACGACGATCAGCGCTGGCACGCTGACGGTCAGCGGGGGCAACGCCCTCGCTGATGCCGGGGCGGTGAATCTGGATACCTCCGGGGCGATCTTCACCCTGGCGTCGAGCGAGACGATCGGGTCGCTGACCGGCGTGGCTGGCACGTCCGTTGTCTTGAGTAATCAGACCTTGACCACAGGGGATGCGAGCAATACGACCTATACGGGCGTGATCAGCGGTGCGGGTGGGCTGACTAAGCAAGGAGCTGGCATCTTCACGCTGTCCGGCACCAACACCTATACGGGGCTGACGACGATCAGCGACGGGACGCTGGCTTATGGGGCAAGTAACGTGTTGGCTACGGGGGCGGTGACGGTGGATGGGGCGACGGCGGTGTTGGCGCTGGGTCTCAACCAGAGTGACAGCGTGGGGACGGTGGCGGTGGCCAATGGGGGCAGCATCACCGGCACGGGGACCTCGACCTTGACGAGCACCGGCACGTTTGAACTGCAAAGCGGTTCAGTAAGCGCGATTCTGGCGGGCGCGGTGGCGCTGAATAAAACCACGAGCGGCACGGTGACGCTCTCTGGCACGAACACCTATACGGGGGTGACGACGATCAGTCAGGGGACGCTGGCCGTCAGCAGTATCGTGGTGAGCGGCGGCGCCAGCAACCTGGGTAACGCGGCGAGCGCGGTGGTGCTGGGCGATGGGAGCAACCGCGGCACCCTGTCCTACACTGGCAATAGCGCGACCTATACGCGTGGATTCACGCTGAATGCGGGCGGCGGTGAACTCGACACTATTACGAGCGGCCAGACGCTTACGGTCGGCACCGGCGGCATCACAGCCGGCGGCCTGCTGACGATAGGGGGTGCCGGCAATACGACCATCAGTAGCGTAGTAACCGGCGCTGGTGGGCTCACCAAGACCGGGGCCGGCACGCTCACGCTTTCCGGCGCAAACACCTATACCGGCGTGACGACGATCAGCGCTGGGACGGTGAGCGCCAGCAGCATTGTGGTGAGCGGCAGCGCCAGCAATTTGGGCAACGCGGCCAGCGCGGTGGTGCTGGGCGATGGGAGCAATACCGGCACCCTGTCGTATACCGGCAACAGCGCCACCTATACGCGCGGGTTCACGCTGAATGCAGGCGGCGGCGAACTCGATACCACCACCAGCGGCCAGACCCTTACGGTCGGCACCAGCGGCACGGTCGTGGCTGGCGGCTTGCTGACGATAGGAGGCGCCGGCAATACCACGATCAGCCGGGTGATTTCCAGCACGGGGGGCGTGAGCAAGACAGGCGGCGGCACCCTGGTCCTCTCCGGCACGAACACCTATACCGGCAAGACGACGATCACCGGCGGCACAGTCCAAATAAGCAAAGACAGCAATCTGGGGGCAGCGCCTGGGTCCGTGACGGCGGATGCCATCACGATCAATGGGGGCACGTTGCGGCAGGATAGCGGCAGCGCGTTGAGCGCGAATCGCGGCATCACCTTGGCGGGACCCGGCACCTTCGAGTCCACGGGCTTGATGGACCTGAACATGATTATTACCGGCCCTGGCTCGCTGACGAAGATCAACGCGGGGAATCTCTATATTACCGCAGACTCTGGGTTAGGCACTGCGCCAGGTTCGGCCACGCCTGGATTCTTGACGTTGAACGGCGGCACCTTGACCGCAAATGGTACGTTTGCACTCAATACCAACCGTGGGATCGACTTGCAGGCTGGTGGGGGCAGTTTTGAAATCACCGACGGCCAAACGATGACCTATGCAGGCATCATGGCCGGCAGTGGCGGCCTCACCATGACCGCGACCTATACCACCGGCATCTTGGCCCTATCCGGCGCGAATACCTACGCGGGCGCCACGACGATCAATGGCGATGTGCTGAGTGTGTCGACTTTGGCCGATGGAGGGGTGGCCGGGACCCTTGGTCAATCCTCCAATGTGGCGGCGAACCTCGTCTTGAATGGCTGCACGTTGCAATATACCGGCGTAGCTGGCAGCACGGACCGGCTGTTCACATTGGGGGCCAATGGGGGAACCCTTGACGCGTCCGGCAGTGGGGCGCTGACCTTTACCAATGCCGGAAGCATTGCGTTCAGCGGCGGGACGACGCGCACCCTGACCTTGACTGGCAGCAGTACCGGCAGTAATAGCCTGGCCACGATCCTTGGCGACGGAGCCGGGGCCACCAGCCTCACCAAAAGCAGTACCGGCACCTGGGTGGTAAGTGGCACCAATACCTACACGGGCGTGACGACGTTGAGCGCGGGAGTCCTGAGTGTGGCCACGATTGGCGATGGCGGAGTGGCCAGTAACATGGGAGCAGCTGCGACAACAGCTGCTAAGTGGTTGCTGAATGGCGGCACGTTGCAATATACCGGCGCCAGCGCCTCGACCAACCGGAACTTTATCCTGAAAGCGGGCTTCACCTCCTCGATTGATGTCACGGCTAATAATCTGACATTGGCGGGGGCGAGCACCGCGACATTTGGCGCGTTGACGAAACTCGGGGCCGGCACCCTGACGCTCTCCGGCGCGAACCTGTATACCGGGTTGACGACCGTGAGTGTTGGGATTCTTGCCCTGGGCGTGAATAATGCTCTGAATGGGGGGTCGGTGACGGTGAACGGCGCCACGCTGAATGTCGGCACCTTCAACAGCGCCGTGAACGTGTTGACGCTGTCGAACGGGGGCAGCGTCACCGGCAGCGGGAGCGTGACGAGCGTGAACAATTTTGAGTTGCAAAGCGGTTCGGTGAGCGCGGTGCTGGCCGGGACGGGCGCGCTGAACAAAACCACGAGCGGCACGGTGACCCTCTCCGGCGCGAACACCTATACCGGCGCGACGACGGTGAGCGGCGGCACGCTGAGCGCAGGGGTGACCTCGGTCGCGAACACGAGCGGCGCCTTTGGCAATAATTCGGCCGTGACCTTGGCCAATACGGCTGGCGTCACGCTGGATATCACTGGCTTCAATACGCAAGTGGGCTCATTGGCCGGCGGGGGCGCCACCGGGGGCAACGTGACCCTCGGGGCGGCGACCCTCACCGTGGGGAATCCCAGTGGGTCTGCCACCTATGCCGGCGTGATCAGCGGCACGGGTGGTCTGACCAGCATCGGCGGAACTGGCACCCAAACTCTCTCCGGCGCGAACACCTATAGCGGCGCGACGACGGTGAGCGGCGGCACGGTGAGCGTGGCGCATGCGGCGGCCCTGTCTACCTCCACCTCCGTGGTGGTGAATGGGGGGACGTTGGAGATCAATGGCGTGACGCTGAATACGCTGACCTCGCTTCAAATCCAGGGGACGGGCAATGGCGGCACCGGCGCGCTCACGGGCAAGAACACCGCGCAATATGGCGGTCCCATCACCTTGGCGGCCGCCGCCACGGTCGGGGGAGCGAGCGGCACGCTCACGCTCAGCGGGGTGATCAGTGGCGTGGGCCTCGCCTTGACCAAAGTCGGGAACGGGACGGTGACGTTGAGCGGCGTGAATACCTATACGGGCACGACGACGGTCAGCGCCGGGACCTTAGCCTATGGGGTGGATAACGCCATTGCCTCCGGGGCGGTGGCCGTCTCCGGCGGGACGTTGAGCCTGGGCGCCTTCTCGGACACGGTCGGCGCGGTGACCCTGACCAACGGGAACATTACGGGGACCACGGGGGTGTTGACTGGCATGTCCTACGCCGTGGCGAGCGGCAACATTAGCGCCATCCTTGGCGGCAGCGCTGCCCTGACGAAGACCACTGCTGGCACCGTCGTGTTGTCGGGCGCCAATACCTACAGCGGCACGACGACGGTGAGCGCCGGGATCCTGACGGTCAGCGGGGGCAATGCCCTCGCCAATGCCGGGGCGGTGAATCTGGATTCGGCCTTGGGGACTTTTAACCTGACGGCGAGCGAGACGATCGGCTCCCTGACCGGTGTGGCAGGCGCGACCGTGAGCTTGAACGGCAATACGCTGACCGAAGCCGTCACTCTGCAAAACGGCGCGACCCTGGCGACTTCCACCGGCACAAGCAGCCTGGCTGGTTCCGTGACCCTCACGACGGCTGACACAGTCTCGGTGGGTGGGACGCAATTGACCCTCTCTGGCGTGGTCAGTGAATCGGGAACCTCGGCCTTGACCAAGACCGGCACCGGGATACTGGTCCTCTCCGGCACCAATACGTACACGGGTGCGACGACGATCAGCGCCGGCACTTTGAGCGTGGCGACGATCGGCAACGGGGGCGTGGCGGGGAACCTCGGCCAAGCCGGCAGCGCCGCCGCGAATCTCGTGTTGGGCGGCGGGACCTTGCAATACACCGGCGCGACCGCTTCGACGGATCGGGCCTTCACGTTCAGTAACGGCACCACTTCGTCGATCGACGTGACGACAAATAATCTGACGATGTCGGGATCCAGCGCCGCCACGACCGGTGCCTTGACCAAGATCGGATCCGGCACCCTCACCCTTTCCGGCGCGAACAGCTATAGCGGCAAGACGACGATTACTGGCGGTAACCTCTCGATCAGCGCGGATAACAACCTGGGCGCTGCGCCGGGGACCACAGTGGCTGACCAACTGACCTTTAATGGCGGTACCTTGGCGACGACGGTTAGTTTCACGCTGGACGTAAACCGCGGCATCGCCTTGACTGGGAACGGGACACTCAATACCGTTGTCGGCACGACGTTGACCTATGGCGGTATCATTGCCGGAGCCGGCGGGCTCACGAAGAAAGGGTCTGGTACGCTCACCCTTTCCGGGCTGAACACCTATACCGGGGCCACGACGATTAGTGCCGGCGTACTCAGTGTCAATACATTGGCCAATGGCGGTCAGGCGAGCGGCATCGGGGCCTCCAGCAATAATGCCGTAAACTTGGTCCTTGCAGGAATCGCTGACTCTACGTTGCAATATACCGGCAGCACCGTCAGCACGGACCGGAATATCACCCTTGATCCGACAGGAGGAGCCTACATCGGGACCATCGAGGTGACGCAAGCCGGGACGAACTTGACGATCAGCGGAGTCATGATTGACGGCCTGTTACCTGGTTCCCCCTTCACCAAGAGCGGCACCGGGACGTTGACGTTGTCCGGCGCGAACACCTATAGCGGCCAGACCACGGTGAGTCAGGGTACCTTGGCGGTCACGGTGAACAACGCTCTCGGCACGAACGCGGCCGGGACGACGGTGGCCGCTGGCGCCACGTTGGACTTGCAGAACGTCCTCTATAGCACGACTGAAGCCGTGACGCTGCAAAGTGGCGCGACCCTGGCCACGTCCACCGGCACGAGCAGCCTGGCTGGGACTGTGACCCTGACCACGGCGGGCACGGTCTCGGTTGCTGGTACCCAATTGACCCTCTCTGGCGTGGTGGATGAATCGGGAGCCTCGGCCCTGACTAAGACAGGCGGCGGCATCTTGGTCCTTTCCGGTACGAACACCTACACCGGCGTAACGACGATTAGCGCCGGTATTTTAAGCGTGGCGACGATCGGTGATGGGGGCGTAGCGGGGAACCTCGGCCAAGCCGGCAGCGCTGCGGCGAATCTGGTCTTGGGCGGCGGGACGTTGCAGTACACCGGCGCGACCGCCGCGACCGATCGCAACTTCACCTTGACCGCTGGCACCACCTCCTCGATCGATGTGACGACCAATAATCTGACGCTGTCGGGCGTCAGTGCCGCCACCAATGGTGCACTGACCAAGATCGGAGCCGGCACGCTGACCCTGTCGGGGGCGAACGCTCATACCGGCCTGACGACGGTGAGCGCGGGCACGTTGGCCTATGGCGCCAGTAACGTGATTGCCACGGGTGCGGTGACGGTGGATGGGGCCACGGCGGTGTTGGCGCTGGGCGCGAACCAGAGTGATAGTGTGGGGACGGTGACGGTGGCCAACGGCGGTAGCATTACCGGTACGGGGACCTCGACCCTGACGAGCACCGGCACGTTTGAGATGCAGGCCGGCTCGGTGAGCGCGATCCTAGCCGGCGGGGTGGCGTTGAATAAGACCACGACTGGCACGCTGACCCTCTCCGGCGCCAATACCTATACGGGCAGCACGACGGTGAGCGGCGGGACGTTGGCCTATGGGGCGAGTGACGTGATCAGCACGGGGGCGGTGACGGTGGATGGCGCGACGGCGATATTAGCGCTGGGTCTCAACCAGAGCGAAAGTGTGGGGACGGTCACGCTGGCCAACGGGGGTCGTATCACCGGCACGGGGACCTCGACCCTGACGAGTACCGGCACCTTTGAACTGCACAGCGGCTCGGTGAGCGCGATCCTGGCCGGCAACGGCATTGCGCTGAACAAAACCACGAGCGGTACGGTGACGCTTACTGGTGCGAACACCTATACGGGGGCCACGACGATCAGCGCCGGGACCTTGAGCGTGGCGACTTTGGCTGATGGAGGAACTGCCAGCAACCTCGGGCAGTCCAGCAATGCCGCAGCCAACCTGGTCCTCGATGGCGGCACCTTGCAATATACGGGCGGGGCGGTGAGCACGAATCGCTTGTTCACGCTCGGAGCTGGCGGTGGCACGATTGACGCCTCAGGTAGCGGCGCGTTGAACTTGACCAACGCCGGCAGCGTGGCCTTTGCCGGATCGAGCGCGCGGATATTGACCTTGACTGGCAGCAATGCCGGCAACAATACCTTGGCGGCTTCGCTGGGCGATGGCCCTGGCGGCGCCACCAGCCTGACCAAGAGCGGGGTCGGCACCTGGGTACTCTCCGGCACGAATACCTACACTGGTACAACCACGAATAGCGGCGGCTCGCTGGTTATGGGGGCCGGCACTGTGCTGGTTGCGACGAGCATCCTGGTCGTGAGTTCCGGCATCTTCGATTTAGGCGGCTTCACCAACACGGTGGCCGGGGTCCAGCTGCTCGGTGGCACGATTCAGAACGGCACCCTTACGAGCACGGGCGCCTATGACGTACGAGCCGGGACGATCAGCGCGATCCTGGCCGGCAACGGCATTGCGCTCAACAAGACCACGAGCGGCACGGTGACGCTCTCCGGCACGAACACGTACACCGGCGTGACGACGATCAGCGCCGGTATTTTAAGCGTGGCGACGATCGGTAATGGGGGCCTGGCGGGAAATCTCGGCCAAGCCACTAGCGCCGCCGCGAATCTGGTCTTGGGCGGCGGGACGTTGCAATACACCGGCGCGACCGCCTCGACGGATCGGGCCTTCACGTTGAGTAACGGCAGCAGCTCCTCGATCGACGTGACGACCAATAATCTGACGCTGTCGGGATCCAGCGCCGCCACGACCGGCGCGCTGACCAAGCTCGGATCCGGCACGCTGACCCTCTCCGGCACGAACAGCTATAGCGGCACGACGACGATCAGCGCCGGGACCTTGGCGGTCAGCGGGGGCACGGCCCTCGCGGATGCCGGATCAGTCAACCTGGATACCTCCGGGGCGATCTTCACCCTGGCGTCGAGCGAGACGATCGGATCATTGACCGGCGTGGCTGGCACATCGGTGGTCTTGAGTAATCAGACCTTGACCACAGGGGATGCGAACAACACGACCTTTGCCGGGGCCCTCACCGGGACGGGGAACCTGACGAAGCAAGGGGCCGGCACCTTCACCCTCTCCGGCGCCAGTAACTACAGCGGCCAGACGACCGTGAATGCCGGCACCTTGGCGGTCACGGTTAACAATGCCCTCGGTACGAACGCGGCCGGCACGACGGTCGCGAATGGCGCGACGTTGGACTTGCAGAACGTCACCTACAGCACGACCGAAGCCGTGACCCTGCAAAATGGCGCGACCCTAGCCACGTCCACCGGCACGAGCAGCCTGGCCGGTCCCGTGACGCTGACGACGGCTGGTACGGTCTCGATCGCTGGCACCCAATTGACCCTCGCCGGTGTCGTGAGTGAATCGGGGACATCGGCCTTGACCAAGACAGGCGGCGGCATTCTGGTTCTCTCAGGCGCGAACACCTATACCGGAGCCACCACGGTGAACGCGGGCACGGTGAAAGCGGGCGTGGCCTCGGTGACGAATGTCAGCGGCGCCTTCGGCAATAATTCCGCTGTGACCTTGGCCAATACGGCTGGCGTGGCGTTGGACATTACTGGCTTTAACGCACAGATTGGCTCGCTGACGGGCGGCGGCGCAACGGGAGGCAACGTGACACTTGGCGCCGCGACTTTGACGGTAGGCGGCGATAACTCCAGCCCGGCGGCTTATGCGGGCGTGATCAGCGGTACGGGCGGCCTGACCAAGCTCGGATCCGGCACCCTGACCCTCTCGGGCACGAACACCTACACCGGCGTGACGACGATCAGCGCCGGTATTTTAAGCGTGGCGACGATCGGTGATGGGGGCGTGGCGGGGAATCTCGGCCAAGCTACCAGCGCCGCCGCGAATTTGGT
>JAPLLI010000051.1 GCA_026387615.1 Nitrospirota bacterium
AGCAGCGCCTTGTCGCGCACAATCTTACAATGGTAGCGAACGTTGGCGGAGCTGGCCACGCTCTGCACGAGCTCTGCCAAATACGATGCGCCCCCGATTGCCTCGATTTCTCCCAGCGCCTTCAACCGTTCCGTCAACGTGATCTGATCGATCACCTCGCCGATCTCGGACAATTCCAGCATCGCGGCGAAAATCTTCTTATGCGACGTACGGTAGAAATTCTCCTCGGTCAACAGTTCCATCGCCTTGGCCATGGCACTATTGTCGAGCAGGATCGCGCCGAGGACCGATTGCTCGGCCTCCACATTCTGAGGGGGCAGCTTCGGCTGGGAGAGATCAACGGCGGTCATGGATTTCACGAACGTTCCCCTGTCTTCCGCTGAGCGCGACGAGCCGCGGCCACTAGGTCAGCGAGTCCCACCTGCTTCGCCAGGCGGCTCAGATTGCCAGACCGGTGGACGGCGAGGGACTCGATCACCAGCACATCGCCTGAGCCCATACCTGGCGCCCCCACGAGCACCACAGATGCGGCCTGCTGGGCCAGCCCGGCTGTCACGGCCGCGGCCACAAGCCCCGCGTCGCGCCCCTGCATCGTCTGCTGCACCACTCTGGCTCCTGTCCGACGCAACTGCGCGGCCACGGCCGTTAACCGCCGGGAGGCCTGGCCTGGCGCCGCCACCAGATAATCCACTCGCGCAGCCGCAGATCCTTCCTCCGGAAAGGCCACCGTACGGAAGAGCCGATCGACGTCCAGCGCAAAGCCGGTGGAGGGCAGCGGCCTGCCGAATCGGCCGATCAGATGATCGTACCGTCCGCCCCCGCCTAACTCCGCTCCCATCCCTTCGGCAAACACATCGAACACGACACCGTCATAATAGTCGAAGCCGCGGAACTCTCCGAGATCCAGCAACAACGAGTCCTTGTGGCCTGCCGCACAGAGCAACTGGTAAACCTGGGTCAACCGTTCGAGCGGCGCGAGCAATGCCGGATCGCCTGCCGCGAGGACCCGTCCCCGCGCCAACACTTCTTCTTGCCCATAGAGTTCCGGCGCTTCCCTGATGGCGCGCGCCGCTGTTTTGGAGATGCGTTCGCTTGCCAGGACCTCTTCGAGCCTCGGCAGATCTTTGCGCGCTGCAGCCTGTTCCGCCAGCTTCTGCCCCTGCGCCGACAGACCGGACCGCAACAGGAGCCCCTTAATAAAACCCACATGGCCCAGCGAGACCTTAAAGGACTGCAGCCCGATCGTCTGGAGACACTCGATCATCAAGTCGATGACTTCGCTGTCGCTCGTGATATCGTCCAGACCGATCAACTCGGCGCCGACCTGAAAAATCTCCCGTCCGCGCCCGGCATGTTCCGTTTCATAGCGGAACACAGAGGTCCGGTACGAGAGACGCAGCGGCAACGTGGAGCCCGTGAGCCCCATCGCAACCGTCCTGGCGATCTGCGCCGTGGCGTCAGGACGGAGGAGCAGGGTGCGCCCCGTCGTCCGATCGACGAATTGATAGCAATGATCGATCAGTTCCGGCTCAAGCCCCGGAGCCAGCACATCGAGATACTCGAATGTGGGCAGGATGATTTCGTCGTAGCCCCAACGATTGACCTGCGCGAGCAACTGTTCTTCAAGCCGGCGGACCTGCTTCGCCGCATGGGGAAGGATCGTGGACATGCCCACGGGCACGAGCGAGCGCTCGCGGGACAACGAGACCTGTCCCGAAGAAGGGCGGGGCTTCGGAGGAGCGGAGGACATAGCTGATCCGATGGATAGCGCGCGGGGTTAGGACAGAGCCGCGACTTTGACCGAGAGAATATCTTTGCTGGATTTGATCGCGCTGAGCACGGCCTCCGGGAACACCGTGTCAGAGCCGATGATGAGCAAGGCGTTTCCGCCCCGCTTCTCCAGCGCACATTGCATCCGGACGATGTTGATCTTGTTGTCGCCGAGCACCTGGCCCACCATCCCGATGACACCCGGCCGATCGATGTTGTGGATCAGGAGCATGTGGCCTTCCGGCACCACCTCGACATTGAACTGATCGATCTCCACGACGCGCGGATCTTTCTTGTGATAGAGCGTGCCGGCCACCTGGTAGGACTTCTTGCCGGCCTCCACCCGCACCCGAATCAAGCTGGTGAAATCGCCCGCATCGGAGCTCTTCACTTCCTTCACTTCAATCCCGCGTTCTTTCGCGACGATCGGCGCGTTCACATAGTTCACCGGCGCTTGCATAATCGGCGTCAACAGCCCCTTCAACACGGCGATCGTGAGCGCCGAAATCGACAGGCTGGCCACCTCGCCGCTGTATTCGACGGTGACCCGTTCGATCCCGCCTTCGCACAACTGCGTCTGCAACTTTCCGAGCTGCTCGGCTAAGGACAGGAACGGCTGGAGCCTCGGCAACAATTCCGGAGAGACCGACGGGATATTGACCGCCCCGCGGGCAATGCCCTTGGTGAAATAATCGACGACTTGCTCCGCAATCCCGACCGCCACATTTTCCTGCGCCTCGGCCGTCTGAGCCCCGATGTGCGGGGTGCAGATGAAGTTGTCCAAGGCCAGCAATGGATTGTCCGCCTTGACCGGCTCCTCCTCGAACACGTCGAAGGCCGCAGCCGCCACGCGCTTCGTCTTCAAGGCCTCAACCAAATCACCCTCATGAATGATGCCGCCTCTGGCACAATTCACGATCATGACGCCCGGCTTCATCGTCGAAATCGCTTTCGCATTGATGAGGCCCTTGGTCTCAGGCGTTAACGGCGTGTGCACAGAGATAATGTCGGCACGCTTGAAGAGTTCATCCAGCGGCAGCATGGTGACGCCCATCTTCTGCGCGCGCTCTTCGGCCAAATAGGGGTCGTAGGCGACGACGCTCATGCCGATCCCCTGCGCCATTTTCGTCAGATGGCTGCCGATTTGCCCCACGCCGACGATGCCCAGCACCTTATTGTAGAGTTCGACCCCCATGAATTTATCTTTTTCCCACTTGCCGGCCTTGATGGAGGCGGTGGCTTGGGGAATGCGCCGGCTCATGGCGCAAATCATCGACATCGTATGCTCGGCCGTGGTGACCGTATTGCCGCCCGGCGTATTCATGACCACGATGCCACGGCGGGTGGCGGCTGGCGTATCGACATTGTCCAACCCGGACCCGGCCCGGCCGATGATCTTCAGTTGCGGGGCTGCGTCGATCAACTCGGCCGTCACCTTGGTCCCGGACCGGACGATCAAGCCATCCGCGTCCTTGATCTCCTTGAACAAGTCTTCCTTCGAGAGCTTGGATTTGACCACCACGGTAAATCCCGCCTTCTCAAGAAGCTCCACGCCCTGACTGGAGAGGCTATCGCTAATCAGAATTTTCATTACAGTTCCGCCTAATTTATCGTCGTAAATTCGCCGATGTTGACCCTATGCCAGGAGAATTTCTTGCGCCTTCGCCACACCGCTCCCAAGCTTCACGGGATGCCCCAGCCCTTTGAGCACCATTTCAACCGCGGCCACCGCGATGATGATATCGAAACGGTCCATGTAGCCCATGTGGGAGAGCCGGAAGATCTTCCCCTTCAAGTGGTCCTGCCCGCCGGCCGCCGTAATGCCGTATTGCACACGCAGGTTCTTGTAGATGGCCTGCCCGTCCACGCCTTCCGGCGCTAAGACAGCGGTCAAGGCATCGCTGGGCGATTCCTTCGGAAACAACGCCAGCCCGGCGCCCTGCAACCCTTCGCGCATGGCCTTCGCGAGCATCGCCTGGCGACCGAACAGCCCCTCCAGCCCCTCCTCCTTCATCATCCGCAACACTTCCTGCAGGCCGACGATGAGGGAGACAGCCGGCGTATAGGCCGTCTGGTTCTTCTGCTGATTCTCATGTTCTTTTTTAAAATTGAAATAGAACGCTGTGTTCTTCGCTTTGTCCGCCAACTTCCAGGCCTTATCGCTCACGCTCACAAAGGCCAGGCCAGGCGGCAACATCAAAGCCTTCTGCGATCCGGTAATGACAACATCGAGTCCCCACTCATCGGTCTTGATGTCGAACACGCCGAGGGCGGTAATGGCATCCACCACAAGAATCGTATCGGGATAGGGCTTCACGATCGCGGCCAGCGCCTTGATGTCGTGCGACACGCCGGTGGAGGTCTCACTTGCCTGCACATAGACCGCTTTGATAGAGGGATCCTTCTTGAGGGCATCGGCCACCAATTGCGGATTGACGGCATGGCCCCACTCCACCTTGATTTCAGTCACTTCCGCGCCGAACGTCTTACAGAGCTTGGTCCAGCGTTCGCCGAACTTGCCCCCGTTAATAGTCAGGGCATGGTCGCCGGGAGAAAGAAAATTCGAGACCGAGCCTTCCATGCCTCCGGTTCCGGACGCCGCCAGCATGAGCACGTTATTTTTCGTTTGGAACAGCCACTTGAGTCCATCACGGACCTCCGCGAACACCTTGTCGAACTCAGGAGCACGGTGATGGAACATGGGCCGCGCCATGGCCAGGAGTACTTCGGGTGGCACAGGCGTCGGACCGGGGGCGAGCAAATACCGCTTCAGCATCGACGGATCCTCCTCGGATGAAACGTGAAAAATCCTACGCAGGAAGGGGGGACGATACCATTGCCCCCCAAAAGCTGTCAAGGCGAGGAACCCTGTAGACCCGCATGGTTGCGAACAGTTGCAGCCTGCCGAGGCACAGACGTTTCGCATCACCCTGTTGGTGGTGACTGTTGAAGCGACAGACCTCCATGACGGCCGGGCACGCGCAGTCGATCCTCTTGTAATTTCTTGACAAAAGACCGGTTGATCGATAGGCTAGCCCCACATATGAACATGCTAAACCTTACCGCTCAGACCGAAGGCCGCCCTGTGTCAATAACCCTGTTTAGCCGGGCACAGGCCGCCCTCCCGATAGGGCTCTTCCTCGGGCTGTGGGTCAGCCTCTTCGCGCCCCTGCCAGGGCAGGCTGCGACCCTCTCGGCACCAGCCACCGTTGAGGCGGCTCCGCTTCTGGACGAACCCGCAGCAGCAATAGATGACCCGGACGACAACCTGGTTCCGCTCGATACGGAAGGCCCCGCAACTGAGGGCAGCACCCATCCGACAGCAACGACCAGCAACGTCCCGCGAACTGAAGACCTCTTCCATCAAAACCCAGCGGGCAATTCCCCGGCCACCGCGCGGTTTTCAGATGCCTTGAATCCTCCGGCTGAACTGGCCCTGACCGAAGACTCGCCCAAGAGCGCCACAGCCGAATATGCCGCCTACGATATGCCGATCGTCATGGACTCCTCAGTGCAGGCCCACATCCGCTACTTTAATACGGGCATCCACGATCGCTTCGAACAATGGCTCTTCCGGCTCAGCCGCTACCGGCCCCTGGTTGACAAAATCTTCTCGGAGTTTCATCTCCCCAGTGATCTGGTCTACCTCTCGCTGGTCGAAAGCGGATTCAACCCCTACGCCTACTCACGAGCCAAAGCCACAGGACCCTGGCAGTTCATGCAGGCCACGGCCAAGGCCTATGGGCTTCGCGTCGACAACTATGTGGATGAACGGCGGGATCCCATCAAGTCGACCGTCGCAGCCGCACGTTACCTTCGCGACCTCTACGACCTCTTCGGCGCCTGGCCGCTCGCGATGGCTGCCTACAATGCCGGAGAAGGCAAAGTGATGCGGGCCCTCCACACCGCTCAAGCCGAAAGCTTTTCCGAGATTTCCCAGACACGATTGATCCGGCGAGAGACGAAGGAATACGTGCCGCGATTTATGGCCGCGACGATCATTGCGAGAAACCCTGGCCGGTACGGCTTCACGCAGGAAGCGGCCGAACCGCACCAATTCGATGAGGCGATCATCACCAGGACCGTCCATTTCCGCGCCATCTCCAATGTCACCGGCATTCCCTATGAAGAACTCCGGCTCCTCAATCCCGAGCTGCGGCGAGACGCGACCCCTCCGGGCAACGAGACCTATCATCTCAAGGTACCGGTCGGGATGAAAGCCAAGGTGGAAGAACTACAAGATCGCATCCCGGCCTATGCATTCCCACGGATTCCAGAAAAGACGCAACTGGTGGCAGCCAGACCCTCTTCTCGCTGGTATAGAATCCGCGCGGGAGACACGTTGGTAAAGGTCTCGAAACGGTTCCGCGTTCCCGTCAAGACGCTCAAGACCAAGAATAATCTCTCCAGCCCGACCCTTCGACCAGGCGAATTCCTCGTCATCAGCCGCTAACGCCACACGTCATCGTTCGCATCTCGCATTTCGTCCAAAGACAAGAGCCAATAGCATATGGTCGGAAAGGGAGAAAAGACGGCTTTACTGCCAGCTATAGGCCATAAGCCATACGCTCTTATCTCCTACGAGATACGCTTCACGAACGACGGTTTTCGGATATACGACTCAGGGAATAGGGAGAAACGACTGGAGGAATTCTTCAACAGCCTGTGAGGCTTGTTACTTACCGGCTGGAGGGGAAGACGGGCTCTTCTGTGGCGCAGGAGCGGTCGGGACAACTGACGTCGAACCGGACGTGGCGTCCTGCGATTTCTTGACATCCATGATCTTGGTCCGGATCGTCGCCTCACTGGTGAAGGGCGAGTTCGGATAGGTCTTGATCAATTCCTGATAATGGGCGAGCGCCCCTTCAGGCCGCGATTGCGATTCTTCCAGCCGGGCCAACTCAAACAGGGCCTGGTCCCGATTCAAGGTCCCGGGAGTCTCCAGAATAGACGTGAGCGCCTTGACGGCCTGGTCCCGCTCGCCCTTGAGCAAATACACATAGGCCAGACGTTGTTGCACCAGCCCGGCCATGGAGGGATTCGAGCCGTAGAACGCCAGAAACCGTTGATAGGCCTCGACCGCCCCATTCAAGTCATTGGCCTGGACCAATGTATTTCCCAAATGATACAACGCAAGCGAGGCGGTGGGAGTCCGGGGATATTGATCGACCACTTGGCGATACCGCGTGATCGCTTCCTTGAGCCCCTGATCAGCCTTCTTGCGATCGTTCATGGAAGGCGCGGTCAAGAAACGCATGGCCTCACGCTCAAGCTCCTGGGCCTTTTGCGCGGATTGGCGGTCGACATAGAAGACCCCTCCTACCACGGCAACCGCCAGCAGCAACACGCCCAGACCGGCCAGTAGGGGGCGCCGATAGCGCTGCAGCCGGTGCAGCAGATGGTCCAGCCCGCTCAGCATGTGGGCTTCATCGACCGGAAGGATTTTTGCCGGGACTTTGATACGGTAGCTCATGGGTAGATTCGTCGCGAGGGCGGGGCCCGTTTCCTCAAATTGTGTTCGGCCTTATACTAAGGATGTGACAAGCTTGTCAATGAGGTAGAGAAGACCACGCAGTTCCCGGAAGGCAATCAGCCCCCATGTTTAAACAACAGTTGGATACATTGGCCGCGCAACATCTCACCAGACGGCTCACGCCGCTCCAGTCCGGCGTCGGTCCGATCGTCGAAATGGCCGGACGCCAGATCCTTCTCTTCGCCTCCAACGACTACTTGGGACTGGCCATGCATCAAGAGGTGATCCGGGCTTCCGTCGAAGCGACGCAACGATTTGGCGCAGGAACCGGCGCCGCACGCTTAGTCTCCGGCTCGCTGCCGCCCCATCAAGAACTGGAATCGGCCCTGGCGCAATTCAAAGGAACGGAAGCCGCGCTCACCTTTAGCTCCGGCTACCTGGCGAACATCGGCGCCATTCCTGCCCTGATCGGACAGGGCGGATTGATCCTGGCCGACCGCCTCTGCCATGCCAGCCTGATCGACGGCTGCCGCTTAAGCGCCGCCGACTTTCGCATCTATCGCCACAACGATCTGGATCACCTGGAATCTCTTCTCGCAGCAAGACGCCGGCCCGACGTACCCTGATTGTGACCGACGGCCTGTTCAGCATGGACGGAGACCTCGCGCCCTTGCCAGAACTCAGCCGGTTAGCCCAGGCCTATGAGGCAGACCTCTATGTCGATGACGCCCATGGCACAGGCGTGATGGGGCCACGAGGACAAGGCACGGCAGAACATTTCGGCCTTGAAGCCAGTATCCCGTTTCAGATGGGAACGTTGGGCAAGGCCTTCGGCAGCAGCGGCGCCTATCTCGCCGGCTCCTCGACAGTGATCCAGTATCTGATGAACAGCAGCCGCTCCTTCATCTTTACCACGGCGCCGCCACCAGGCTCGGCTGCCGCAGCCACAGCCGCCCTGCGCATCGTCCAACGGGAACCGGAACGGCGGGCGCGCCTCTGGGCCAACCGTGAACGGTTGTTCACGGGGCTGACGGGGTTGGGGTTCACCCTGTCCTCCACCGTCAGTCCGATCCTCCCGATCCTCGTCGGCAACGCCGACCGTGCCCTCTCCTTTGCCGAGCATCTGTTCAGAGAAGGCATCTATGCTCCGGCGATTCGCCCCCCCACCGTGCCGGACGCCACCAGCCGCATCCGCGTCACGGTCACCTCCGAGCACCAGCCCTGCCAGATCGACCAGGCCCTGGCCGCCTTTCAACGAGCCGGACAATCGGCGGGACTGATCTGAAAAATCCGACACCGGCCCACTCCGCACCCTCACCGTCTTCACGCAATCGCTTCCGGCTATTTCCTTGCTTTCCCGGCACCCTATGGCATGATGCTCTCACGCAGTGCTGCGCCTGACAGGCCGGTGCCCTGCCCGTTTCTGGCCTTTCTCACCGAGGAGTCCTCTTCATGGATATTTCGCAGCTCCTGACCTTCGCGGCCAAGGAAGGCGCATCGGATTGCCACATCAGCGCCGGCGAGCCACCGATGATCCGCCTGCACGGGGACCTCAAGAAACTCGACCATCCCCCGCTGACCCAGGAGGAAACCCACGCACTGATCTATGACATGATGAGCGATACCCAGCGGAAGAATTTCGAAGAGAAACGCGAGTGCGACTTTTCCTTTGAGCTGGGCGACATCGCCCGGTTCCGCGTCAATGTCTTCGTCCAAACCCGTGGACTGGGCGCCTGCTTCCGCAACATTCCCACTGAAATCATTCCGCTGGAAAAGCTCGGCATGCCTCCGATCGTGCGGCAGCTCTGCGACTGGGAAAAGGGACTGGTCCTGGTAACCGGCCCGACCGGGTCCGGCAAATCGACGACATTGGCCGCCATGGTCGATTACTTGAACAACACCTTCGAGGGCCACATCCTCACGATCGAAGACCCGGTCGAATTCGTCCACAAGACGAAGAAGTGCCTGGTCAACCAACGGGAGCTGGGCATCCATACCCTGTCGTTCGCCAATGCGCTGCGCTCCGCGCTCCGCGAAGACCCGGACATCATCCTTGTCGGTGAAATGCGCGACCTGGAAACGATCCAGCTGGCGTTGACGGCCGCGGAAACGGGCCACTTGGTCTTTGGCACACTCCACACATCCAGCGCACCGAAAACCATCGACCGCATCATCGATGCCTTCCCCCCCAACCAACAGTCCCAGATTCGCACACAAATCGCCGAAGCCTTGGAAGGGGTCATCACGCAAACCCTGCTGAAGAGGAAAACGGGCGGCCGCGTCGCCGCGCTCGAAGTCATGGTCGCCACGACCGCAGTCCGGAATCTCATTCGAGAGGGCAAGTTGCACCAGATTCCAGGAATCATGCAGGCCAGTCAGAAGGACGGCATGCAGACCATGGACATGGCGCTGGTCGATTTAGCGACCAAGGGAATCGTCACCAAGGCGGAAGCCCAATCGCGCAGCATGAATCCCAATTTATTCGGGTCCGCCATGGGCGGCCTGACCTAAGCACGACACAGAGGAACGGGGGTAGCCGGTGGAGATGGACGTTCGCAGTCTTTTGACAATCATGGTGGAGCAGGAAGCCTCAGACCTGTATCTGACCGTCGACTCGCCTCCCGCCTATCGCGTCCACGGCTCGACGCAACCCACCGACGCGCCGCCCTTTACCAACGAACAACTCGAAGCCCTCGCCCTGGCCCTGATGCGCGGCCAGCAACGGCAGGAGTTCGAGGAGAAGATGGAAATGAACCTGGCCCTCTACTACAAAGAGCTGGGCCGTTTCCGCGTCAATATATTCCGGCAGCGCGGGAACGTCGGCTTGGTCTTCCGGCATATCAAATCAGAAATCCAGACGGCCGACCAGCTGGGCCTGCCTCAGATCGTGAAAGACATCTCCATGACGAAACGCGGGTTGGTGCTCGTGGTCGGATCCACCGGCTCGGGAAAATCCACCACCCTGGCCGCCATGATCGACCACCGCAATACCAGCCACGCGGGCCATATCGTGACCGTGGAAGACCCGATCGAATTCGTCCACCATCATAAGCGATCCATCATCACGCAACGGGAAGTCGGCTTCGACACCCTCTCCTTTCAAAGCGCCCTCAGAAACACGCTGCGGCAGGCGCCGGATGTGATTCTGATCGGCGAAATCCGGGACACGGAAACGATGGAAGCCGCGATCACCTTCGCGGAAACCGGGCACCTCTGCATCGGCACGCTCCACTCCAACAACGCGAACCAGGCCATCGAGCGCATCATGAATTTCTTCCCCGTGGAACGGCATGCGCAGATCTACCTCCAGTTGTCGCTCAACCTTCGCGCCATCATTTCGCAACGGCTCGTGCCGTCGGTGGACGGCAGACGGGCCCCGGCGCTGGAGGTCATGCTCGACACGCCCCGCATTAAAGATCTCATCAAGAAGGCCGAGGTCGATGCGCTCAAGGAGGCGATGGAGCAGGGGCTGGATGAAGGCTGTCAGACGTTCGACCAGGTCCTCTTCCAACTGTACAAGGCCGAGCGGATCACGCTGGAACAGGCCTTGATCAACGCCGATAGCGCCAACAATCTCCGGCTCAAGATCAAACTGGAAGGGCTCAAGGGGGATGATGCGATCAACGCCCTGATGGATAAGCAACCCGGCGATCCCGCTGGCGGCGCCTTCAAGATCCAGGGGGGAGCCTCGGGCAACGTCCCTCCCCTGCGGAAACGCTAGCCTCACACCCCAGCCCAACTCCATTCGGCAAGAACCCTCACAGTTACTGAGCCACCATCTCCACTTGCCGCTCAAGATAGGCCGCTATCTTCTCCAGGGCGAGCCCGCTCAGCTTCGCGCCATACCAGGTCGGCATTGTGCCGGCTGGATAGCCTGCCACGACAAATACCCCCGGTTCCAGGACCGATTCGATGACATAGTCATGCACCGTCTGTGCATGGCCCCGGTAGGAGGGATCGGCCAACCGCGCAGGCCCCGTGGCGCCCACGATCAGTGGCGGCCCGACACGCCCATCGGCCCCTGGAATACCAGGCACGGTGTGACAGGCTGCGCAGCCGGCTTTCGTAAAGATCTCGGTGATCGGTTCATCTCCCGTCACGAGTGGCACCCTATCCGGTGCCAGCGTCACCGAAGAAGGATCCGTGGAACGGAGGGCCCACAGGCCCCCCAGGAATAACGCGATAATGATGATGGGCGTCAGTAATCGCTCAGACATGGAATTGATCGCAGGGAAAATCAGGCAGGTCGCAGTCTCTCACTTCGTGCCATTCATCGCACAACGAAAGCCAATCGTTCGATCCTCGAAGTCCGGCTCAGCCGAGAGCCGCGCCGTCACACGCAAAGCAACCGGCAAATCCGCCCAGGACCCGCCTCGAATCACGCGTTTCTCACCGGTGGCCGGGCCAGTCGGGTTCTGCGCCGGACTCTTCTGATAATAATCGCGCCCATACCAGTCCGCCACCCACTCTGCCGCGTTCCCCGCCATGTGGGAGAGGCCGAAGGGGCTCTTCCCGCCCTCCTTGAGCCCATGCCGCACACTCATGCCTTCGAGGCCGCTGGTGACCGGCGCCAACGTGATGGCTTCGCTGACCCACAAGCCCCGATTGTAGTTGGCGATATCAATGAACGGCTGCATCTCGCCCCAGGGGTAGCGACGTCCGTCGGTCCCCCGGGCCGCCTTCTCCCACTCAGCCTCAGTGGGAAGCCGTTTCCCCGCCCATCGGCAATAGGCTACTGCCGCGCCCCATCTCATCCCGATAGCCGGGCGGTCGCCCACCGTCACCGCCGCCTCATCGTCCCAGGTCGGAGGCGATTCCTGCTTGGCCTCTTCCAGAAATTTCCGGTAACGGCTCAGGGTCACTTCATACTGATCGATATAGTAGGCATCCAGCATTACCGTATGGACGGGCCGCTCGTTCGGGAAACCTTCGTCGCTGCCCATCGTGAAGGGACCGGCAGGAACAAGAACCATCGGCGCGCCATCCAGCCCCTGGCCTGCCTCCGCCGAGGCCACAGCCTGCCAGCCCTTCAGGGACTCTGGACCGACAACGCCAAGACAGAGGAGCCCTGTCACGAGACTGAGCCCACCCCACCACATCAACGGTTGTCCCTGTATGGCCATAGTTCTTCGAACGATGTCGCAACACGCCAGCCCAAAGGCACCAACAAACCCATGAGGCGCAAAGATAACGGGGAAACTATCGGAAGATCAATCCGTTGATCCAATGGGCCCTTTCGTCAGGTGCCGACGACCGGAGCTACCGCGGATGATTTCACCTGGCGGCCAGGGGGAGCGCACCGGCCTCTAACAGATTCTTCGCAAGGATGGCAATGGCGAGGCTGGCGGGAGCGGTGGGATGATTCAAAAACAGCAATTGTTGCCGCGCGACGGAAGAGGCCATGAGTGGGTCCAGCGGAACCGCTCCCATATAGGTCATGGGCACAGGATGGCCTGCATCCAGAAAACGAGTCGCCACCGTCATGAGATGCGTAGCCAAAGCCTGGCTGGCCGGGAGCGTCACGGTTTGATTGATGATCAATCGGATCGGCTTCGTCGGACTATGCCGCAACAGGACTTTCAATGTGGCATAGGCATCGAGGAGCGCCGTGGGTTCCGGGGTCGTGAGTAACAGGATTTCGTCTCCCATCTGGGCAAAGGCCTGGACGATATCCCCAATGCCGGCGCCGGCGTCGAAGACAATCAGGTCGTATCGAGCCTGCAGTGTGGCCAACATCGTGGGCCAGAGATCCCGGGCGGTCGGCGTCAGTGACGCATCGTGGGCGAGCGCGGAACCTCCCGGGAGGATATCGAAACCGCCCTGGGTGGGCAGAATGGTTTCGTCCAATGCCGCGCGTCCATACAGAAGATCCTGCAGCGTATAGACGGGTGAGAGCCTCAGGATGACGTCCAAGTTGGCGAGTCCCAGATCCGCATCAACGACCAGCACGCGTGTGCCCTTGGCAGCCAGCGCGGCGGCAAGATTGGCCGTGACCAACGTCTTCCCCACCCCGCCCTTGCCGCTTAAAACTGTCAATCGACGGGCGGGGCTATGCATGGCGGTCCTCATGTTTCGTGTCCAAATGATTCGTGGATTGTGGGAGCAGATCCAGGAGCGCCTGGCGTTCCGCACGGGCCGTATCAGGGGCCGGTCTCTCGGCATGACAGACTCGAGCGCGTCCGGTTTGTTTTGCGCGATAGAGTTCCCGATCGGCATGCATATAAAGCTGCGGGGCCGAACAGAGGGCTTCCGGAAGCGTCCAGGCAAGGCCGGCGCTGACGGTGACGGTGATCGTACGCGAGTCCCAGGGGACCGTCAGCGGGCTGATCGCGCGATGGATGCGATGGGCCGTATGAATGGCGTCGTCTGGAGCGCAGTCTGTCAGCAAGACCGCGAACTCTTCCCCTCCCACCCTGGCGGCAACGTCCATCGGGCGGAGCGTTTGCTTCAGCACCTGGCTGAACAGCCGTAAGGTCTCGTCTCCCGCCGCATGTCCATAGGTGTCGTTCAGTCGTTTAAAATGATCCAGGTCCAGCAAGAGGACCGCGCATCCATGGCCGGTCCGTTCGGTGCGCTGAAGTTCTCGCGCCAACGCCGCATGAAAACCGGACTGATTCACCAGCCCGGTCAGTCCGTCATGCATGGAGAGTTCGCAAAGAATGTCGATGAGGAGTTGCGTTTGCGTCAACGGGTCCGTATTGGCGAGAAACGGATCGGGCCGATTCATTTGACGGATGATGTTGCGCGCCGTGTCGAGCTGTAACTGGAGCAAGACTGCGTCCGGACGCTCCGGAGCAGGAATAGTCAGCGGCGACCCCGTTGGCTTGGACAGATTTTTTTGCTTCATACGTGAAGTCCTGCCCGCTGCTGCCGAGGTGGTGAGTCGCACCCTGATCAGATTTTCATAGTAAAACTCACCCTGAAACCTGTCAATAAGTTTAGCGCTATCATCCTTCCACCACAGCGCGCGGGCCACGGTGTCGTCAACACCCAACCGGGCACGAAGGACCGGAGGAAAATGGAAATGGCGACGGAACAGAGAAAGCGCGGCAACCGCGACAAGAGAAGAACTGCCGGCATGAAGAGCCGTAGATCAGGACGCCTGTCTAGATGGCACAAGGCCTGATGTGGGTGGGACCTGCGTCGGTGCGTCCTTGGTGTCCCCAACGGGCATATCAGCCTTTTTACCCCTCATCTGGAGGGCATCATCGTGCCATTTTCGGGAATAATCAAGCTGGCGGCCTAAGCATGGATACCGGCCTTTTCTTTCGCTGGGAAACGTAATATAGATTAACACGCGGGCTAGGGGTCGGCTTGATCACCGGCCTTGAACACGGCGACCCTGCGCCGCGCCCGCGCTTCTACTCAGGGGGCTCCATAGGGAGGAGCGGTGCCTCGAATCCATATTCCACAAACCGGCGGAACCATCGACTGGCCGCCCGCAGATGCAGGTCGGATTCGCATCAACGCGAAACTGCACCTCTCCGACCAGCGTTCCGAGCCTAGCATCGGGATTGAGTTGAGTTTCAAACCTGCCCCCTTTCGCCGCCGCTTCAAGCGGTCTGACGCTTGGTATCGTCTGCGAAGTCTCGCGCAG
>JAPLLI010000072.1 GCA_026387615.1 Nitrospirota bacterium
TCGGATCATGGGACGAACCGATAAAATGATCGCAACTTGCACGCCACCCACCCTTCGATCTCAATCACCCTCTGCCCGGTACTCCGGCCCAGGCATCCTGATCTTAAATCCCTTACGGCAGCTGCTCTACGTCACACAAGAGGCACAGAAACTGCTCGCCCTACTGAACGAAAACACACAAGACCCATCGGTCATCGGATTTCTGCCTCCGGCTATCCACCGCCTGTGCGATGAAATCGTCAGCCTCACGGCGCAGAACCCGTCGAAGACGGGAGATCCTGTGCCGTTGCAACATCTTGCACGAACTGAACTGAGCGGCATCCTGTTACGCGGGTACGGGATTCGAGAAGGAGGCGAGCCTCAACCAAGCCGGCTGCTAATCCTTCTCGAAGAGACTATGCCGAAACCAACCGTTCGTAGCCACCAAGAAACCTCTCCGTATCGCCTCACCGACAGACAACGAGCCATCGTGGAAGGATTAACGCATGGACTCACCAATAAAGAAATTGCAGCAGCACTGCAACTCAGCACACACACCGTGAAAGAATACATTCGCCAGCTCATGATGAAAGTGAGCGCGACCTCCCGCACCGGCATTGTGGCTCGTGTCGCCGGCTTGACGATCGCTGAAGAGCTTGCGCAGAAACCGCGCAAGGATCAGGCCGCGACAACCACCATTCAGGTTGCATGAACCAGGCATGTCCAGCAATGTAGACCCGCCGACCCTGTCGAGCCGCCACCGCCCCTTGCATCGCCAAAATGATAGGGGCAACCAGTCGCGGCACATCGCGACCTGTTTGATGCTGCCCTAACACTGAGCCTGGTGGAGTGACATCTCTGCTGCCAGCTGAAGTCACTCTCGATGAAGCACGAAACCGTCTTCATGTGAGGCTACCGAAACGATGAATCGCGCCCTTGCCATCATGCTGCGATGCAGCATGGTCCTGCTCCTCGTATTTAGCGGCAAGACCGCCTCGAGCACCTCTCTCTATCAATGTGTCTCGGAAACCGAAGGCATGATTTATACCGACAATCCCGCCCAGCTTGAATCATGCAGTCCTATCACGGAGACTGGTGCCGTCACGAGTCTCGCTACCAGTCCGTCAGTCTATCCACCAATGACGCCGCCCAATGAAACGCCTCTCATGACTCCATTACCCTCTGAGCCATTCGTATTCAGGCCAGCACCGTATGAATATGCAACGCCTGCGAACACCTCGAATATTCCGCAGAACGCTCAGGCCAATCCCCTTCCCTGCCCAATCGGCCTCAATCCTCTGAATCCATTCAGCGCGCCCCCCTGCCAGACCGCCGAACCCGCTCCCCCCGCGAAGATGATGCTTCCTCCTACCCCGAGCATAGCCCCGACTGCTCCCTAGCGTAGACGCACAAACAATCGGCCGCTCCACCTACGTAGATCAGGATGAGTGGCCAGCGACGATTTTCAGATGTTTGAACGTTTCACCGCTGAAAGACGAGGATGGTGAAGACCAGCAATAGCCACGTTGGCAAGCTCACAGACCATGATCCACACGTGATCGCGCAAACCAACCGGCTGAGGAGAACAGAACATCGCTTCCATCAAAATGGCACAGTGACGGCAACCGCAGGCACTGACGCTCAGAAAATATTCGTCGCACAGTCGACCACATGGCTCAGGTTCGATACCATAAAACCGCCAGTCGCCCCATCCCCGTCCAAATCGCTCTGCGCTTGCGCCATAAAACCGATCGTCGGTCCCGTGGCCGACCCGGCACCCAGCGAAGCGGGCCAATTCGGGCAGGAATTGGTCATCGGGCCAGGCGCCGGTGTCTGCGCTTGGCTGCCCGCGAGGTAATAATTGTAGCGCACATGTCCAGACGGCATGAACCCAATGTCACCGAAGGTGCCGATCGCCGAAGCGGGAGCCCCTGTCAGCGGGTTGACACACAACGCGCCGGGTGTCGGCACTGTCGCGGAAGCCGGCCATGGCAATTGTGCGCCATTGGACGGCACCGTACCGGGCCAGCCACTGCTTTGCACGGAAAGGAAACAGGAACGTTCAGCTTGGAATGACAGACTCGCCGTCTTGATCGCCGCCAGACTTGTCCTCGCCTCTGATGTTTTAGCTTTCAATTGATAGGACAGAAAATTAGGAATCGCAATTGCCGCGAGCAAACCGATGATCGCCACGACAATCATCAGCTCGACCAAGGTAAACCCACGTTGATCATATTCCTTGTGCCTCATATGCCCCTCCTGCCCATATGACGCCAATGCCGAACAGACTGCATCTAGCCGATCGCGAACGCAGTGCACAAGATGAACGATGTGCGGTCTCATCGCAATCCCGCCAAGTGCGCTAGCCCACTTGGCGGGAGTATAAATACTTAGACTGAGGCAAGCCGATCCAGTGGCATCTCGCACCCCTTCCAAGAGTTCACTTTGGCATGCTTATGGACTGGAGGCTTGATGATACGTCGCTGGCGCAATTGGAGGCCGTCAATGCGCTTCGATGATTTCAGGGGCTGACGCAATACATCAGACAGCCAGCAGGGCCTCGGTGAAGATGTTCGAGTGGCGGCCTACTGAACCGTGCCGGCCATTTGAAAGACAGGCAGATACATAATAATGACAATGGTCCCGACGATGACCCCCATGGCAAGGAGCAATACCGGCTCGATCCAGGTCGTCATGCGGGTGAGTTTCAGATCGAGGCTGCCTTCGTAGAACTCGGCGATATCGCGCAACATCGTGTCGAGCGAACCGGTTTCTTCTCCCACGGCAATCATCTCAGTCGCCAGCTTCGGCAGGATCTGTTGCGCGCCAATCGCGGACGCGAGCGTCGTCCCTTCGCGAATACGTTCGACCGCTTCTGCCAATCCTTTGGCCATGTAGCGATTCGACACAGCACCTCCGGCAATCTGCACCGCCTCCACGGCCGGGATACCTCCAGCAAGGACCGTCCCCAGCGTGCGCATAAGCTGGATGGTGTGGTGATCGGTCAGGATCACGCCCAGACCTGGCACAGAC
>JAPLLI010000029.1 GCA_026387615.1 Nitrospirota bacterium
CCGGATCGGTCGTGAGGGCATAGCCCAGCCGCGAGTAGAGATCCGGAGCGATCGCCACATAACCTTCAGCGGCGTAGCGGCGCGCCACGTCCTTGATATGGTCGGTCAGCCCCCACCATTCCTGAATCACGATGATTGCAGGACGCCGTTCCTTCGTCTGCGGGGCCGCCACATAGGCCCGCATCGTCACCTTGTCACTGAAATACTGGACCAGCGATTCTCTGATCGACTCGGCCATCGCTCCTCCTAGCTTCCGGCGACCGTCATCTCACAGATCTTCACGGTCGGGCTGGCAATGCGCCCGCGGAACACGAGATCGCTGCCGACCATCTCAATCCCCGCAAACATCTCTTTCAAGTTGCCCGCAATGGTGATCTCCTCCACGGGATAGGCCAACTCGCCCCCTTCGATCCAAAACCCGGAAGCCCCCCGTGAATAGTCGCCGGTCACCATGTTGATGCCGAATCCGATGAGGTCCGTGACATAGAGGCCCTGCTGTACCGTCTTGATAATCTCTTGCGCTGTTTTGGTGCCGGGCGCGAGATAGAAATTCGTGGGACCGACCGACGGATTCTCCCCGACGCTACGCGAGGCGTTCCCGGTCGAGGCCATTCCAAGCTTCCTCCCAGAATAGGTATCGAGCAGGTAGCTCTTCAGCACGCCCCGTTCCACCACGGTCGTCTTCCTGGTCGGCAGCCCTTCCCCGTCGAACGGCCGGGAGCCCAGGCCTCCAACCACTCGTCCATCGTCATAGACCGTCACATAGTCAGGGGCCAACGGTTGACCCAATTGGCCTGCCAGGAACGAGGCGCCTTTATAGAGGGCATAGCCCGACACGGCGCCGCACAAGTTCCCCATCAGACTTCCCGCCATTTCGGCATCGAAGACGACTGGCACACGCTGGGTGGCCACTTTCCGCGCCCCCAGTTTCCGGACCGTCCGCCGCGCGGCTTCCAGACCCACCGCCTCAGGGGTCGCCAGCTTCGAGAATTTCCGTTGCACATCGTACCAGGAGTCCCGTTGCATAGCCCCGGTCGCAGGATCGGTGGCGACTGGCGAAGCGGCCATGGAGAAACTAGAGCTCTGATACTCTCCCAGGAATCCATGACTGTTGCCCAACACCACACGCCCAGAAGAGGAATCGAAGTCGCCCCCCTCGGAATTCGTCACGCGCTCGTCCGTCGACATGGCCGCGGCTTCAACCCGTTTGGCCAAATCGATCTGCTGCTCGGTACTCAGCCTAGTTGGATCAAAAAGATCCAACTCCGGCCGCGCTCCCGCCATCTGATCCGCCGCAGGCAAGCCGGACACAGGATCTTCCACGACGGCCTTCGCCAACGTACAAGTCTCGTTGACGAGTTGATTCAAGGAGTCTGCCGAGAAATCTGACGTCGAGGTACTGGCAGAGCGTTTCCCGACAAAGACACGCAACCCCAAATGCTTTTCCCGTGCCTTGGTGAGCCGATCGACCGCACCTAACCGGACTTGCACTGAAAAGGTTTCGCCGTCGGCAATAATGATATCCGCTTCTGTCGCCCCGCTCCGCTTCGCCTTGGCCAAGAGATCCAAGGCAAGCTGGCTATAGCTCTCGCGCTGTTGTAGCTGCTGGTTCATCGTTGCGTCCCGCCCACGGTGATTTCGTCGATGCGAATGGTCGGCAGGCCGACGCCCACGGGGACGGACTGCCCGTCTTTGCCGCAGGTCCCGATGCCCTCGTCCAGCTTGAGATCATGGCCGACCATCGAGACTTTGGTGAGGATCTCCGGGCCGCTACCGATCAAAGTCGCGCCCTTGACCGGCCTCGTCACCTTTCCCCCCTCGATCAAATAGGCTTCGCTGGCGGAGAACACGAACTTACCGTTGGTGATGTCCACCTGCCCGCCGCCGAACGAGACGGCATAGAGGCCGCGATCGACCGAGCGAATGATCTCCTCCGGGTCCGACGTCCCGGCCAACATAAAGGTATTCGTCATGCGAGGCAGCACCACGCTTTGGTAACTTTCCCGCCGCCCGTTGCCAGTCACCGGAATGCCCATGAGGCGCGCATTCAACTTATCGGTAATATAGCCTCGCAGAATCCCGTTCTCGATGAGTGTGGTACGACCGGTCGGAGTCCCTTCATCGTCCATGTTGAGCGAACCGCGTCGGCCCGGCAAGGTCCCGTCATCGACAATCGTACAGACGTCGGACGCCACTCGCTTACCAAGCAGGTTCGAAAATGCCGACGTTTTTTTGCGATTAAAATCGGCTTCCAGCCCATGCCCAATGGCTTCGTGCAACAAGATCCCCGGCCAACCTCCGCCCAGTACGACCGGCATGACACCGGCCGGCGCATCGACAGCCGAGAGGTTGAGAATCGCTTCACGAGCGGCTTCCCGCGCATACCGCAGATATTGATCGCCCTCGCGATAGAACTCAAACCCGACACGGCCTCCCCCGCCAAAGGAGCCAGACTGACGTTGACCGTTCTCTTCGGCGATACAGGTAACTTGCAGTCTCGATAGGGGCTGCACATCCCCGATCAACGTGCCGTCCGAGGTGGCGACCACGACTACCTTATATTCCGTATTAAACGAGGCCATGACATTCTTGATGCGCGGGTCATACCGGCGCGCCTCGGCATCGATCGCATTCAGCAGGGCCACACGATCCGCCGTGGCGACCTCGACCTGCACCCGTTCGACCGGGTAGAGATCTCGCGTCGGACGTTGGCGGACAGGCGCAGGAACCGCCATAGCACCGCTCGGTGAATTGGCAATGTACCGGGCCGTATCGGCCGCCAGCTCAAGGTCTTTTTTCGTCAGTTCATCGGAATAGGCAAAGCCGGTTTTTTCCCCAGCCGTCGCTCGCACTCCCACACCCTGCGAGACGCTTTTCGTGGCTCGCTTGACGAGGGACTCCTCCATCGAAACGGACTCGGACACACAAGACTCAAAGTAGAGATCGGCATAATCGACATCCCGGACCTTGACCCGTCCGAGCGCCGAGAGCACTTCGCCTTCAGTCAGACCGAAGGACGCGAGCTGAACAAGTTCACCCATAGCTTGAGAATCCTCACGACTGTTGGCATGCAGATAGACAGCGAAGTATAGCCGATTCATTTCCACAGGCGCAACGACAGTTCGTCCAACCTGTCGCTTTTACAGGACTTTTCGTTTGACTTTCCGACCCCTCACCAGTAAACTTTGCCCGCCTACCGCACGTGTTTATCCACGAGACGGACCATGACCAGCGACACTGTATGAGTACGAACGAATCCTCGGCCATGGAGCAGCTATCCGTCGAAGAGCTTACCGCGAAGCTCGAACCAGACCTGCTCCCCAAACATGTCGCGATTATTATGGATGGCAACGGCCGCTGGGCTGAACTGCGCAACCTCCCCCGCATTGCCGGCCATCGGGAAGGGATCAAGTCTGTTCGGGAAATCATCACGGCCTGCCAGGAGCTGGGCATCCAGGCCCTGACGATTTATGCATTTTCGCAGGAGAATTGGAACCGCCCGCTGCAGGAAATCTCCGCGATCATGGGCTTGCTCGAATATTATCTATCGACAGAACTGGCCAAACTCATTGAGCAGGGGGTCCGGTTTCGCACCATTGGCCGGCTCGACTCTCTCCCTGCCTCCGCCCTCCAATGGGTCCGGGCCGCCGAACAGAAAACCGCCCATCTCGAGCGGCTGCACCTCACGGTCGCCCTCAGCTATGGTGGCCGTACGGAAATCGTGGACGCCATGCAAGCGATCCTTCGTGAGACACAAGAGGGCAAACTGCAACCGGGCGACGTGGATGAAACCTGCATTCAGCAACATCTCTACACCCATGGGCTGCCCGATCCAGACCTCTTGATTCGCACCAGTGGCGAAACCAGAATCAGTAACTTTCTCCTCTGGCAACTGGCCTATACCGAGCTCTATTTCACGCCAACCCTCTGGCCGGACTTCCGTCGCCGCGAACTCGTGCAGGCCTTGCTGGAGTACCAGCGACGTGAGCGGCGATTCGGTCGCGTGCTCAGCACCATTTCTTCATAGTGGCCGAGGAACCCCTCCATATGCAGCAACAGAACAGCACCGGCCCACAACCGGCTGCAGCAACGCCGGCTGTGACGGCCCGGTTTGACCCCCGGCGAATCTATACCGTACTGATCTTGGCGCCACTCCTGTATGCCGTCATTCGGTATCTCCCTCCCCTCGTGTTTTCAGGCGTGGTGGTCTTGGCTGGCGCGCTCGCCCTCTTTGAGTTCTACCGATTGTGTTTCCACGACCGCAGCCAGCCCTGGCTGATCGGGATCGGTCTGGCAGGATTTGCCGCGGTGATTTTCGGAACGCACCGGCCAGATCTCATCGTGCCGAGCCTCCTCGTAACACTCATCGCCATAATTTCCGTCCCGCTCTTCAGCCGCGCGCCCCTCGAACAGAGCCTGAGGGATGGGGCCATGACCCTCTTTGGTGTGCTCTATCTTGGCCTCACGCTCGGCCCGCTCTCGATGACGAGACTGCTCCCCCATGGTGAATGGCTCATTTTCTTTCTCCTCCTGGTCACCTGGGCCGCCGATACCGGCGCCTACTATGTCGGGACCCTCTATGGACGACATCGCCTGGCTCCCATGATCAGTCCGAAGAAAACCTACGAAGGCTTGGTGGGTGGCTTGATTGCGTCGATTATCGCCGCCTACGCAGTCCGCTGGTGGTTTCTGCCTGAACTGTCCGGGCTCGACTGCCTGGTCTTGGGCAGCCTGCTGGCCATCACAGGTCTCTGGGGCGATCTGACCGAATCGGTGATGAAACGCAGCGCCGGCATCAAGGACTCCGGCGGAATTCTGCCGGGCCATGGCGGCATGCTCGACCGTCTGGATAGTCTCTTGTTCACCGCCCCTGCCTTCTACTACTATGTAACCATGGTGAGCCGACTACGAGTCATCGAGTGAGGGAGCAGCTATGAAAACAATCGTCATCCTCGGATCGACCGGGTCCATCGGCACCAGCACCTTGGATATCGTGGACCGGTTCCCCGGAGAATTTCTCGTGGCCGGGTTGACTGCCGGCAGCAATGAGACAAAACTTGAAGAACAGATCCGCAAGTTCAAGCCCCGCATCGTGGCCCTCTCGGATGCCTCCGCTGCCGCCAGACTCCGGCAACGCTGTGCAGGGCTACCGGTCGAAATCTTGGATGGACAAGAGGGTTTGATTCAGGTCGCCTCCGCGCCGGAAGCCGAACTGGTCATCTCCGCCATCGTCGGCGGCGCCGGCCTCGTGCCGACCCTTGCCGCGATCCGAAGCGGCAAACAAATCGCCTTGGCCAATAAAGAGCCGATGGTCATGGCGGGGAAACTGATGCAGGAGGAAGCGCGCAAACATCACGTGCGCATCTTCCCCGTCGACAGCGAACATAGTGCGATTTTCCAATCGCTGGAAGGCCATCGTAAAGAGGATGTCCGCCGCCTGATCCTCACGGCCTCCGGCGGAGCCCTCTGGCCCCTGACGAAAGAGGAGCTCCGCGACGTCACAGCCGAACGGGCGCTCCAGCACCCCAATTGGAAGATGGGCGCCAAAATTACGATTGATTCCGCCACCCTCATGAACAAGGGGCTCGAAGTCGTCGAAGCCCGCTGGCTCTTCGACATTCCGGAATCTCAGATCGAAGTGATGATCCATCGTGAAAGCATCATCCATTCTCTGGTAGAGTATCAGGATCGTTCGATGATCGCGCAGCTGGGATTGCCGGATATGCGCACGCCGATTTCCTATGCGATGCGATACCCGGGGCGCCTGCCGCTCGATCTTCCCTCGCTGGAGTTGACCGAGATCGCGAAGTTGACGTTCTGCAAGCCGTATCACGACCGGTTCCCCTGCCTGGAGCTCGGCTATGAGTCCCTACGGGTCGGCGGCACGATGCCGGCCACGATGAATGCCGCGAACGAAATCGCCGTCGATGCGTTCCTCAAGGGGGGCATCCGGTTTACCGATATTGTGGAGATTATCCGCAGCACGATGGACGCCCACAGCCTCAAAGACGTGGATACGGTGGAAGAGGCGTTAGAGGCGGATCGCTGGGCTCGTGAGAAAGCCGAATCGTTCGTCTCGGCCTTGGCCCGCTAGTTTTAAAGGAGCATACACCTTGTTCATGGCATTCACCTGGTCCCCCGATACGCTCTGGTTGCTCTTGCAAAAAGCCTGGTGGTTCCTGGTCGTCCTTGGCGTGCTCGTCGCCTTCCATGAGCTCGGGCATTTCCTGGCCGCTCGCTGGGTCGGCGTGAAGGTCCTCAAATTTTCGCTCGGGTTCGGGCCGAAGATCTTCGGGCGCCAACTGGGGGAAACGGAATACCTCCTCTCGGCCATTCCGCTCGGCGGCTATGTCAAACTATTCGGCGAAGACGAAACGGAAGCGACCACACAGGAAGATCGCGCGCGGTCGTTCTCGCACCAAAGTCTCTGGGGCAAAGTCCTGATCGTCGCAGCGGGCCCCGGGTTTAACTTCATTCTGGCCTATGTCATTTTTGCGGCATGGCTCGCGACCGGCGCGCCGCTCTTCGTGCCCACGTTCCAGGACCTGACCCCCGATATCGAAGCGATGGCCCCCGGCTCTCCGGCCGACACAGCGGGCATTCAGATCGGCGATCGCGTCAGCCGCGTCAACGGACAGGAGATTTCAACCAGGACTGAACTGCTCGACGCCGTGGCGAAGAGCAAGGGCCAGGCGCTGACGCTCGAGATCACACGAGACGGGCAGGTTAAAACGCTAACGGTCACGCCCACGACCGCCCCGGGGCCACAGGCCTCAGCACAAGAGCCGGGCTATTACCTGGGCATCGAAGAAACGCCGCCCCTCGTCACATCGGTCGTGCAGGGTTCTCCCGCAGCGAAGGCCGGCCTGCAAGCCGGAGACCATGTGGTCACCATCGAAGGCCAGACGATCCACACCTGGTCACAGATGACCGGGATCGTGAAAGAACACCCGGGCCATCCTCTGGCGGTCGAGGTCTTGCGGGAAGGACAGCGCACCTCGCTGACCGTGACGCCCTCTGCGGAAAAGGCCATGGTCAATGGTCAATCGGTCGAGGTCGGCAAGATCGGCATTTCAGGACCGGGCCGCTCGATCATGCGCTCCAGCACCCCGCTCCTCTCCCTCTATGACGGATTGAAGGCAACGTGGGGCTGGACCGAGCTGACCGCCATCGGTCTCTACAAGATGATCGTGGGGGACATCTCCAGCAAGAATATCGGCGGCCCGCTGACGATCGCCAACATTTCAGGAGAAGCGGCGGCGCAGGGAGTCTCCAGCGTAATCTTCCTCATCGCCATCCTGAGCATCAATCTTGGCGTCCTCAACTTGCTGCCCATTCCCATTCTGGACGGCGGCCATCTGCTGTTTTTCCTGATTGAGGCCATCCTCCGGAAACCGCTCGGTGAGCGCCAGAGAGAAGTAGCGCAACAGGCAGGCCTCGTGCTATTAGTGGGCGTCATGATCTTTGCGTTTTGGAACGACCTTGAACGGATCTTCTCCCACTAGGCCATGAGCCGGAAAGCCTGAAGGTCGAACGTCGTCATATCGGCACAACCGATCCTCTCTCACCGACGTTGCAGACGTTCGGACGTGATGACGTTCTGACCTTTCTCATACAACCATGCGAACCTCTCAAGTCTTAATCCCCACATTGCGGGAAGAACCGGGCGAAGCCGAAACTGCCAGCCATAAGCTCATGCTTCGGGCCGGGCTGATCCGCAAAGTGGCGGCCGGCATCTATACCTATCTCCCGCTCGGCCTCCGGGTCATCCGAAAGGTCGAACAGATCATTCGTGAGGAGATGAACCGGGCCGGCGCTCAGGAACTCCTGATGCCCATCGCCTCCCCCGCAGAGCTCTGGCAGGAAACAGGCCGATGGAATTTCTACGGCAAGGAATTGATCCGCTTTAAGGATCGCCACGATCGCGAGTTCTGTTTGGGGCCGACCCACGAAGAAGTCATCACCGACCTGTTCCGGCGCGAAGTCCGCTCCTATCGTCATATGCCGCTGAACTTCTATCAAATTCAAACGAAATTTCGCGACGAAATCCGCCCCCGCTTCGGGCTCATGCGTGGCCGCGAGTTCATCATGAAGGATGCCTACAGCTTCGACCAGGACCAAGCCAGCGCCATGGTCAGCTACCAGAAGATGTACGATGCCTACCATCGCATCTTCACGCGCTGCGGTCTCACGTTCCGCGCCGTAGAAGCCGATACAGGCCTAATCGGCGGCAGCTCCTCACACGAGTTCATGGTGCTGGCCGACACGGGCGAGAACACCATCGTCTATAGCGATACCGGCACCTATGCCGCCAACGTCGAACAAGCGGAAGTGCCCCCCCCGACCGAGGTGAGCACCGAAGCCCCACGTCCCCTGCAGACCGTGCAGACGCCGCGCTGCCGGACCGTCGAGGAAGTGACGAAGTTTCTGAATATCTCCCCGACGCACCTCGTCAAGACGCTCCTCTATTCGACAGGGAAAGAGACCATCGCCGTCTTGGTCCGAGGCGACCATGAGGCCAATGAGATCAAAATCCAACGGTTCCTTCGCGCAACGAACCTTGAACTCGCGACGCCCGCCGTCGTCGAGCAAGTCACCGGCGCACCGGTCGGATTTGCCGGCCCCGTCGGATTGAAGCAAATTCGGATCATTGCCGATCACGCGATCAAAGCCTTGCGCAACGTCGTCGTCGGTGGCAACCAGCTCGACACGCACTATGTCGATGCAAATTGGGAGCGCGACTTTCAGGTCGAGCAGTTTGCCGATCTGCGCAGCGCCCGTGAGGGAGATCCCTCACCGAGAAAAGATGGAACGCTGAAATCGACGAAAGGCATCGAGGTCGGACATGTCTTTATGCTCGGCACCAAGTACAGCGAAGCTATGAAGGCCTCCTACCTGGATGCGCAGGGCAAAGAATGCCTGGCCGTCATGGGCTGCTACGGCATCGGCGTCGGACGCACCGCCGCCTCGGCGATCGAGCAGAACCACGACGCAAAAGGCATTATCTGGCCCTTCCCGATCGCGCCCTTCCATGTGCATCTCCTCCCGCTCACCCAATCGGCCCAGACGGCCCAAGTCACTGAACAGCTCTATGCGGAGCTGCAAGCGGCAGGGCTTGAGGTTCTCTGGGATGATCGGGATGAACGAGCGGGTGTGAAGGTCAACGATGCGGACCTGATGGGAGCCCCCTTCCAAGTCGTCGTCGGAGACAAGGGCCTTGCCGAGGGAGTTGTGGAGGTCAAGACCAGAAAAGACGGCATCAAGATCAAGTTACCGCCAGCCCAAGTTGCGGTCTATCTCACTCGCACGCAGACCAGCTGAAAGCCTCGCCGCCACCCAACGATTTCATCCCTGCGTGCGCTCCCTAACCCTGCATAATACTTCCATTTACTTGCCTTTCACCCGCAATCAGCTACACTCAAATTGGATTCATCAGACCCATCTCAAGACCATTGTGGTCATACAGGCAACGCCCGCGGTGATACACGAGCCATGGGAAGGGCATTGTGTGTGACCTACAGGAATTTGCTCAATGCACGCATATCCCCTCACGGAACACAGCCTGTCCAGATACGGAGACCTGTCTCTCCGACCGCTCAACATGGCCGATGCCGACAACCTCGCCGAGTTCCAACGTCTCCAGCCCTCGCTCCTCCACGACATGTCCTTCGACAAGCGAACTGACGTCAAAACGAAACAGGCTCTGATCGACCCAATCGTCGCGGAGGACAACCATTTGACGGGCGTCCTTCAACTTCGCAACAAGAAGCGCGGAGTTGGCTTCACCGGAAACGATGACGCATCCAGCGAGAAAATCCCGGCGGCACTCGGCATCGCCCTCTTCACTGTCCGCAGGGTCTCACGATGAACCTCAAGCTGAACCCGACCAAGTTTGATCTGTTAATCGAGAACAAACGCATCACCCAAACCGAATTGGATACTGCGACTGCCGAAGCGAGAAAAGGCCCGTCAGACCTTGAAAGCATCCTGCTCGACAAATATAAAGTGCCCAAAGGAGAGATCGGCAAGTCCCTTGCCCTGTTCCACAAGTGCCCCTATATCGCGTACAGCGATCGAACCGCTGTCGACGTCGAGCTCCTGAAAAACCTGAACATCGACTACCTCAAGAAAAAAAACTGGATGCCCCTCAAGCGGGACCGCATCGCGATCGAGATCTTAACGGATGACCCGGGCGATCTCGATCGTGTCACGGACATTAAACGGACCTTCCCCGGCCTCACTATTCGCTTTGCCATCAGCCTCCGTCGTGATATCGCCCAATTCCTCAGCGCCGCCACAGGGCAACAAGGGCAAGGGCCAGGGCCAGGACAGAAAGACGCGGGCAGCACCAGAAAGTTGGATGAAAGTGTCTCCGACATTCTCGGCGAACTGGTCAACGAAGCCCAAGAGGAGTCGACGGAGGATGCCGGAAACGGGCTTGACGTAAACGACAATGCCATCGTGCGGCTGACCAATCAAGTTATCGCCGATGCCTATCGACAGGGCGCCTCAGATATTCACGTCGAACCCTATGGGGCAAAACGTGAAACCATCATCCGGTTCCGGGTCGACGGCGACTGCTTCGAGTACATGAAGATTCCGGCAAACTATCGACGCGCCATCATCTCGCGGCTAAAAATCATGGCCTGTCTCGACATTTCAGAACGCCGCAAACCCCAGGACGGCAAGATCAAATTCAAACTGTCCGACGACAAAGAAATCGAATTGCGCGTCGCGACGATTCCGACCGCGGGACTGAACGAAGATGTGGTCATGCGCCTACTCGCGGCGAGCGAACCCTTACCGCTCGACCAAATGGGGTTTTCAGACCGGAATCTCACCGAGATCAAGGAGATTGCCGCGAAACCCTACGGCATTATTCTCTGCGTCGGGCCCACAGGATCAGGAAAAACCACCACCCTGCACTCCGTTCTTGGTTTTATTAATACGCCCGATATTAAAATTTGGACAGCCGAGGATCCCGTCGAAATCACTCAGTACGGACTGCGTCAGGTGCAAGTGCAGCCGAAAATCGGCTTCACCTTTGCCGCAGCCATGCGCGCGTTCCTCCGGGCCGATCCCGACGTGATCATGGTCGGGGAAATGCGAGACAAAGAAACGGCTGAAATCGGCATTGAAGCCTCCTTGACCGGACACCTCGTCATGAGCACGCTCCACACCAACAGTGCGGTGGAAACCGTCACCAGACTCCTTGATATGGGCTGTGACTCCTTCAGTTTTGCCGACGCGATGCTGGGAGTCCTGGCCCAGCGCCTCACACGCCGGGTCTGCAAAAACTGCATGGAGCAATATGTCGGGACGCCGGAAGAATATGAGGAAATTCGCCAGGGCTATGGCCCCGTACAATGGGATCTGCTGGGCATCCCGCAAGACGAGACCTTCCTCCTGGCCCGTGGAAAGGGATGTGAAACCTGCAATCGTACCGGCTTTAAGGGACGGGTCGCCCTGCACGAGCTGCTGCTGGGGTCCGACCGGATCAAACGCTTGATTCAGACAAAAGCCAGGACTGAAGAAATGCTGAAGGCCGCCATCGAGGACGGCATGACGACCCTCATGCAGGATGGAGTCCAAAAGGCCCTTCTCGGCCATACCACATTCAAAGAAGTCAAAGCCGTGGCGATCAAGTAGTCGGGCCCCACTCACACACAGACTGCCCCCAACTCCCCGACACGCGGCACCCCATGCTCCCACGAACCATCGTATGTTCCCATTTCCAGCACAGACGCTGCCCATGCGCCAGACCACGCACTGAGCCGCCAATGCAACTCTGCACGTATCCCCACAAAACAACGTAAAATTCTGCTTCAATTAATTCATGTAGCCACATACCCTATTTGACTCTTGCCATGACACATGATAAATTGACCATTCGTACGAGCCAGCATTACTCTTCACGCGGCCCTATCGCGCGTGGCTGACATCTATAGGAGGCGCTGCTCATACGTTCCATCATAATCTGTGCGTGGATGCCTACAGAAAGATGGACGAATGATTTCGACATTTCTATCCGACCCCTCATCTCCATCGAACGTTCCTCCCCTGGTGGAGATGCCTGGTTCTATAAAGGAGCACTGATGAAGCTATCCACTGGGTGGCGAGCCGACAAGACGAGAAAGAACCGGGCACGGGCCACGCGGAAGCCAAAAATCAGATGGGAAGTGCTCGGCCTTCCGAGTCCCATTGATACCAGCCTGACGACTTCGATGGAAGACATCCGCAAGCAAGTATCGAACATGGCAAGTCGTGGGTTCGGTCAGGCCACTCGCTCCCGTACGGCAGAGCGAGAAGCAAAAACCACCGCCATTGTTCCTGAATCAACCAGCAAAAGACGTCGCGGAGCGACGGAGCCGTCATAGGCCTAGACCAATAGCATCATAACGGCATGCGATGGGCGACTCACTACGAGTCGCCACGCAAAGGAGGGCGCCATCGGACGAGCAGGAAAAACAACTATCGCAAAGCGAGACCGCGAAAAGGCGAAACAAGTTCAGCGGCGCGACAAAGACGCCAAGCGAGAACAGCGCAAAACCGAGAAGCCGGATCGCCCCTCGAACACAGAAGGCGGAGAAGATCCGGATTTGGCGGGCCTTCAGTGGGGCCCACAAGAACCCCTGTATTAGGCGTGACGCGGGCGCGAGCCCCGCGCATCACATCACTCCAGTTCCGCACCCTCACCACCACATGATTCGCGGGCACAGAGCGCCTATTCCTACCCAGATGTCCTGAGGGCGAGACTCGCCCTCAGCATCAGGGCCAAGCCCCCCGCTCATCAACCAATCATCCTCACCAGCTAGGGCCGAGCCAGGATCTCCGGCGTTAACGCGATGCGCGTCCGGTTACCCCGCTTGCTGGCCAGGGCAGACAGTTAACTCCGTCAGCCCGCCAGCAATCCAGCCCATCCTCGATAAACCTACGCCCCCTCCGGCACAACGGGACCAGGCTGGGCCTGGCGGCGCTCCTCGCCAGGACGTCCCCATCGCTGACGGTCACCCCTGGAACGATCGGCCACGCCCCTCGAATGAGAACGATCGCTGGGACCAGGGCTCCCCTCCGCCAATGGCACAGGATAGCCCAACAGGGTTTCGATCGCACGCAGCTGATCGCGATCCTCGGCGGTCACAAAACTGGTGGCTCGCCCCGTCATCTTCATCCGAGCTGTCCGTCCAATCCGATGGATATAGTCCTCGGGAGAGTTCGGCAAATCGTAATTCACCACATGGCCGATATTCGCCACGTCAATCCCGCGGGCTGCGACATCCGTCGCGACCAGGATCCTGACCTGCCCGCGCTTAAATCCATCAAGCGCACGGAGGCGCTGGGGCAACGTCCGGTCTCCATGGATAACCGCAACACGG
>JAPLLI010000132.1 GCA_026387615.1 Nitrospirota bacterium
TGCCCGATGAGGACCATCATCGTGAAGGTAAAGAGCAACGAGAGCGGGATGGTCAAGGCCACGATCAGGGCGGCGCGCAAATGCCCAAGAAACACGAATAGAATGACAAACACCAGGACCATGCCGCTGATGAGAATGTCCGTGACCGTCTCCACCGTCGTATGAATCAAGGCCGTCCGATCATAGAAAGTTTTGACCTTTACCCCGGCCGGCAACTTCCAGGCGTTGAGCTCCTCCACCTTGTGCCGCACCTTTTCGAGGACGGGCAGCGCCTTGTAGCCACGCTGGAGGAGGATGACGCCTTCCACGACGTCGTCGCGATCGTCGATGCCGACCTTGCCCAGACGCACCCTGGGACCGACTGCGACCGTCCCCAGCGTCTTGACGAAAATCGGCGTCCCCTCTTTTTCTGCCACCATCACGTTTTCAATATCCGCGATCCCGTTGATCAGGCCCAGGCCACGAATATTGTAGTTCTGCGCGCCGATCGTCAGATAGTTGCCACCGACATTGGCATTGCTGTTGGTCAAGGCGGACATCACCTGCGACAGATTGACGCCGTAGCTGATCAACCGTCCCGGATCGATATCGACGTGATACTCCTTGGTCGTGCCCCCGAACGCCGTCACATCGATGACACCGGGAATGCGCCGGAACTCCCGGCGGACCTGCCAATCCTGAATCGTTTTCAAATCCGTCAGGGTCGTCTCGCCATCTCCCGTCAGTTCATAGCGATAGATTTCGGCAATGGCCCACCAGGGCGACAGAGAGGGCGCTGCCCCGGGAGGCAATTGCACCGAGTTAAGTCGATTCAATAGTTCCTGGCGGTCCCGAAAGATCTCCGTATCGAAATCAAAATAGACCTTGATGTCGCTCAACCCGAAAATCGAGAGCGAACGAATGTCCGTGAGGCCCGGCATGCCATTGAGCGCGACCTCGATGGGAATCGTGATTTGGCGTTCAATCTCTTCGGCCGACCACCCGGGGTACTGGGTGATCAATTCGACCATCGGCGGCGAAGGATCGGGATAGGCGACGATATCTAGGGTATGAAAGGCATAGAGCCCGCCGAACAGGAGCAGAAAGCCCAGGATGCAGACCATGACCCGCTGGACCAGCGAGAGCTCAACAATTCTGGCTATCATGGGCTGCGCTTACATTCCAAGTTGGAGGAAGAGACCTACGACCGACCGAAGGAACTAGCCTTTGACTTCTTGCCCTTTGATCAAAACCGCGCCTTTAATCACGATGCGTTGTCCCGGGGTCAACCCCTCCAAGACCCGCACATGATCCGGTGAAATCGTACTCACTTTGACTTCCCGCTTCACGTAATGATCGGCGCCTTCGACGACGTACACAAACTGCTTCCCATCCACTTCCAGCACCGCTTCGCGGGGAATCATGAGCAGTGGCGTGGACTCGCCGACCTGGATATGGAGCCGCGCAAACATTTCCGGCTTCAGCCGATGATCTTTGTTATTGACCCAGGCGCGGAGCTTAATGGTTCTGGACATCGGGTCGACCACGTCGCCGATGGTGGCCACTGTCGCGGGAAATCCCACCTCGGGGTAGGCCTCCACGCTGACCTTGGCGAACTGCCCCTCTTTCACCAACGCAAGATCCCGTTCATACACATCCGCCACCACCTGCAGCATATCGAGATCGGCCACCGTGAACACGACCTGACCGGAATCGCCCCCGATCGATTGGCCTGGCGTCACGTTCCGCTCCACGACAATCCCGGTCAAGGGGCTCTTCATTTCGAATCGCGACGTGATTTTCTGTCGTTCGAGCGGCTTGTCCAATTCCTGTGCGGGAACCCGCAACGACAACAGGCGTTCTTTCGCGCGGCGGAACTCTGCGCGAGCCTTGGTCAATTCGTTCTCTGCTTGCTTGAGGTCCTTCAGCGGCAGGGCTTTATTTTCATAGAGGTCTTTCGCCAAATCACGGGCGCGGGTCGCATATTGAAGATCGGAGTCCTCCTTGACGTACTCCGAATAGGCTTGGGCAATTTCCTGGCTATCCAACACCAACAACACACTGCCGGCCTGCACCCGCTCCCCTAAATGCACCCGCACTTCAAGAACCCGCCCTTGGATGGGAGAGGAAATTCTGGAATAGCGGTCCTCCCCATAGGCGACCTTCCCGACCAACGTGAGCTCATGCGCTCCCGATCCGACTTCGACAAGCGCCGTTTCCACCCGCGGATGCGATTCCGCAGCCGATCCAGCCGCCTGAGCTGGCGGGGTTGCGGCATTCGAAACGGCCGATTGCTCTCCGCTTCCGCACGAAGCCAGGAGGAGCAGGGTGATCGTCGCAGTAATGGAGAGCGAGAGCCCCTCCACCACCCTTGACCGAGACAGGACCGCGACCTTCATGAGGAAATCTCCTGCCCCACGGCGCTTTCTAATTGGAAGAGGTTATGCTGATAGTTAAACAAGGCTTCGATATAGTTTTGCTGAATCAACCGCGAGGTGCGCGCGGCGTCGAGCAAATCCAGAATCGTCGCACCGCCTCGTTCATAGGCCCGTTCGACGATCGTCACGGTCGAGCGGGCATCTTCCAACACCCCGCCGACATAGGCTTCGACCAATCGCCGGCT
>JAPLLI010000265.1 GCA_026387615.1 Nitrospirota bacterium
CGAGTGTGGTGGACATGAAGGCCAGTAACTGGCCGAGTCCGACTGCGGCAATGGAGGTGGCACCGAGCCCGCCCACGAGGAAGACGGCGGCGATGCCTTCGGTCCGTTGGAGCAGGCTACTGACCGTGACTGGCAGGGCAAGGGTCAGGACGGATTTTCTGATTTGGGCGATGCGGGATGCCATGTGTGCCCATCCTAGCAGGCTGTTGATAAAGGCCGCCAGCATTTCAGCGCGCGACGGGCAGCCGAGCGAGATGCGCGAGACAAGGGAGTATTTGCTTTGGCCCTGTCCCGCTTTTCTCGCCAGTCCCGCGTGCGCGCTTGGCTATCCCCTGGACAAATGAGGGGCTGTCCGATTAGGGTCATGTACGATGAATGAACTGAACGATCCCGTACCAGCTGCTCTTCCGAAGACCCCGCGCCTGTCCAAGTCGAAATTTTTATCCGGCCTGCAATGTCACAAGCGCCTGTACCTTGAAATCCATCAGCCCTTTCTTGCGACCAAGCCGGACGCGGCGACTCAGGCGATGTTCGAGATGGGAACAGAAGTCGGTGAGCTGGCCAGGAGCCGGTTTGCCGGAGGTGTCCTAGTGACTGCTGGGTATCGCCAGACCGAGGCGGCGCTGGCGCAGACGGCGGCTTTGATTGAGGATCTTTCGGTGCCGGCGATTTTCGAAGCGGCTTTCTTGCACGGCGGAGTGCTGATTCGCGCGGATGTGCTGGAGCGGGTGCCGTCCGTGGAGGGAGCGCCTGGCGGCTGGCGTTTGATCGAGGTCAAGTCTTCCACCAGGGTCAAGGACATCAACCTTGAAGATCTTGCGGTGCAAAGCGAGGTGATCCAAGGGGCGGGGCTGACGCTGGTCTCTGTCGGTCTCATGCATATCAACACCTCGTATCTCTATCGCGAGGGGGCCGTCGATCTGACGGAGTTATTTTCGATTCAAGGTCTGTCCGAGGCGGTGGCGCAACGCAGAGCCGAGGTGCCGGGGCGATTGGCCGAGATGACCAGCATGTTGCTCCAGGCGCAAGCGCCCGCCATTGAGCCGGACCGTCATTGCCATACGCCTTACGATTGCCCTTTCTGGGACCATTGCACCAAAGACAAGCCGGATCGGTGGATTCATTATCTGCCAGGCGCGAAGCAGATCGTCGGTCAGTTGACCGAGCAGGGAGTGACGACGATTGACGAGATCCCGGCTGGCACGAAGCTCTCGCCGGTGCAGCGCCGTGTGAAGGAGAATGTCGAGTGGACCTCCGCGAAGCTCGGCACGATGTTGAAGGCCGTGCAATATCCGGTGCATCACCTCGATTTCGAGACGGTCATGATGGCGGTGCCTCGATTTTCTGAGACGAGACCCTATCAGGCCCTTCCAGTTCAGTGGTCGAATCATATTGAGCAGGCCACCGGTGAATTGCATCATGAGGAGTTTCTGCACAAGGATGTGAGCGATCCGAGAAAGGTGTTGGCTGAATCCCTGCTGAAATCCCTGGGGGAGAAGGGGAGTATCTGCGTCTATTCGCCCTATGAGCGGTCTATTTTGGAGCAGTTGTCCGTCGCCATTCCGTCACTCAAGCCGGATTTGTCTCGCATCATTGCCAGGCTCTGGGACCTCTTTCCGATCATTCGAGACCATTATTATCATCCAGCCTTTGGCGGGTCCTATTCGATCAAGTCTGTCTTACCTGCCATGGTGCCCTCGCTCGCTTATGACGATTTGGCGATCAAAGAGGGAGGCCATGCAGCCAGTCAATATTACCGGAT
>JAPLLI010000102.1 GCA_026387615.1 Nitrospirota bacterium
ATCACCACCAGATCCACCTTTTCCAGCCGGGCCGTTTTTGCAATCTCCACAAACGGCCCGCCCTCCAGGACGATGCGCGTCACAGCCACACCCTTGGCCGCCTCCAATTCGAGCAGGCGCCGCACATTGAGTCGCGCATGATGACGCAACCGCCGCTTCTGCCCCTGCGCATCTGAGGGCACAGCCAACAACCCCAACTGATTGAAGGCAGCCAGAGCGCTCGTGTCGATCACATGCAACAACAGCAGCTTGGCCTGAAACGTCTTGGCCAGAGTCAGCGCGACGCGGAAGGCTTCATCCGAACAAGGAGAAAAGTCTACCGGCACAAGGATCTTGGTAAAGAGCGAATCAGCCATGTAACCTCCCAAATAAATTGACTCATTCCTCATTATCAGCAAGGCCGGTGCCACTGATCCAGACTGAAGGCTGAAGGCCGAAGGCTGCATGGAAACAAAGACTTTCCCCCTCCTATCAGCCCTTCAGCCTTCAGTCTTCATACCTACAGCTGTTACGCGGGGGGTGTCTTGCTACAGGATGACAGCCGGTCCTGTAGCAGAAGGCGACAGAGGGCATGAGACGTAAAACGTGAAATATGAAAAGTAAACGGCGACAAAGGCCTTTCACGCCCCACATGGCAGTGGCACCGACGGCATCGGACTTGCTGAGTTCTTCGTATGGAGACCTACCCATGACAAAAACACAGTGGTTACTTATGGGCGCTGTCCTGCTCGGACTTGCAGTGGGCCTGTACATCCTGTTTTTCTGCCCCACGGAATGCCACTGAGCTTTAAAAGGGGGCTATGCCTAGATCAACAGCCATAAGCGAAGAAACCGTACGGCTCACAAGAGGACCTCTTTCCCTGGAAGGAGTACTTGGCCTTCCGACGCAGGCAATCGGGATTGTGATCTTCGCCCACGGAAGCGGCAGCGGGCGATTCAGCTCGCGCAACAATTTTGTCGCCCGCCATCTCCAGCAAGGACAGGTGGCGACGCTCCTGATCGATCTCCTAACCCAGGAAGAAGCCGAGGACCGCAGAAAAATATTCGATATCGATCTCCTGGCAGATCGTGTGCTGCTGGCCAAAGCCTGGCTCGAACAGAATGACCGGACCAAGGGCCTTGGCATGGGTTATTTCGGCGCCAGCACCGGTGCCGGCGCGGCCCTGCAGGCAGCAGCCCGTAATCATTCGTCGATTCAGGCTGTCGTGTCGCGCGGCGGCAGACCGGACCTGGCAGAAGCCTATCTCCCGTTGGTTACCGCGCCGACCCTGCTGATTGTCGGGGGAGACGATGGACCGGTTATCGAGATGAATCGAGCCGCCTACAAACTACTCACCTGCCCCAAACGGCTGGTGATCGTGCCGGGCGCCTCGCATCTCTTTGAAGAGCCCGGTACGCTTGAACAGGTTTCGGAACAGGCGCGCACCTGGTTTCAACAGCACTTTCATCCTCTCCAGCACGAAAGCGCCCATGCGGAGACAAAGGAGCCTCCTCGATGAAGACATTACTCGCGGTCGACGGATCGGATAATTCCTATGAAGCCGTTCATGCCCTGAAATACTTTGCCAAGGCGGAGCAGCTCACCCTGCTTCATGCGCTGGATGTCCCGAGACCGGCCTACCCCATGATGGTGCCGGAAGTGGCGGAGGAGCTCTATAAATCCCTCGAACAGAGCATGAGGGACGACGGTGAACGGCTGCTCGATCGCACGCAATCCCTCTTGCCCCCTCATGCGGGGCCGACCACGAAGCTGCTCCAGTTGGGATCGCCGGCTGAAGTCATCGTGACCACGGCAGAATCCAAAAAAGTAGACCTCATCATCATGGGCGCGCGCGGCCTGGGACCGATCAAGGAACGGTTGATGGGGAGCGTCTCCCATCGCATTTTGACAATGGCACCCTGCGCCACCTTGATCGTGAACGGCCCGGTCAAGGCCATGAAACAGATTTTGCTCCCGCTCCAAGGTCCATTCGACGAGGCAGCCGCGATGCGCTTCCTCCAGCTTAAGCCCTTTCACGATCCGGTCGAGTTGACGCTCCTGACCGTTTTACCCTCGACGCAGCCACCCTGGCCGGTCGAGGCGACAGCCGCAAAAAAGCTGGAAGAGCAAGCCCTGCAAAGCGCGCGCGACTACATCGACGGTGCGACAGAACGTCTGCGCGCCATCGGCTATCAAGCACGCGGGCTCGCCGTCCTGGGAACGCCATCGACCATGATCCTGCAAGAAGCCACCGCTCGTCGTTCGGATCTAATCTTGATGGGCACCAGAGGCAGGCAAGGCATCACCCGCTTCGTGCTCGGCAGTACGTCGCACGCGGTGTTGCATAAGATGCCGTGTCCGGTGCTGGCCTTTCATTGAAAGGCCGTCGTTCGTCTCTCGTATCTCGTCGTTCGCAAGCAGAGACCTTCCTGGCTTGCGAGATACGCTTCACGAGGGACGATTCACAGGCTTTGCGCTGCGGCCTTTTTCAGCATCCTCTTACAGAAGCTTTTCTTTGATTAGATCCAGGATCAGGCGGCTGCATCGCTGAATGTTGTTTTCTTATGCTAATCCGCATAAGAAAACCGCTAGGATAGGCAGCGCACTGTTGAAGGCAAAGAGGCTGACAGACCTTCGGCAAGAAATCCCAAAGCCTGTTATACGGACAGAAAATCAAAGCGCCGCATCTTGTGCAGATCAGTCTAATTATTGTTAGACATGATGATCGGATGTCTTCAGCCGGTGTGTAATCCCACAATGATAATGTCCGCTTTCACCACAGTAGAAATGTCCTCTTCGTTGCTAGACTGCCGGCTTTCAGACGGAGGGCTGGATGGTCGGAGA
>JAPLLI010000122.1 GCA_026387615.1 Nitrospirota bacterium
AGCTATGCGGCGGTCGAACTGGCCAAGAAGATTTTTTCTGATTTGAGCGAGAAGACGGTCTTGCTGGTGGGGGCGGGGGAGATGGCCAAGCTGGCGGCGAAACATTTTATTGCCAGCGGCGTCCGGCATGTGCGGGTGACAACCAGGAATCCGCAGCACGGGCTGGAATTGGCTGATCGGTTTGGCGGGACCGCGGTCCCCTTTGAACAGTTTCGAGACGACATGGCTTCCGCCGATATCGTGTTGGTGTCGACCGGCGCAGCCCATTATCTCGTGAGCGAGGACGACGTGCAGCGCTCGGTCACGCAACGGATGAATCGTCCGATGTTTCTGATCGATATTTCGGTCCCGCGCAATATCGATCCGGCCGTGCGTCATGTGGATAATGCCTTTCTCTTCGACATCGACGATTTGTAAGCGCGGGTCGAGCAGAATCGCGGGGGCCGTTTGCAGGAGGCCGAGAAGGCCGAGCAGATGGTGGTGGAGGAAGTCGGCATCGTTCGGCAATGGCTCCAGTCGCTCGAAGTCACCCCGACCATCATGGCGCTCCGCACGAAAGCCGATGATATCAAGCGCGTGGAGGTTGAGAAGACCTTGGGGCGGTTGGCGAATCTGTCCGGTCCGGAGCGTGAGTTGGTTGAGGCGATGGCGTCGTCGATCGTGAACAAGCTTATTCACAATACGATGGTGACGCTGAAGGCTGAGGTGAATTCCTCGGATGGAGCCGCCTTCGTCGAGGCGGCGAGACGGTTTTTCAGCCTCGGGGATCCTGCTGCCTCTAACGTCAATGGGAGTGCTTCCTCTGTGTCGGAGACCTGTCCGTTGCCGCAAGAGGTGAGCAAAGAAGCTGAAGTGTTGATTCCGAGAGCCGGTTCGAAGAGGCCGGAGCATTGAGTGGGCCATGGGTATGGGCAACAGCCGTAACGGGCCGAAACTCTTTATCTGTCCCAAGTGCCGAACATCGTACCTGGGACATGAGCCGTTGCCCGATTGTCCGGTCTGCGGATTCGATTATCGGGAGCGGGAAGGAATTCGCTGGGATGTGCTGGTCTATCTCCTGTCGATTCTCGGATTGATCAGTTTTCTTTTGGTTTCGTCGTCCTATCGAAGTTTTGTGAGCGGGACCCTGTCGAACGAGATCTCACGTCCCGACCGCGACGGGTCGGAGAAACTCCCGGGCCGCGAAGGACCTGCGACGTTTCAGCGTCCGTATCAAGATATGAGTCGGTGAAAGGGAGCCATGTCGAAAGTCAGTCATGAACGATCGGCCGTCGTGCTTGGGACCAGAGGCAGTAAGCTGGCGGTACATCAGAGCGAATGGGTCCAGGCGCAGTTGCACGCGCTGGCTCCGCATGTGACGGTCACGTTGCGCCGGATCCAGACATCGGGAGACAAGATTCTTGACGTGCCGCTGGCGCAAATCGGCGGGAAGGGACTCTTCGTCAAGGAGATCTAGGAAGCGCTGTTGAGCGGTGAAATTGATCTGGCGGTGCACAGTATGAAAGATGTGCCATTGCGCCGGAGATCAGCTTGCCTGCCATCGGTCAGGGGGCGCTGGGCATCGAAGGCCGGAGCGACGACCTCTTTATTCGTTCTTTGCTCAGCGGCTTGAACCATGCGCCCAGTCAGACCGCCGTGTTGGCTGAACGGGCCTTGCTCCATCGGCTTCAAGGAGGCTGCCAGGTTCCGATTGCGGCCCATGCGACCTTGGACGGGGCAACGGTGATCCTTGAGGGGGTCGTGGCTAGCGTGGATGGCAAGGAACTGATTCGCGAGAGGGCGGAAGGGACCATTGAGGATCCTGAGTCGATCGGCATTCAACTGGCGGAACGGTTGCTCGCGCGCGGCGGCGACAAAATCCTTCGTGCGGTTTACGGGACGGCATGACCATAACTGGCAGGCCAGGGAAGGTCTATTTGGTGGGAGCGGGGCCGGGCGATCCCGGTCTCCTGACGCTAAAAGGGAAGGCCTGTCTGGAGCAGGCCGATGTCGTGCTGTACGACTACCTCGCCAATCCGGTGTTACTGCGCCATGCTCCGGCTGCAGCGCAGCGTATTTATATCGGGCGGCGGGGACGGGGGCAGTATCAAGACCAAACCGATATCAATCGATTGTTGGTTGATCGGGCTCACGAGGGAAACGTGGTGGTCCGCCTCAAGGGCGGTGATCCATTTGTGTTTGGGCGAGGGGGAGAAGAGGCGGAAGCGATGGCAGCGGCCGGGGTCGAGTTCGAGGTGGTGCCAGGCGTGACGGCTGCGGTGGCTGTGCCAGCCTATGCCGGCATTCCGGTGACCCACCGCACCTTAGCTTCCACGGTCACCTTTGTGACCGGCCATGAAGACCCGAGTAAACCGGAAACCCTGCTGGAATGGCCGAAACTGGCTCAGACATCGGGGACCCTCGTATTCATGATGGGCATGAAGAATTTGCCGTCGATCGTGAGGCATCTCCTGTCTGAAGGGCGGCCGTCCGGCACGCCGGTGGCGGCGATTCGTTGGGGGACCAAGGCCGATCAGCAGACTATCGTGGGGACCCTGGCCGATATTGTCGCGAAAACTGACGCTGCGCGGCTCGAACCGCCTACGGTGATCGTCGTGGGGGAGGTCGTGCGGTTGCGCGGGCAGCTCAATTGGTTTGAGACCAAACCGCTTTTTGGCAAGCGGATCGTGCTCACCAGAGCGCAGGAGCAGGCCGGAGAATTCTCCCAGCTCCTGGCGGCCTACGGGGCGGAACCGGTCGAAGTGCCGACGATTCAGATCGTGCCTCCGGCCAGTTGGCAGGCGATCGATGATGCGATCGCCTGTCTCGGGGCCTATCAGTGGCTGATCTTTACCAGCATGAACGGGGTGGGGCCTTTCATGGACCGGCTCCATGCGGCCGGGAAAGATGCGCGGGCCTTGGCGAACCTTCGCCTCTGCGCTATCGGGCCGCGCACGGCGCAGGAACTGAAGATCCATGGTTTGACGGCGGATCTCGTGCCGGCCGAGTTCCAAGCTGAAGGAGTCATTGCCTCACTCACCCAGGTCGGCATCCGCGGCAGCCGCGTCTTGATTCCCCGTGCGGAAGTGGCGCGCGAAATCTTGCCGGAGCAGTTGCGGGAGTTAGGGGCGGTGGTCGACGTCATTCCGGTCTATCGCACGATCGTCCCGACGGTGGATGTCGCGTCCTTGACGCAGCAGCTTCGCGATGGGCGGGTGGCGGCGCTGACCTTTACGAGCTCGTCCACCGTCAGGAATTTTGTGGAACTCTTTGGCGGGCCGCAGGCCGTCACGCGGCTGGTGGCGCAGGTGGCCGTCGCCTGCATCGGGCCCATTACCGCCCGCACGGCGGAGGAACAGGGGTTGACGGTCAGGATCATGCCGGCTGAAAATACCGTGCCGGCATTGGCCCAGGCCATTGTGAAGTATTTCAGTGAAGGGGCAGGAGTCGCCGTTTCGACGTCTGGATAGGCAACAGGACATGGCAAATAAGACCCTGCTCGATGCCAACGATCTGATGGCGCAAACGCATATTCGCCATCTCGGCGTGACGCGGAATGGCGAGTTGGTCGGCATGATTTCCGTCCGCGATCTCGTGGTGTTCTTAACGAATCTTCCGAGGAAGTAATCCGATGGCCTTTCCAATTCAGCGGCTCAGGCGGTTGCGGCAGCATGAGGGATTCCGTCGTATGGTCCGGGAGACGAGCCTGGCCCCTTCCGACTTCATCTATCCCCTGTTCGTCGTCGAAGGGCGGGGTCGGCGGGAGGAGATCATGTCGATGCCGGGGCAGTTCCGGCTCTCGGTCGATCTTCTGGTGAAAGAGGCACAGGAGGTTGCGGCCCTGGGGATTCCCGGCATCATTCTCTTCGGGATTCCTGACCGGAAGGATGCGAAGGGGAGTTCCGGTTACGATCCGAACGGCATCGTGCAGCGGGCCATCAAGGCGGTGAAGGATCAGGTTCCCGGTCTGATGGTCGTGACCGATGTCTGCATCGACGAATATACCGACCATGGCCATTGCGGGGTCGTGAAGGATGGGCGCATCCTCAACGATGAAACCTTGGACTGCCTTCGCGCCATGGCCCTCACCCATGCGCAGGCCGGGGCCGATATGGTAGCCCCGTCCGATATGATGGATGGGCGGGTTGCAGCGATCAGATCGGAATTGGACCAGGCAGGATTTCCTGAATTGCCGATCATGGCCTATGCCGATAAATTCGCCTCCTGTTTTTATGCACCCTTTCGGGATGCGGCATTTTCGAGCCCGCAATTCGGCGATCGGCAGTCCTATCAAATGGATCCGGCTAACCGCCGGGAAGCGCTGCGCGAGATCGCCCTCGATGTCGAGGAGGGGGCCGATATCATTATGGTGAAACCGGCGCTGCCGTACCTCGATATCATTGCCGCGGCCAGAGAGCAGATCTTGTTGCCGGTGGCGGCCTATCAGGTGAGCGGGGAGTACAGCATGATCAAAGCCGCCGCGAACGCCGGCTGGCTCGATGAGTCGCGCGCCATGATGGAATCGTGGCTCTCGATCAAGCGGGCCGGCGCCGATCTCATTCTGACCTATTTTGCCAAAGACGCCGCGCGTCTCCTCCACTGACGCCCATGCTGAAAGTTACGCGTGGGCTGTCAGGCGAATCTGCGTTACGTGCCTATCCGGTCGCCACGATCGGCAACTTCGATGGCCACCACCTGGGCCATCGAGCCCTGTTGCAGACGGTGGTGGAGACAGCTCGGAAAGCGCAGGGGACTGCGCTGGTACTGACCTTCGAGCCTCATCCGGTCAAAATTCTTGCTCCCCACGTCGACCTTCGTTTCCTCACCAGTCCGGAGGAAAAGCTCGCGCAGCTCGAAGCAGCGGGAATCGATGAAGTGGTGTTCCTGGATTTTACCCCGACCTTCGCGGCGATGAGTCCGGATCGGTTCGCCTCAGATATCCTGCATCGCGCGCTGACGCTGTCCGAACTGTTCGTGGGCGATCACTTTGCGTTCGGGAAGGGCCGGGCCGGCCATATCGAGGACCTCGTGCGGCTGGGCGGGCAATATGGTTTTCTTGTGCATCCCGTGACGCCCGTGATGATCGAGGGAGACGTGGTGAGTTCGACGCGCATTCGCCAGCTCATTCAGGCCGGGAAGATGGAACAGGCTGCTACGTTGCTCGGGCGCCTCTATGGCATCAAAGGTCCCGTGGTGCATGGGCTGCAACAGGGGCAGGCGCTGGGCTGGCCCACGGCCAATCTGCGTATCCCGGCCGAGCGTGTCGTGCCGCCCGATGGAGTCTATGCCGCGCGAGCGGTGCATGGGGCCGACACCTATGCCGCGATCGCCTATATCGGGACGAGACCAACGTTTGGGGCGGGCGAGCGGCTCATCGAGGTGAATCTTCTGGATCACTCCTGCGATCTCTATGGCCAGGAGATTACCGTGCAGTTTGTCTCGCGGGTACGAGGCGACCATACCTTTGCGTCTGCCGAGGAGCTGTCGAAACAAATCGCCCGTGATGTGGAGCAGGCTCGTATCAGTTTGCGAACGATCCCGCAGGAAGTGCCCTAACCATGGCCGTTGAGACGACGATCCTGAGGCCGTCATCCAGATCGACCGCACGGCCGGCCCTGTTGACCCATCTCATTCGAACGGTTCGGCAGCATGAACTGT
>JAPLLI010000250.1 GCA_026387615.1 Nitrospirota bacterium
CGATCCGGTGAGGCGCCGGGAATGAGTTGGGTGGCGATGAATGTGTCGGCTCGCTGGCCAACCAAGCGGTGGCCTGCTGCGTCATTTGCTGAAGTTGCAGATCGGCTGCAACAAGAGGAGTCTGGCTCGGTGGTGTTGATCGGAGGGCCTGGCGAACGGGCGGAGGTTGCGGCGGTGAAAGGGAAGATGAAGACCCCTGCGATCGACCTGACCGGATCCACCACTGTGGGATTGCTGCCGGCGCTATTGAGTAAGGCGTCATTGCTGATTACGAACGATTCAGGTCCGATGCATGTGGCGGCGGCGGTTGGGACGCCGGTTGTGGCCTTGTTCGGGCCGACGAGTGAAGTGCGGACCGGTCCCTATGGGGCGGGGCATCACGTAGTGACGGGAAACGTATCGTGCAGGCCCTGCTTCAGTCGGACTTGCCGCAATGTTCTGCCCTTGGAATGTTTGCGAACCGTGTCGCCTGAACAAGTATTGGCTGCGGCGCGCGCCCAGAGATCCCTTCGGATGGTTCCTCAATGAAGGTCCTCTTGGTCCGGCCTGACGGGATCGGCGATGAAATTCTCTGTCTGCCGGTCGCCTCCGCGTTGCGCCGGCTTCTGCCGGAGGCGCGGATCACGTTCCTGTCCAGTGACTATGCAGCCCCGGTCTTGGCACACCATCCTGACCTCGACGAGGTCTGGACGGTCACAGGCAGGGAATCCTTTGGCGAGTTGGTGTCGTTGTTTCGCCGGGATGTCGATGCCGTGGTATTTTTGAAACCGTTCAAACGGTTGATGTGGGCGGCTTTCCTGGCGCGGGTTCCGATTCGAGTCGCGACGGGCTATCGTTGGTATAGTGTATTGGCGAATCGGCGGGTCTATGAACATCGGAAAGATTTTTCCAAGCATGAAACGGCCTATAACGTCGGGATGCTGGCTGGCCTGGGATTGCAGCCTGGTCCCGTGGCTCCACCGAGTCTCGTCCTGACCGATGATGAACGGACGAAGGGGCAGGAGCGGCTGCGCGGTCTGCCGATGCCCAGAGTGGTGCTCCATCCTGGAGGTTTTGCAGCCAGGCGCTGGCCTGTGGAGCATTATCATGCGCTTGCGCAGGAGTTGTACCGGAGGGGAGTGGGGGTGGTGTTGACCGGAAGCCAGGCAGAAGCAGAGATGTTTGTGCAACATGTGACGAGTGCCGCGCCTCTTCCTGGGGCCGTCATGAATCTCATGGGGCAGCTATCGGTACGGGAGCTGATGGGAGTCATTGCCGCCAGTCATGTTGTGGTCTCCGGAGCCACAGGTCCGGCTCATATTGCCGCAGCCTGCGCTGTGCCGAATGTCAGCCTCTTCGATCCACGGCGGAACAATCTTCCGACTCGGTGGCAGCCGCTCGGTAAGGGAGTCGTCTTGCGTCCTGAGGTGCCGACTTGTGAGAAATGCATCTATGAAGCCTGTCCCTATTGGGACTGTCTCGACCGGCTGACGGTAGAAACCGTGGCGGAGCAGGTGCTTCAGGTAGCAGCAGATCCATCACCCTTGAAAGTGCTCCATGTCTAAATTGTCCATCTATGTGATCGCCTATAACGACGAACCCAATATGAAGGCGTGCCTTGAATCTGTGGCTGGCTGGGGCGATGAGTTGATCGTGGTGGATTCCCACAGCACCGATCGGACCGCTGTCATCAGTCGCGAGTATACGGACAAGGTCTATCAAGTCGATTTCAAGGGATTCGGAGACTTGCGTAATCAGGCGGTGGCTCTTACGACCCATGAATGGGTCTTCAGCCTGGATAGCGATGAGAGGATGACGCCGGAGTTGAAAAGCGAGATCCAGCTGCTGCTCGACCGTGGACCGGGCAAGGATGCCTATTTCGTCCCGCGGAAAAACTATTTTCTAGGCCGCTGGATCAAACATTGCGGCTGGTATCCCGACTATCGGCAACCGCAGCTGTTTCGGAAGAGCCGATTCCGGTATCGCGAAGAGCTGGTCCATGAGAGTTTCGATTGCGACGGGCCGGTCGGATTTCTCAAGAACCCCGCGTTGCAATATCCCTTTCGTGATATCGATCACTACGTGGCGAAGCAGGATCGTTACTCGGATTTGATGGCCCGCCGCATGGTGGACCAGGGCCGGAAGTTTTCCTTCCAACAACTCATCACCCACCCGCTTGGGGCGTTTTTGAAGATGTATGTGCCGCGGGCCGGCTTCCTGGACGGCATGCCAGGCTTGATTCTTTCCGGACTCTATGCCTATTACACCTTCATGAAGTATGCGAAATTCTGGGAATTGTCTACAGGGCCACAGGCAGGCAGTAAGCCAGTGAAGCGGTGAACCGCCTGAGCCGAATCGAGCTGGAGAAGAGGACGTTCGCCCGGTGAAAAAAATTCGCGTGCTCCAAGCCTGCAATCAGTTGGCCATCGGGGGCACGGAGAAAACCCTCCAAGTTTTCTCGAAGTACCTCGATCGCTCCCGCTTCGAAGTCTATGCCTGCGGGTTGAAAAGCGGGGGGCTTCGCGTACAGGCGTTAGAAGACTTGGGTGTGCCGGTGATCGTGCAGCCTGCCGATCTCACAGCCTTGGTCCGTGAACTGAAGATCGACATCTATCATGTGCATCGGGCCGGAGACTCCGAGCCAGGGACTCTTCCGGAGAAGCAACAGGGCTGGCCCCGCATTGTCGAGACGAATGTCTTCGAAGCATTCGATCAAGTCCAGGATGAGCTGATCGATGCGCATATATTCGTCTCCAAGTTTTCGCGGGACCGGTATCTGAGTCGGAATCGACCGAAAACGGACGTGCGCTATGAAGCGATTTATAATCCCGTAGATTTCGATGAATGTGCAGGGGGCCCCAGTCGTTTCGGGAACACTATCGGTCGATGCAGCAGAGCGGATGATCAGAAATGGCATGATGTCTGTATTAAGAGTCTGCCGAAGATTTTCCGGAAAGTGCCAGGGGTGAAATGTGTCATCCAGGGAGCCACTGACCGGGTGAAGGGCAAGCTGGCGCAGCTGGGGTTGACCGAGCGGGTGACATTGCTGGAGCCTTCTCTCGACGTGGCGAGTTTCTATCGGCAGATTGACGTATTTATTCATGGCTCTCGCGTCGGAGAGACGTTTGGTTGTGTGATTGCTGAAGCGATGTCGAACGGTATTCCCGTCGTCACGTTGAGTACTCCTCAGAGGGGGAAGTCGAATGCGCAGGCTGAGCTAGTTGAGCATAACGTCACGGGATTGGTCTGCCGGTGGCGATGGCAATATGCCGGGGCGGTGATCGAGCTGCTGAAAAATCACGAATTGCGTGAAACATTTGGAAGACGGAGCCGGGAGAAGGCCCGTGAACAGTTTGAGGCCTCGCGGCTGACGAAGGAACTGGAACGGCTCTACGGGGCTGTGTTGGATACCAGTCGAGGGTGAAGGATCATAAGCCGGGCAGCCAGGCATTCAACGGTTGCGGTGCAAGAGGGGGATTATGAAGGTTAGCGGATTTACATTTATTCGCAACGCGGTGAAGTATGATTTTCCCATTATTGAAGTCATCACCTCTGCCTTGCCGATCGTGGACGAATTTGTCGTCAATGTCGGCAAGTCCGAGGACGGCACCCTGGAGCTGATCCGTTCGATCGGATCGCCCAAGATTAAGATTGTGGAGACGGTGTGGGACGACAAGTTGAAGGTGGACGGCCAGATCTTCGGGATTCAGCAAGACATCGCCCTCTCTCATTGCACGGGCGATTGGGCCTTGCTGCTGCAGGCGGACGAAGTGCTCCATGAAGACGACTTGCCCAAGATTCAGCAGGCCATGCGCGAGCATCTGGATCGTCCGCAGATCCTCGGTCTCGTGTTTCGGATGAGACATTTTAAGGGGGACTATTGGTCCTTAGACCCCTGGATGTACCGGAAGGCGACACGTATCGTGCGGACGACCGGCAATGTGCGGTCGACGACCGACTGTTGCGATTTCATGGCAGATGGCATTCCCGGCATGATCAAGTCCGGGCCTCATGGGGCCTTGATCGATGCGCGCATCTTCCACTATGGCTGGGTGAAAGACCCGAAGGTGCTCCGGGAAAAGCTCCGGTTCCAGATCAGCCGCCACGATGGAGAACGGTGGTCGCAGGCCATGATCGACGAGCAGGCGCTTATTCGGTCCGAGTATCCGACCTATGACATTTTGAAGGAGTTTCGAGGGACCCATCCCAAAGTCATGGAAGCCCGTATCAAGAATGCACAGCGGCTGAGGCCTCGCTGGAACCGGTGGCTCAATCCACGGTTCTACGGTGAAGTGCTCCGTCATGGATTCAAGGGCTGAAGGGATGCCATCCACCGTTGCATGCATTGTCATTACGAAGAACGAGGAGCGGAATATTGCCGACTGTCTGGCTTCGGCTCGATGGGCTGATGAGTTGATCGTGGTCGATGCCGAAAGTGCGGACAAGACCGTGGAGTTGGCCCGTGCTTCCGGAGCGAAGGTCTTTGTGCGGCCCTGGCCCGGCTTCGGCCTGCAGAAGAATTTCGGGATGGCCCAGGCCTCGTCTGAGTGGATTTTGATCCTGGATGCCGATGAACGGGTGACGGAGGAACTGCGTGACGAGGTGCGGGCCTGCCTCGAACAATGGAAGCCTGGCGCTCCCGTGGCCTACCGGGTTCCCCGGCGGAACTTTTTTTATGGGGCTTGGGTGCGAGGGGGCGGTGTCTATCCCGATTATCAAGTGCGTTTGTTCCGGCGAGGAGCCGCTCACTATAACGATGTCGCCGTGCATGAGAACCTTCTCGTCGAGGGAGAGATCGGGACCTTGGCCGGGCATCTCGACCATTACACGGAGCGGCGCATTCAGGATCATTTCAAGAAGTTCGGCCTCTATACCACGCTGGCGGCGCAGGAGAAGGCCAAGAAGGCTCGGACGGTCAGTTGGATCGATCTGGTCTTTCGTCCCCTGGTGGTCTTGGTGAAGACCTATGTGTTGAAACAGGGGTTTCGCGATGGGGTGCGCGGGCTCATTGTCTGTGTCTTTGCCAGCATGTATACCTTTGTGAAATATGCCAAGCTCTGGGATGCCACGAGGCAAGCCGCGGCGCAATTGGATCGTCGGTAGTGGCCAGGCGAATCCTCTATGTGCATGGGATTGGCGCCATCGGGGGGGCGGAGCGCGATCTGCTCGCATTGTTAAAGTCTCTCGATCGCGACAAGTGGGAGCCTTATGTGGTCTGTCCTGGGACCGGCCCATTGTTGGATCAGCTTCAGGTCCTTGCAGTCCCCACTCATGGACTCACCCTTCCTCCCTGGCGAAAATTTCTTTCGTTCTTTCAGCGCCGATCGGCGGTCCGGCGTTTGAGGGATCTCGTGACGCACCTCGATCCGGCCATGATTCATGTGAACGATATCTGGTGGGTGCCCCATACCCTGAGGGCGGTACGGTATAATCCTGCGTCTGTGCCGATCGTGGCCCACGTGAGGCAGGAAATCGAGCCGGCGAAGGTGCGGCGTTATGGGCTGGATCGAGTCGATGCCGTGGTTGCGATCTCCCGGCAGGTTGAGCAGTCGCTGATTGTCGGCGGGGTCTCGGCGAACAGGGTGCGGACCCTCTATAGTGGCATCGATTTTTCCGGAACACAGCCGCAGACTGACGGTCAGGTGATTCGTCAGAGGGCCGGGATCCCGAGCGGCGCCATCCTCTTAGGCACCGTCGCGAATCTGTTTCCACGGAAAGGCTATGAGGTCATGCTGCGGGCTCTCCCTGCGATCATCCATGCGGTTCCCACTGCGCATTACATGATCGTGGGCAGTGACGAGAATCACTATGCCGATCGATTGATGAAGCTTGCGCAGGAGTTGAAGTTTGCCGAGCATGTGCATATGGTCGGTTGTCAGGATGCGGTTCATCCGTTCCTGGCTTCCTTGGACCTGTATGTGCACCCAGCATTGATGGAGGGGTTTGGGATCGCAGTGGTCGAAGCGATGGCCATGGGAAAGGCCGTGGTTGCGACCACGACCGGGGGGCTTCCAGAAGTGGTGGAACAGGGAGAGACTGGTTTGCTGGTTCCTCCTGGAGATGCCGAGTCATTGTCCGCCACCGTGATTGCTCTCCTGGAGGACAAGGTGAGACGAGAACAGATGGGCCGTAACGGAATGGTCCGTGCGCAGGAGCGATTTAGTCTTGCTGCGTCGGTTATGCAGATGGAGCAGTTGTACGGGGAAGTAGTGGGGACATAGCAGTCTGTCTGGTCGTTTGGTCTGTCTTGTCTATCTGGTTGATCTGGTCTATCTGGTTGAGGAGGTCCATCTTGTCTATCTGGTCTGTCCGATGGGTCTTGCCCGTGCGATCAGTTGGCTAGAAAGATAGAGTAGACCTCTCCGACCAGACAGACGAGACAGACCAAACGAACAAGACTGCTGGTGTGCTTTTTCAGCATCCTGTAGAAGGGGCGAGGATGAAAATCGGTTTCGATGCAAATCCGATGGTAGGAGACATGGGCGGGGTCGGGTGGCACTGTTACCATCTGCTCAGGACGATGCTGGCAAAGCAGGAAGGCATCGACTTTGTGGCCTATGCCAAGCCTGGCGCCGAGCGGCCTGATGCCGTGGGATCATGGCCTGGCGTTGAGCGGCTCCAGTGGGTGAATTCAAGCCGTTGGGGGATGGGGAAGCAGGGTCCCTCCGATCAATTGGATCTGTACCATGGGACCAATTTCCGCATGCAGACGGTCGGGCGCTATGGCGGAGTCGTCACGATTCATGATTTGTGGCTGGATCGCCACCCTGAGTTTTCGAAGAAGATGTTGGGCCAATGGCCTTCGTCGTTCAAGACGAGACAGACCGCGTTGCGAGCCAGAAAGACCATCACGGTCTCCGAATTTTCCGCCAGAGAGCTCGTGGAGCTCTATGGGTTGAAACGTGAGCATATCCGGGTGATTCCCAACGGCGTGTCGGAGGACTTTGTGCCACGGCTGGATGAGCCGGCGATGGCGGAATTGCGGAAACGGATCGGGTTGAAGTCCGCTCGCTATGTCCTGTTTATTGGAGGGGCGGACCCGCGCAAGAACCATCAAACCTTCCTTGAGGCGGCGGAGAAGGTGCGGAAGAAATTAGGGCCACGCATGCTGGTCCTGGTCGGCTCGCCGATCCATCCGTTCGGGGACTATGTGGAGACGGCTCGCCGGCGCAGTCTACAGGAGAAGGTGCTCTGTCCTGGGCGGTTGTCCACGAACGATTTGCAGCTGCTCTATTCCTCGGCCGATCTGTTTGTCTTCCCTTCTCTTTATGAAGGATTCGGGATGCCGGTGTTGGAAGCGATGGCTTGCGGGGCGCCGGTGCTCACGTCCAATTCAACCGCGTTGGCGGAAGTAGCGGGCGATGCCGCAATGTTGGCAGATCCTCAAGATGCGAAGGCGCTGGGAGAGGCCATGATTCGAGTGCTGGACGATGAGCCGCTGCGAGCTGCGTTGAGAGTCAAAGGTTTCGAGCGAGCCAAGCAGTTTTCCTGGGAACAGGTGGCGGCTAAAACCATCGAACTGTACAGGGAAGTGTGTGGCGGATAACTATTCGAGGTTCGAAGTTCTGGGTTCGAGGTTTCAGGACTATTCAACTTCGAACTTTCGAACATCGAACGAGCCATTTTTGAGCGTTTCATGCACAACCTTCTGATTATCAAGCTCCGCTACATCGGGGACGTCTTGCTGGCAACGCCAACGCTGCGTGCCATCAAAGAGGCACGTCCGGATATTCGGGTCACGATGATGGT